>CAZVBC010000013.1:15771-37521 GCA_964625155.1 uncultured Pirellulaceae bacterium
ATCACGATGGCCGATGGAACATTGATCAACGCAGGAAGCGGGACGATCGAGCTATCAAGCGACGGTACTGTGACACTCGGAGGGTTACTTACAACCAATTCGACAATCGACGCAGTGAAAATCGTTTCCGGTGGAGCCGTCAACGATGGAGGTGACTCGCACATTGATATCGAGGCTAACTCACCGGGCGCTAGGGTGACGATTGTCGCGAATAATGGCATTGGCAATGGTAATCCACTCGATACACGAATCAATTTGCTGGCTGCAACAGTTTCGAATTCTGGTGATCTGCTCATTAACGAAGGTGACGGACTGGAATTGGCTCGCATCGATCAGCAAGGAAGCGGTGCGATCACAATTGCAGCGCAAGGTACTATTACAATCGTAGCCGGAACTGGAGGAGTCAGCTCAACCTTCGGTGCAGTGCAACTGGACGCGAACGGCAAATCATCGGATCTGATCGTCAACGAAATTATTGTTACCCAGGGTGGTGACATAGATCTGTTTGCCGATCGTAATGTGGGGCTTTCAGCAAGTGGCGATATTTCTACGAGCGACGGAGATCTAACTGTTCGAGCAGATGACCAAGCCGGAGACAATGGTGGAAGCATATTGATGTCGGATGGAGCATTCGCAAACGTGGGGTCGGGCCAAATCTCCATGTCTGCGGACGGCGACATAATCCTTGGCGGTCTGCTGACAACTAACGGCACAGCTTCCGCCGTGAAAATCTCTTCGACCAGTGGTGGCATATTAGATGGTGGCGATGCTCATTTCGAGATCGATGCAAACGTGCCAGGTAGTGTTGTAAGTTTGTCGGCTGCCAGTGGAATTGGCAACGGGAATCCGCTGGAAGTCCGCATGTATGAAGTCGTTGCGACGAATTCCACTGCTGGTGATATTCAGCTTGTGGAAAGTGATTCGCTGCGGATTGCCAGCATCGGTCAACAGGGGCCGGGAAGTGTTGATATTTCCGTTAGTGGTACTGCTGAAATATTGGCAGCCGCAAGTGGAGTTTCCAGTACTGTTGGTGCGATTTCAATACGAACGATTGGAATTGGAGCAGACTTGATTGTGGCCGCTCCTGTGACAACGACATTGGGCGACATAAACCTCTCTGCTGGTCGTCATGTAATAATTAATGGTCTCGGGGATCTTTCCAGTTCGGCTGGAGATGTATCACTTATGGCTGATACTGCGGCTGGCGATAACGGTGGCATGGTAGCCATGGCTGACCAAGCGCTGATCGATGCTGGCACGGGCATAATTAGAATTGTTGCGGACGGAGACGTTTCTTTGGGAGGTTTGCTGACTTTAAATGCTACTGCGTCCGCAGTAACAATTCTCAGTAACAATGGAGCAATTCTTGATGCCGGAGATGCACATGTGGATGTTGTCGCCAACTCCATTGGCAGCGTCGTAACATTGGCTGCGAAGTTGGGAATCGGGAATGGAAATCCACTCGAAACCAATATCAATACATTGGTTGCAAGAAATTCTCACTCAGGTGCGATACAAATCAACGAACTCAGTTCGATCGAGCTCGGGCGTTTTGACCAACAAGGGAGTGGAGCGATCGAAATTATTGCCAATGGCTCTGTGCGAGTGATTGATCAAGTCAGCGCAACGAGCGGATCGATCAACTTGACGGCCAACGGGACAAATGCCGACGTAATGGTCCAGGAGAAAATCGCTAGTAGCAGCGGGCAGATCGTGTTATCGGCTGATCGAAACGTCGTATTCGCGATGGTTGGTGGTGTAACTACGTCCAGTGGTGATGTTACTGTTCGGGCTGATGATGCCGTTGGCAACCAAGCGGGTAATGTCAGGATGGCCGACGGCGCATTGATTGACGCGGGGTCTGGCAAGATACTTGTCGAGGCAGATGGCTCAATTTTTCTTGGTGGCTTGCGAACTACAAATGCAACCAGCGCTGCGCTAGTCGTGAGCAGCAGTAACGGAGCCATACTGGATGGTGGCGATACGCATGTGGACATCGTGGCAAATGCCGTAGGCAGCTTAGTAACATTGACGGCTCGCGATGGAATTGGTCTACGCAATCCACTAGAGATCCAGGTACACGAACTGACCGCCAGTGTAACGGGAGTTGGAGGAATCTTTGTGAGTGAATTGGACAGCCTAATCGTGCGCCAATTCAGCACTTTCGATGGTGATATCGGACTAGTTGCCGGCGGCAACGTGTTCGCTCAGTCGGTCGATGCGGGTGGCAATGGAGATATCGCTTTAATAGCTGGTAATGCGATTCTGGTAGGTAACTTGGTTGCCAGCAATGACGAGATATTGCTGCGAGCAGTAGGCGAAATCGACGATATTTCCGCAAGCAGCATGGTGACTGCAAGGCGACTGTCGATTGACGCAGGAAGTTCAGTCCATCTGCACGATACACATGTTAGCTTTGTTGAGGGAATGGTAGGTGGCAATACCCTTTTGCAATCCTTTCAGCCGCTCAATGCAACTGCAAATCGAGTTGGCCAAAATATTCTGGATGTATTAAATCAGAACTTACCTTCGGGCGTATCGTTTACCAGCAACTATATCAGCGGCGAATCACAGTCTCAAATAATCAACCGTTTCTCGTTTGTTGAATCGTTCGGCAACGAATACGCGTTGTATATCGTCAATACCGGCGACTTGACGATCGGCAACTTGAGTGCGACGGGAGCCCAACCGCACATCTATATCGAAACCAAGGGGCAAGCCGACCTTAGTCTATCGGGAGTCGTTGCCGTTCAAAGTACAACAGACGCCCAAGGTGGCGCGGTTTTGATCGCTGGTGGCAAAATGGCTATCAACGGCGGCGAGTTGGTAACATCGACAATTACTCCTGCGGCAAACCAAGCAATTAACTCAGTCGATTTGAACTTTCGTGTTTTCAACGGTGGCCAGGGGCCGCTCGGTGCGTTTGATCCCAAGGCAACAACACCACAGTTCCTTTCGACACACGTGGTTTTGTTTGATACAGGAGCCGAGAACGGCGAAAGCCACGTGAGACAGCGAATCTCCACACAGTTTGGTTCGGCTGGTGAACGTGGATTTGTGGCTATCGCCAGATACGCTGATGGCCAGGCCCAGCTCTTTGATGCGCTCGGTGAAGTTGACCTAGCCAACTCTCTGTTTCGAGGCGTGGCAGATCGCGATCCTTCGGCATCCATTGCTGCTTTTCCACAGTCATCGAATGCGGCTGGGGTTTTTACTCGCGCAACACCTTTGTCGACAGATTTCTTAAGTACCTATCAATGGCTGCCAACCACGATCGTCATGCGTCGCTCCACGGATTTCTTCTTGTTCGAAGATGGCGGGCAAGTCGATTTGACCTCTCAATCATCTAAGGTATCGGATGTAATTTCGTTGGGCGACAAGATCTCGTTGCCTCTGATCCAAGATCCCAAACTGGTCGAAGCCCCGCGCCCGATCGCTTACCACTCTACTGAATTGCCGTTGTCGCCAATGCAAGTGCCGACATCGGACGTCGAGTTGAAAATCGTGATCGAACGCGAGCCGGAAGTTTTTATCTATCGCGTCGCGTTTCACGATCGAAACAAAGATGGACAAGCTGAGCAGGGCGAACTGCCATCATTTGAAGAGATCTTGCGCGAGGGCCCTCAATCAGTAACCGACAGCAGTGAAAGCGACGCCGATCTCCGCCCAGAAATAAGGCCTGGTACTCGCTTGGGTGAACGCATCCCAGTGAAGGTCAGCTCAGGTAGTTTTCCAACCGCCGAAGATATCGACGCTTGGAAACGCGAACTACAAAGCGATCCACAGCGACCATCGGGGGTTTATACAATTATTGAAAAAGATGTAAATCAAAAGGAAACCGTGTTGGACGTCTTTCCAATTCGAGATTGGCCAGATCCAAATTCTGTGGAGGCTGGGACAAGCGTTACGCCTCGGATCGAGCCGCAACCAAACATCGACCCTCGTCCTGCAAACGCCCGCAGCCAAAGTGACGCTCCAGATGCGTCGCCTGCTCATGCCCAGCCTGTGGGACCCAAGCCCACTGATGGTGCATGGCTTGAGACACAAGCCAGTGATAGTAATTATGCCTTATCTTCTGCCGATGCCGGTTATGCAAGTATTATTTGCGGTGCGTGGTGGTTGATAAATTCCACGGAATCCTCCACGAAGGGAATAGCCAAGTCCGCTCCAATGGGCAGTTTTTCTGGCACAAATCGAGTAGCATTCAATCGAATTGGTCGCAAGATCAGACGCATTGGGCAATTGTTGTCGGATCAGGGCAAAAGCTAGTTCCCATATCGCGTGTTGGCATGCAAAATGGAACCGAGGCAACCACGTCGATAATCGGAGAGCCGCGATGGGCAGATGCCCCAACTGCCAGCAAAGCCTAAATGAAGGTGACACGCGATGTTCCGCGTGCGGTACTGAACTCGTCAACAAGTTGGGCCTCCTCGTGCGCGATGCCGCAGACGGCTTGGCAACCCTGGACGGACTTCCGATCGACCGAATTAGTGAGATGGCTGATGCAAAAGAACCAACAGTTGTTCACGAAACAATTTCTAATCCCAGCGATACTACAGATTACCTAGGTCCACGCTGGGCAACGTTGGATGGCCCGGCCACCGAATCTGCGAACTTGAACACTTTGGATCTGGCGGAGTCTGCGAGCAAAACACAATCAACTTTTAGTTTAGACGACGATTCATCCGCTAAGCTCACGATCGATCCGAGCCCGCTCGATACAGCCGACTTCGATGACCCGAATTTGGCGACGATAGCTGGCGATGTACCAGCCGACGACCAACACTATTCTACTTGGAGTGAAGAACAATCCGCTGACCCAAGTAGTGCAACTTTGAATTTGCCCGAAGCCAGCGGCGGTATTCAACCTCAGATGTTGACGCTGGATTCGCCCGACGCTGAATCGACGGATGACGATCCTTCGGGTACGTGGTCGCTCGATTCCATAGCTGCTGGATCGCCTACTGGTCTCGATTCATCAAGCACAAGTTCGGACAATATAGCCACATTAGCCCTCGACGCCGCAGCGCCTCAAGCCGACCCTCAGGATGCAGAAGATGCTGGCGATAATTTCCAGACGATGGATGGACCGATCGGCAAGCTATCGACGATGGCCACGCTGGACTCAAATTCCCCAAACTTCTCCAGCATGTCGACCTTAGACAGTCACGTTGACGATGCTGCAGGCGATAGTACTTTAGATTCGCATTCACCCTCACAGGATAGCTTAGCCACAATTGACTCTAAGTCGCTGCCGATGGACGCCGATCCCTATGCGACGTTAGACGATTTATCTGAGGGAGATCCACATAAAACCGATCCGCCGAACGCCCCCAATTCACAAACAGGTAGTGCATCGGTCAAAAGTTCCCAGCAGACAGTTGCAAACAAATCTGTCGCAAGCTCTGCGTCTCGATCCGCCAAATCTGGTGTCGGTCAAGAAGATCGGTTCCGCACGGTCGGATCACAAGCGATGTCGGGAAGTTCCGGCCGACTGAGGAGAATGTGGGACGGAGTGGCCGGATCTAGTCAAAACCCTATGCACTCGTTGAAAGCCGAGGGCTTAGCAGTTGACGCTGAGATCCAACGAGTTGCAATCCGCAAGTTGGTTGAGAATGACGAAACTGTCGGAGAATCCGGCGATTACCAGATGCTCAAGAAGTTGGGCGAGGGAGCTATGGGAGTCGTCTACTCAGCTAAACAAACTGCGATCGACCGCGTTATTGCATTAAAAGCCATCAAGCAAGAACAACGAAATTCTACCGACAGTCGCCGCAAATTTCTGTACGAAGCCCAGATCACCGGCGAACTGGATCACCCCAATATCGTTCCAATACACGAATTGGGTGCTAGCGAAGACGGTATGTTGTTCTATTCGATGAAATTGGTTAACGGAACTCCCTGGCAACACGTCATCAAGACTAAGTCTATCGACGAAAACGTCGAAATCCTCATGAAGGTCGCCGATGCGATCGCGTTTGCCCACAATAAACAGATCATCCATCGAGACTTGAAGCCCGAGAACATTATGCTCGGAACATTTGGTGAAGTCTTAGTGATGGATTGGGGTTTGGCGGTAAACACTCGCAGCAGCAAGAACTTCAGTCTGGGAGGAACTCCAGCCTACATGGCGCCGGAAATGGCCGCACACAATATTGCCAAGATCGGTCCGGCGAGCGACGTTTACCTGCTTGGAGCAATGCTCTATCAAGTTGTTAACGGTATTCCTCCCCATCCTGGAAAAACGGTCAACGAGTGTTTAAGGGCTGCGCTGAAAAACCAAATCATTCCGCCCAGTTCATCGCATGCTTTACTGGATATAGCCATGCGAGCCATGGCCACGGAAGTCGGCGATCGCTATGCGACCGTCGCACAAATGCAAGAGGCAATTCGGGAATACCGTCGCCATGCCGAGAGTATCGCCTTAGCGAATCGCTCTGAAGATTTGCTCAACCAGGCGATCAGAAACAAGGATTATCAAGCGTTTTCTCGTTCGTTATTTGGCTTTCGAGATGCCGTCGAACTTTGGAAAGATAATCCTGCAGCCCATTCGGGGCTCAAGCGTTGTCGTCTAGCCTACGGACAATGTGCATTAGAGCGCGGCGATTATGATCTCTGTTTACAGACTCTCGATCGCTCGAATTCGACCGAGAATATTCTATTTGTCGAAGCGGAGAGCAAGCGAACTGAAGCGCGTGGACGCGAGCGGCGATTGAAGTCGCTCAAGCGAACCGTTTCCATCGTAATCATCGCTGCCTTGGTCGGAGTCTCTGGGTTAGCCACGGTAGCATGGTGGCAACGTGGAATCGCTATTCAGAAAGAAAAACTGGCTGTCGAGGCCAGAGAGGAAACCACTCGAGCATTGCAAGCTGAAACGCAAGCCCTGCAACAAGCACAGAACGATCGCGATGTTGCCGTCTCAGCCAGAAAGGCTGAGAGCGCTGCGCTGGGAGTCGCCCAGCGAGAACGGGACAATGCGGTCGTCGCTAAGAAAGTTGCCGACGAAGCAAGGCAAAAAGAAGAACAAGCCAAGTTGGAGGTTTCGCATAAAGCAGACGAAATTCAAATTGGGAATTTTCAATCCAACCTCTCACTCGCTATCGCGCAGTTCGCCCAGTATGATACGGTGAAAGGCAAACAGAGCTTGGACTCGGCGAAACTATCGCTTGAGTCATTGCTATCCACCAACAAGCCTCGCTTCGATTCCTGGGCAACTCGACGTGCCGCGCTGCTAGGCAATATAGATTTGGATCGCATCCAAAACCCTTCATCGGTCAGCGTTATTGCGTTTGCTGCGGAAGCTCAACGAGGTGCGTTCGGAACAATCGATGGACGAGTGCAAGTATTCGACATGGTAGGTGGGAAATTAGAGATACTCCCTCCCCTTGCACAGCAGCATCCAGCAACGACCGTGGAAGGCATTGCACTTTCGCCTGACGCGAAATCGGTAGTTTATTCTATCGCTGCGCAAGATAAGACCAATAAAGTCTTTTTATGGAGACTGGGTGAGTCAAAGCCGGAGGAACTCCAGTCCACGAATAATCGGTCATTTCAAGCGTTTGCATTTGACCATTCTGGTCTGCGCGTAATCGGCGGAATCAACGGTGGTGTGTGGTTCTGGCAACGCGAGTCAACACAAGATACGAAATGGCACAACCAACCAGCTTCCTTTGTTTTCGAGAATATTCGAGGTCAACTCCGCTCAATCCATTTTATGAATTCGAACGCCAACAAAGGAATTGCAGTTGTCGAGTTCGAAGGTGATCTGTTTTGCCACTTATTGGATTTCCAGCAGCGCACTAGCCGCCTGTTGTCAGTGGATCAGATGCTTGGTACTGCCGAGAACCGGACTCCAAATGGCGTTATGTCTGGGAAAGCAAGAATCAATAAGGGTAGGATTACTGCGATCGCCTATGCTGAATCCATGAATCTATTGATCTTCGGTTCCGCTCAAGGTCGGATCTTTGTTTCTGGACTCGATACCGCAGGAAATCAAGGAAGTATTGAAGAATTACTACCGGCTGTGCATCAAACGGCAGTGAGTTCGATTACCGTCCATCCCACAAGCGGCACATTGCTTACGACAGGTATCGACTCGGTCGTGCATGTCTGGCAGCGCACAGATGATCACAAGAAATGGATGTACGATAGCTATCTAATTGGAACATCTGGAAATATTCATGCGGCGCTATTCGCAGTATCTGCTGACGATGTGATCGGCGTCGATGAACATGGCCAGATGATTGTCTGGAGCATCGCCAAACAAAAACAGCGACGGCAGATGCTGCCCTTGAACTCGGCGGGGCAAGTCCAATCGTTTTCCGCTCCTATCCTCTCAACCGGCCCTTCGTCGGATGGCAAAATCGCCTTGGCCCTGGATGCCAACGGGGTGTTGTACAAATGGTCGTTGGCTAACGGTCGAGTCCAAGCTTTCGCTGAACAACAAGTTGCCCATTATTTTGGGCACACGCCTGGAGCACGATTTGTAGACATGGCCATTGACCATTCTACGGAGACGCTTGTCACGTCAGCCCTGTTAACATCAGATAGCGAGGGCTATGTAAACCCGACGACCAACATCGCTGAATACTGTCAGTGGTCGCTTCGGTCGGGAACGATGCTTCGCCGGTGGACGAGGGCCAGTAAAATCGAGCCCAGAATTTCGTTGCTGAATGGCAAGGGAATTATCTATGCCAGCGACGATGCAACGCGGATTGAGTCACTCGACGTTTCCTCGAACACCATGTTCTCCAATGACAACTTTGGTACTTTCTTCGCCAGTCCACATCCATTGACGCCAAATTGGATCTTGCTGACAAAACGCACCGGTGCAGTAAGGATGTTCAATCTGGACGATCACTCCAGTTGGGACAATGCGGACTTGTTTGTCAATCAATTGGCCAACAACGCTGATCCGCCCATGCAATCCACATGGTCACCTGATGGAAGACGATTCTATGTGGGATTCACTTCCGGTCGCATTGCCAGGTTCACTTGGAATGGAAAGGAAATTGGCAACCCACAAATCAAGGATTTTTCGAACGAACTGAATTTAACGGGCGTCCGGCCTCAATCTTGGCGCGATCTCGATTTATTGGTTCGATCCGAGGGTGGCCAAGAAGTGGTTTATGTAGCCGCGAGATTGCCAGGTAGTGTACATCAAACCAAATCCGCCAAAATCATCTTCGATGCTCCGGATCAAAAGCCACCCGCTCAACACGAAGATTTCGACGGGCGCCAGTGGCTAGTCAGCCGCCGTGGCCAAACGACGCCTTCCATGCTCGCTGGTTCCCCAACCGTTCAGAAAGTACTTGAGCTGAATGGCAGTTCAATACTGGCGACGTCGGACTGTGGAATTTTCCATGTGTCCAGCAATCAGAGCTTCCCGACAAGCGTACTCGCTCGCAAACAGGTTTTAAGCGCCTCATGGAACGCCCTGGGAAATCGTTTAGTGACTTTGCAGGAAGGAGGCGGGATTTGGTGGGCCGAGATTGCTGACGGAAAAGATATTGCGTGGGCTCCGATACCAATCAAGTCAAATGACATTTCTCAAGTTCGCATCTCACCGCAGGGTAATCATTTATTGCTTTTGCGCACTAGTCATGAATCTCATTCAGCACAAATTATTGATTTGCCGTCTGGGAAAACGGTGCGCGAGATGCCTGAAGTGGTCGCAGGGGCGTGGGGCAGCAGGGGAGAATTTGCGACATGCGACGTGCGCGGCGCGGTACGTTTTTATGCTGAGGTTAGCGCCGATCCGGTCGAGTTAACTCGTTCAGCAGATTCCAGGCTCTTCCATGAGTGTAAAGAACTGCGATTTTTTGGTGAAACATGGCAGGGGAACCGTGAAACGTCGATGTACGTTGCCCTCGTAACTCAATCCGAGAAAGCAGATCGCCTTGAGCTCATCCCTACCGTTTCTCAGCAAATGGAGAGCTCGCCGGCTCGCAGCACTTTGTTACCCACGATCGAGTTTCCACGAGACAGCCTGACGGCGCTGGCAACTTCGCCTACCGATTCGGTCTTGGTGGTTGGCGATCGCAGTGGAACAGTGAGCGTTTGGTATTCTGCCGCCAGCCTCGATGGCAAACTCCATCAACTGTTCACTCTCGAAGGACACCGAGGCGCAAAAATCGAAAGTCTGACGTTTACTCCCGACGGTACCACGTTAATCTCAACGGACGACCAACTTCGTGTTTTTGCTTGGCTATCCAACGATCCATCCAAGTAAACGGCGTGGCATTGACGGGCTCAGGCATGAAGTCCTTACCTGGATTGGGTCTTCCAAAAACCGGAGCTTGCAATCGACTCACTCGACGTCGGTTCCGGTTCCATCAGTGCTGAAGCATCAGCGCGTGGAAAGTTGCAGAGCAGATGTAGCACCCATACTCATGATCATCGGGAAGCTTAATTCATAGGGCATCCAGACGGTGAGTAAGAGGAGCGAAATTGTCGCTAGCGAACTAAATGTACCGGCAAGGAATATGGAATAACTGCGGTGGTATGCTCGGTCGTGGGCTAAGTTGCATCGAACTAAGGCACATAAGATAGCTGTCAGAAAGAGACCGCTACCTAGATAGCCAAAACGAAGAGTTAGGAGGACGTACAGGTTGTCGATATAGCGAATGCGCTTCATGGTCGCTGCTTCATGCTGGCCGATCGGTACGTTGACGGGAAAACCGGTTACGGCTTGAGTTCCAAAACCCAACAATCCCGAACGGCGCAAGGCAATCTTGTAAGCGTCGATGAGAAGTAAACGATTGCGAGTTCCGGTGTATTGCTGGCTCGCGTCATCAATCTTGACTAGGCGAACAGATTCTCGGTCCTCGCCGCTCCACTTTTCTAAGAGACGAAGAACCGAGGATTGAAAGACAACTAGCGCTATGATCCCAGCAAGAGCTGACACAGCAAGTGGAATTCTACTCCGTTTCACACGCACGAAGAAAAAGAATAAACAAAAGGCGGCAATTCCAAGAATTGGGCCACGAGATCCGGTTGCTGCAATTCCTAAAACGACTGGAAGTGGTGCAAACAGCCATGCTGGATGGAAGCGGCGCATTGCGGCAGCGATGCTCAGAAATGCCACTGGTCCGAGCAGTATCAGCATCAGCCCGCCACAATAAATTGGATGCATACATGGACCATACGCTCGCTTGAATCCCCAACGGGCGCTTTGTGGATCAAACCCTTCGATAGGGCGCGGCCCCCAAATCTGCTCGAACGGATTTACGAAAGTTGTGGCTTCGATGATGGCGGCCGTCCCGAGCAGGATTGCAAGAATTGCCATGGTTCTAGCAAGTGGCTGGATATCGTCGACGAACTGCAACGCGACCCTACCACAAATGTAGGGCAGGTACCATTCGGCGTAAGCTCGACCAAAGTGCATCCATTGAAACCCGTCCTTGTAGATGTCGACAAACACATGCACACTTATTAATCCAAGCATGGCATAATCAGAAGCCACAAGCGTGGTTGGGAAAGTGCGCCCCGGCATAAAACAGTAGAGGACCAGACAACTCACGGCGACCGTAAATTTTACGTCGATACCAGAACCGTAAATGGTATCCGAACTGGCATCAAATATCGGCAAGATAATCCAGGACGGTAGGCAATATGCAATCGCGACGGTGATACCAAGCGCTCTGGCAGGATTAGTACGCCATGAAACGAATAGAAACGTGGCGATGCCGGAAACGACCAATGTCCACCACGATAGATGTTCGCCAAGATACAAGTGATAGTTTCCAAAAAGGTTTGCTTTGACCAATCAGAGCATACGTGAGAGCCTGCTACTTGCAGGCAGCTCTTTCGCGCAAAAGACAGATACCGGCGCAAGCATCCAATCGCGTCTGTAGTCTACCTAATGAGATAAGATTCTAGTCGATGCTTGATTTCAAGACTATTTCGCGACAATCCCCGTGAACAAGAATGAAATGGTTGCGTCATTTAGTACAGTCGAGCTTTTCATGGATTACAAGTCTAAGTATTCTCACAGCTCGGCCAAAGGAAGCTAGAATTTCTTGGCCTAATAGTCTTCGAGGGTGGTTGTGAGGATCGTGCTGAATTTGCTGCTTCGGTACAGATTCGGTAGCATTTATACGACTCAAAAACGACTTGTGCCTCGTTACAGCTTGATTTTAGGGATCGGGAGGGCGAAGCTCCTGCTGAGTCAATTGAGCAGGCTCGCGTTCCTATTTTTGCGATCCCCAAATTTTCGACGTGACAGAGCACTAGGCCGACCCGCTATTTAATACTAAATACTAGCAATATTCCTTTTTCGTCCGAGCGATGAACGTTGTCGGAGCCTGAAATGCGAAAGGTATTATGCGACCACTAACCAAGTCTCACAAACTCTCGAACGTGTGCTATGACATTCGCGGGCCAGTTCTCGACCGCGCAAAGCAGATGGAGGAGGAAGGGCATCGCATCATCAAGTTGAATATTGGCAATCTGGCCCCATTCGGGTTCGATGCGCCTGAGGAAATCCAGCAGGATATGATTCGTAATTTGCCCAGCGCTGCTGGATACACGGATTCCAAAGGGATCTTCTCTGCCCGTAAGGCGGTAATGCACTACTGCCAACAGAAACAGATCAAAGGAGTTACGCTGGAAGACATATATTTGGGAAACGGCGTGTCCGAGTTGATTGTGATGGCGATGAACGCCTTGCTCAATGTCGGCGACGAAGTCTTGGTGCCAGCACCTGATTATCCGCTTTGGACGGCCGCGGTTAGTCTCTCGGGCGGCACTCCGGTCCATTACTTGTGTGATGAGTCAGCGGAGTGGCAACCCGATATTGCAGACATTGAACGAAAAGTTAGTCCAAACACTCGCGCGATTGTGATAATCAACCCAAACAACCCAACCGGAGCGCTCTATCCTCCAGAGATTCTGGTTCGAATTATCGACGTCGCTCGCCGTCATGGGTTGGTCGTGTACGCTGATGAAGTTTATGACAAAGTACTGTACGATGGCCATTCTCATCGTTCGATCGCTTCATTGGCCGACGATGTAGTATTTGTAACGCTCAATGGACTGTCAAAGAACTATCGCTGCTGTGGATATCGATCCGGCTGGATGATTGTCTCGGGAGAAAAGCGACTGGCAGCAGATTACCTCGAGGGCTTAACCATGTTGGCCTCGATGAGACTGTGTGCCAACGTGCCTGGTCAATATGCAATTCAAACTGCTCTCGGAGGTTACCAGAGCATTGATGACTTAGTGGCACCTGGCGGTCGCATGCGGCGACAACGTGATCTGGCTCACGAATTGATTACTGCGATTCCTGGCGTTACCTGCGTGAAACCAAAAGCGTCGTTGTACATGTTTCCGCGCCTTGACCCAAACGTGTACCCAATCGCAGACGATCGACGATTCGTCTTAGAATTGCTCGAAGAGGAAAAAGTACTGCTGGTCCAAGGAAGTGGATTCAATTGGCCCAATCCCGACCATTTTCGTTTAGTATTTCTTCCACATGAAGATGATTTACGCGATGCGATTGGTCGCCTTGCCCGCTTTCTTGAACATTATCGCAAACGACATAATACTTGAGAAATCTCAATTACCTTCGTCCGCGTCATCGACGGTATTCAGCCCCAACTCTTCAATACGCCGAAGGAGACGCGGTCGGCTGATTCCCAACCAGCGTGCGGCCTGGGCGCGATTTCGAGGCGAAAGTTCTAACGCACGCTCGATGATTGTGCGTTCCAAATCCAAAAGAACCTTGTCCAATTCAATCGGCTCCGTTCTTGGCTGCTTATGCAGCACTGTACTGCCGAAGGTGCGAATGGCCAGCGGTAAATGTTGCGGTTGAAGCGTTGAGGGCGCTGAAACTTGGCCAGCGACGTCGATTGCGAACCTTTGCAGCTCAGCAACGTTTTCAGGCCAATCGTAAGCAGTCAATAGGTCCATGGCAGCAGCGCTAACGACCAACGTCGGTCGTTGCAACCGATGGCACGCAACAGCCAAAGCTTGCTGAACCAGCAACGAGATATCCTCGCGGCGAGACGCCAGGGAAGGGATCTCAATTTCTATAGTTCCTAAATGAGAAACCAGCTTGCTCCAATCTTCACTGCGAGTCGATAGTGTCGACAAAGAACTGCGACTGGTTGCTGACAGACAGCAAGGGGACGCACAATCAGCCAACCAGCGGTTCAGTGCATTAACAGCAGAATCACAAGCAAGGTCGATCCGCTCCAGCACAAGTTGATGTGCAAACGCTGGTTCTTGGGACAGCAAAAATGACTGGAAGATGTCGAGCATGCCCTCAATCAATGAAACATCTTGTGATGCACAATCGATTGGAAAGTAACGTCCTTCCGCTAAAGTTCTCCCTGCACGTTTTAGTCGGCCCGCAAACACGGCGCGGAGAACATCTGTTTTTCCCACCCCTGCCGGGCCGGTAGCGAAGATACTTTCTGTGCTGTCCAAGGCAAGTTGGGCACGTCGCATTGCGATTTGTGAGGCAGCCGACTTGCCATAGAGTGATAAGAGTCCGTCGAGCTGTGCCCATTGCGAACGCAATCGCATAAGCCATTCGGCAGCTTGTAATGTGGCGTCTCGTACTGCCGAACTGGATGCATTTAATTTAAGCATCGGGACAACTGCATGGATGACGAGACAACTGAAAGCGGCGGTTCCATTTTGAGCCAATGGAACAAAATGCTGCTCGATTTGGCCAGTTGGAGATGCTGGCGGCCAAGGAATTTGGCGCACAAGCATTTCCCCGTGAGTAACTGCACCTGGGGGCGCTATCGCGCCTAAGAGTGGCCCATGCTTTATTCCGTCCGCTGCAAGCTGCCAACTGCATTTCGAACCTACCAGTTCAGTCGCGTCGGCGCCGGCGAGCTCACACATGGCTGCATTTGCGTAAACGATTTCTCCGTCGCTCTGCAACCAACAAATCGGCCAAGGACAAGCATCGAGTACCTTGGCCAGTAGGCGACTGTTTCCTCCGCGATAGTTTCCATTCATCGCTGTTGCTTTCGCGGTCACAATGCCCGCCAAGTCCTCCGTTGGCTCGTTCTCAGGGCAAAGATACGGCTAACAGGCATACTTGCCGCCGCCGAGTGGTTCTATCCTCGCGCCCATTCTAATCCCATCATGATGCAAGCCACAAACATAAAAATGGCGGACGCAATCAACATGACGGTGTAAACGTTGTACTGTTTTGTCGGCGTATTGGAGCTGCTCATGGGTAACCAACTCGAAGCAAAATTTGGTGTGCGGGAGAAAGATCAATACAACTTGGAATCGACACGATCCCCTTCTCGCAAGAATCCTTTTTGGTAACCGGACAAGATTTCACCCACCGCGCTGTTATCCGAAACTGTCAAAATCTTGATCCGTCCCAAATATTGATAGTTGCGGCTCACCTCCAACGTGTTTCCAACTCGAATTCCGTCATCTTTACCCAAGTTGATTTCAACTCGCCCATTTGTGCTGAGCGCAGTGACCAATCCATTCACGCCAGGAGGCGGTCCATCGAGTCTGGTTTCGGGCTTGATACCCAAGATATCAAGTTTTTCCCGAGCCGATGTGTGTTCGAACGCTAAACTGGCATACCTTTCTTCGAGAGCCGCCAAACTGCCGCGCGTACGGTAAAACGAGTCGGTCAGTTCTCCGCACCTCTTATGCATTAAATCACGATCTTCCAAAGCATCCATTAACTGTTTACGCAGATCGGCATTTTCTTTGACTTCTGCTTCGCGTTTGGCAACCAATTCCTTGTGTGTTTGATCGAGCTCTGTGTGTGTCGATTGCAAGAGTGTCATTCTCCCCTGCAACTGTGCGAGCTCTTGCCGATCTGCAGTGAGTTCCGTCTGCAGCGCCGACAAGACTGACCTACGCGCGGTTGCTTCGATGGCCAGCTTGGTGTTCGCCAGATCCAATTGTTCTTGCAATTGCTGGGATGCTACTTCAGCATCAGAAAGCTTCTTTTGAAGGTCTTCAGCAACAATTCGATTGTTGCGATGAGTTTGGTTCACCATCCATGAAGCTGCAAAGAAGATGATGCTTAGCAGCAAAATGACGAAGATCATCACTTTACCGAGCAGGGTCATATGTATTCTCCTTTTCGAGGTGCTCAGCAATCGAAAGAATGCAGTTGAATTGCCTCAGTTGCTCGACATAGACAATTGGCGAGCTTCAAGAGATTGCAAGTTACCTTGCAACCGATGGAGTTGGTCGGTCAACTCAGTCAATTGCTTAAACTGAACATCTCGGGCTGCAATCGTGTCGTTAAGTTTCTGCCGTAACTGAGTGATTTCGGCAGTTTTATCAATTCGCTCTTTCTCTGTTTGGCGATGAGTCTGAGCCAATTCTGTATAGGCTGTTTGCAGTTTCTCCAAACTCTTTACTTTTTCGTTCACTTCGAATTCCATTTGCTCGACCTGCGTTTGCAGCGCCGCCAGTACCGAACGACGCGAAATCTGTTCAATGGCTAACTCACTCTTGTTTTTCTCAAGCATCTCCGTGAAAAGCTCAACTTGTTTGCTCAGCCGATCAACATCTGCCTTGCGTTGGTCCGCCATCGCACGGGTATTGACGCTTGTCCAGTTCACTCCTGTCGCCAGCGCAAAAAACAAGACGCTGAGCAGTAGAATCAGTGACGTAAAGGCTTTTCCCAGTAAAGTCATTGACTTCTTCTCAAATTACGACGTGACAAGGGGGGTGCTAACAACGGAGAAAGCCAAAAGTAAACGACGAGTACGTCCCATTCCGTCCGCTACCAAAAGGGACGGGGTGATTTAGGTACAAATGGAAAAAGTCGCAGAAGCAATTAGCAATATAATTGGGGACCGTTCCGAATGTCAACGATTCCACTTCAAAATGGGTGATATGGGTGAAATTGTTCATCGCGAGACCAACTGCGACCGTTGTTTTCGGCTAATTGTTGTTTCCGCGCGTGACTGTTTGTATGCCTAATGTGGGTGTTGCGCGGGATCGCGATCGTGATGATGTTGATCAATGTGAACGTGTAGGTTGGGCTTGGCCGTAAATAGTTTCTTCCAAGCCACATCGCTCAAAGCACAATCATCAAGATAAAACGAATTCAATTCTGACATTTCTGCAACATACTCAAGCGCTCGATCGGTGAATTTTGGACCGATCAAATGCAGCGATTCCAGCTTAGGGAGCTTGGCGATCTCGGCCATCTCCTGATCCTTCAATTGACGCCCTCCTAACCGCAGTTGTCGCAGCTCAGGGAATTTGGTCAGCTTACGGAGCCCTTCGACGGTAATAACTGCCTGAGGCAAATTCAAGATACGCAGTTGGCTCAACTGGCCACTCGCCAACTTTTCGATACCTGCATCAGTGAGCCGAGATTCGCGCACACGTAGATGCGTCAGGGAGGGGAGTGATCCGACCACGGTCATGTCGTCATCGGAGATCGAACCTGCATCGAGAATCAGCGTTTCAAGCGTTTTTAGATTGGCGATGTCTCGCAGATTATTGCCATCGATCGGCGTTTCGGATAATTGCACGACTGTCGTAGTTCCACTCAGGACGGACTGAACAATCTGCGCCCAGTTTTCACTCGTCGCGCTGCGATTGGTCGGTTGAGCACTTGGCCTTTCCGCTTCGGACTTTGTAGCGTCAGGTGTACATCCGCAATTTGCGACCAAAACGACTCCCCATCCGATACTCAAGCATTTTGCGATGATCTTCAATTGAATCCTCACACGTCGTACAAGAAGGCCGTCCAATCGATCCCAGGCAAATATGTCACGGATTACACATTGGTCTGCGAGTACTGTTTGAGCTTGTTCGACTCTGCGAGGCTTTTCCATCGCTACACTGAGTCCCTGATGAACCGTCCCTGATGAACCGTCCCTGATAAACCGTCCCTGATGAAACGCTTGGTTTGCGATTGAACTAAACGGATGCCACGTTGACAAAGACCTTGAGCGCAGAATTATCCTCCACTAATAACCTCATCATCTCTTGGAAGTTTTCGAGACCATCGACGGGATTGGTTAATATCCGTTGAATCACTCCAGGGAACATGACCTCACCAAGTGCCAAGTCGCGAATTCCGGATTCGAAATGTTCGCGGTTAGCATTTACCGAACCCAGCAACAGCTTGTTCCCCAAAACCCATTCGAGGTTTATTTTATCGGACGGGACTTCTGTTTGGCGAATACCGCCGGTAATACTGGTCCAGACCAAAACGCCGTTGTGCCCTAGCGCCTGCATCGCTTCGAACGCAATATGACTGCTGCCAGTTGCGTCGACAATCAGGTCGGCTTTGCCCACTTGGCTCGCCAATTCCACTAAACTTGTCTGCTGAGTACTGACGTATTTCGACTCTAAACCAGCCACGATTTCACTTTTTAGATTCGGTGCTGCACCTCGAGCCAAAGTGAAGACTTCCAGCCCTTTGAGTTTCAGCACCAATGTTGCGAGCAAACCGATTTGGCCAGCTCCTAGCACAAAGGCTCGTTTTGGTTGCCAAACTCTCATGCGACGTTGGCATTCAAATGCTTGCTGAATTGCTTTCGCCGCACAACTCATCGGTTCCATCAATACATGCAAATGCTTAAGCCCCTTGGGAACTTTGACAATGTATTCCTCTGAATCAACGAACTGCTCAGTCAAATAGCCATGCAATAAATTGATTCCACGTTCGTAATAGGTCTCCTCACTGGTCATGTCGTAGGTGCCAATTTTGTCGTAAATCGATGTGCCAGGGCGACGCACCGTAGCGGTTACAAAATCGCCCGGTTTAACAGAGCGCACGTTTGCTCCCACTTCCATGACGACACCAAAACACTCGTGCCCTAGGACTAGAAAATCGTCCCCTGGAGGTGCGTTACCGTACAGCGCATCATTGATCTCGCGATCAGTGGCATCCACGCCAACTTTGAGAACCTTCACCAAAACTCCGCGCCCATCAGCAATCGCCGCAAGGCTCGGAGGAGGAATGTCTCGCAGATGTACTGTGCCACTTTTACCAGGACGGACTGCAATCGCTTTCATACTTTATGTGCTCGTGACTTATGAGTGATTTAAAAGCTAAAATCGCGTATCGCTGAAAGTTAGTGATTGACGAACCGAATTGGCGACAACTTTATTTCGCACAGCACTGCTTTCGATACTGCTGCGGCACAGTTTGCCTCATGGACTACCAAGCCGCTGAGTCTGAAAAGCAACAAGAGGCAAGCTCGTACGGCCAAACCGAGCAAAGACTTTCGAGCATGCTTAGCGAGTTAATTAATAATTGCCACCGCTTCGATTTCGATTTCCAAACCAGGAATAGCCAACTCCGGTGTGGCTAGAGCTGTCGACGCGGGAAAGGGCTCACTGAGGTAATCGAGGCGTACCTTGCGATAAACAGGAAGATCTCGCTTGATATTTACAAAGTAGGCTCGCAACATCACGACATCTTTGAACGACGCACCAGCCGCCTTTAAAACCAAGCCGATGCGATCCATCGTTTGACGCAATTGAATTTCCATGGGGGCATGAAGATCCTCGGGGCCTTGGCCAGACACAAATACAACTCGTTTGCCACTTGCCACAATACCTGGCGAATATCCTGCCGCAGCAGCAGGTGCACCAGGTGGAAACAACGCTTGTTTACTGCTTCCTGCAGTGGTTGCATCACCTTGGTTTCTGCCTTGTTCTTGACCAAGCGTGGTTTCTGCGTTTAATGCTAGTGACCCAGCAACCCCAGCAGTCGCGACTCCCAGGAACGTCCGTCGATCGTCTCTGCTTTCGTCGTCCTGTGGTCGCCCCTGTTTGTCAGGTTGCTGATGATTCGTGGTATCTGCCATCACTTTTTCCTTCACAAGTTTTTTGGGTCAAGTACCAACAAGTAAATCTGCTGTTCCCTTTGGCGATTTGCCGCCGTGGCTGTCAACTGCAAAAAGCAAAAGGTCTATGGAGGGTCGAATCCACCTCTGGAAAATGGATGGCAACGCATGATCCTCCAAATCCCTCGTAGCGTACCACGAACACAGCCATACTTCTTGATGGCTTGGAGCATATATTCACTACAACCTGGATGAAATCGGCATTTTGCCCCAAGCAGTGGCGAAATTCCGCGTTGGTACGATCGTACAAGAAACACCAGGATAGATTCAAGTAATCCGCTGAGCCAGCTCATGACTTGCGACATCTATTCGTGCTTGACCATGTTTGGTTGATGAAGCTGTTTTTGCAGGCGCTCGACAAGCTTGCGTAGGGAGTTTGCCACGCTTGAGTATTCAGGTTGGCTCCCCTTACGGGGACGAACAACAATATCCATTCCTCCAGTAAAATTGCTGCGCTGACGACGAAAGGCTTCGCGAATCAATCGTTTCCATTTATTTCGCAGTGGTGCGTTTCCTGTTCGTTTGGAGATACTCAATCCCAATCGCATCGACGACAAGGCTGTCGAGCGTGCATGTACCACCAACACCCGATCGACCGCCACTATATTACATGCAAATACAGCATCAAATTCCTGACCGCTGCGAAGCCTGAGACACTTCGGATAGCTCTCGTCAGGTGGCTGATTCAGCTCACTAAAGCCATTATTCATATGCGATTCAAACTGTGCACAGGAAACCAATAGGTTACCAAGCGAGTCCGGTTCGGGGAGACTCGGTATACTGTCGTTCAATGAGCTCGATTGCCTCGCGGGCTGGTTTATCCAAGTTACTTGGTAGCTTAACCTGAAGCTCAACGAACAAATCGCCAGCTTGGCCGCGCGGACTTCGCACACCTTGCCCTTTGATCCTCAGACGCTTGCCACTTGAGCTACCGGCGGGGATCTTCAGCTCCACGATTCCGTCAGGCGTAGGGACGTCTACTTTGGCACCTAGCGCGGCTTCGCCAATAGTAATTGGCAATCGAAGCTCGAGATTATTGCCGATGCGGCGATAATGTGGGTGGGCTGCTACTTGCAAAGTAATGATGAGATCTCCATTCGCTGCTCCAGTTGGCGATGCCTCCCCTTGGCCTCGTAAGCGGATTTTCTGCCCCGTATCAACCCCCGCAGGAATTGAGACCTGCAAAGTTTCACGCTTTCCACCTCGCTCGACCGCAATTGCAGCTTGCCCACCTATCACTGCGGTATTGAATGGCACTGCCAGCTCAGCCGAAATATCGCGGCCCGCAGTTGGCTGTGGTCGACTTCGTCCAGCGCGTGCGCGCCCGCCACCTCCCGCACCTCCAAATTGACGCAACAAGTCTCCCATGTCGCCTTCAAACTGAAACCCACCACCTGGTCCTCCCTTGCCTCCAAAAATCTGGTCGATATCAAACGAAAACGGCGCTGCACCTCCACGGCCACCTGCGGACCACTGCGCGGCATCTTCAAAGTTCGTACCAAATTGATCGTATTTCTTGCGATTCTCAACGTCGTTTAAAACGTCGTAGGCTTTTTGGATCTCTTGGAATTTTTTCTTTGCGGCTTTATCGTCCGGATTCATATCTGGATGATATTTTCGCGCCAACTTGCGATAGGCTTTTTGAATTTCTTCAGCCGTCGCAGTCCGTTCGATTCCAAGTGTTTTGTAGTAATCCTCTGCCATAATCGCTGTGATTCCAAATCATCAATCTTGTTCGAAACTTTGGCCAGCAGTTCTTTCGCCACCCGACCCAAACCAGCCCAAAATCGCTCCAGCCCAAAATCGCTGTTATTTTGTAAATTGGGATAATACTCCAAATCCAGCCCGTGACTTTGGTTCAACTCGTTTCATATCGCTCAACAGATCGCCAAATTGGCGGAGTATGATAATTGCTTGCTCCTCCGCCCACAGT
>CAZVBC010000014.1:0-37067 GCA_964625155.1 uncultured Pirellulaceae bacterium
TGGCTCATCGACCCATACATTTCTAAATCTCCTGTCAATGAATTGGTAGGTGGTTGAAAGTTATGTAATGTTAACCTATTTACGCGAACAATTAATTCAGAGTCATTTTTCCGCGATACACAATTCGAACCATGGACTACTCTCTCGCTGCGTCGATACTATTTAGCAAGCACTAGCAGTCGTGTTTTAGAAATAATCTTAGAAGATTTCGAAGGTTATTTTTTGTTATTTGATCTCAGAATAGGTTGGATTTTTTGTCTTCAATTTGGAGGTAGGGTTTATGAATCAGCGTCGATATCGTGCTGCCGGCTTTACGCTGGTGGAGTTGTTAGTGGTGATTGCCATTATTGGTGTTTTGGTGGGCCTTTTGTTGCCCGCCGTGCAATCGGCGCGCGAGGCTGCGCGTCGCATGCAGTGTACCAACAATCTCAAGCAGTGGGGTTTGGCGCTGCATAATTATCATGACACGTATGGCAAGTTTCCAGCTCGCAAGGGAGGAACGGGAGTGGGCTCTGCTCCGTTTGCGGGTACTTCTCGAGTTGAGAGCAATGGTTCGCGTCTTTCTGCATTCGTAGCCTTGCTGGCGTTCGTCGAACAAGGTCCGATGGCGCAAGCTATCGCCGCTGGAGATCCGACAGGCGCGACAGGCTATACGGGTGTAGGTGGCCCTCGGTTACCGCCGAATGGCCCATGTGCTTGGTGCAGTTGGAGTGTTTGGGATCGGTCCCCAACAACTTTGCACTGCCCATCGGATGGCCCAGTTTTTAATTCTGCAGCAAACATTCGAATGAACAACTATGCGGTGTGCGCTGGAGACACGATCACCAACGTGCGCGATCTAACAACTCCACGTGGAGTTTTTGGTAGCCAATTGTGCGTGAAGATTGGTGAAATCACCGACGGTACCAGCAACACGATCGTCTTGAGTGAACACCTTAAAGCAGATTTGGGCTTATCGACTGTCGTGGCAAACCAAGTCCGAAATGGCATCGGTCTGGCGACTAGCTTAGCCAATATTGTTAACACCCCAGGTATATGCTTGACACAGAGTTCCGGCCAATATTTTCGAGCTGGTTTAATCGTGAAGGCTCGTTTTGGCGCACTATGGACCGACGGTCAACCTGAACGCGTCGGATTTACCACAGTACTTGGGCCCAACGCGCCTGGTTGTGCTAATGACAATAACGGCAATGCAGATTCGGTCAGCTCGTTGTTGCCACCAAGTAGCAATCATACAGGTGGAGTCAATGCAGCCTTTGCTGACGGTTCAGTTCGCTTTGTTTCCAACTCAGTCGATACTGGCAACCTGACGCTTCCCAATCCAACTTCCGGTCAAAGTCCATATGGAGTATGGGGTGCACTTGGAAGTAAATCTGGTGGCGAAGTGAATTCATTATCTGACTGATTCCAAGCCGCAATTTTCTTTTTTTAAACGCCGGCCGCAACGCTTGTATTGCGGCTGGCTTGTTGGATCGATCATGGCACGCGCCATCGATTCAAAAGAATTCTCGCATTGAAGCATGCGGGGCAGTATTCTGCGGTTGTTTGCTTGTCCTTTTCCTTAGTACTTGTTTTCCTGGTGAGAGAGAATTTATGACCTGGATGTTCGTCAGTGGCAAATCGCGGACGGTTGTTTTGCCAGCGTTGTGCCTGACAGCGGCCATGACTTTAGGCTGTGGATCAGGATCGGATTTTCCGCCCACTTATCCTGTCAAAGGAACTGTGTTCCACAACGGCAAAGCGGTTGAAAATGCCACGGTAACATTTGAAATGATGGAGGGGACTGGCAACGCGATTGGCTCAACGGATAAACAAGGTGTATTTGAACTGTCGACGTTCAGCCCAGCCGATGGCGCTGTGGCTGGTCAATATAAAGTGAAAATCACTAAATATGATGGCGATGCTCCCGTTGCCGTAAAAACACCTCCTCCTGGCCAGCTCGCTCCTCCCGGATTGTCCGAGAGTTACGCTCCACCACCGATAAGCGCCAAGACAGGCGGTGCTTCTGGTCCAAAGAACCTTTTACCCGAGAAGTACTCTAACTCCGACACTTCTGGACTGCGCGCCTTGGTAAAATCCGGTGGCGGCAACAACTTCAAATTCGACTTGAAGTAGTCAATCGAAAGCACCTCAGGCTTGTTGCCACAAACCTAAATGGACAGCGCCTCCTTCGATGATTTCAGAAGTAAGTCTTAGCGGCGAAATCGTTTGACTGCGAGCCCATCGGGCCGCGCGCGTACAGCTTCCTCGCCGCCTGCTAGCACTCACCTATTGGACAAACCCCAAACCCCAAAATCGATTCCCAACTCAGCGTTCACCGTGTCCTCTGCGTTTCAAATAGTACTGAGCGACGCAACTTTTAACGCAAAGACCGCCGAGAGCTCAACGCGCAGGAGCGATGAAACGGCGATTGCAAAATCCGTGAGCAATTTTTGCGGCCAGCCAACAACTCCATTGCAACTGTGCAACTTGAAGCTGCAGATCTACAACTACTACAATCATCAGCAGTGAGAAACACTTCTCTATTCGTAACCACTCGATAACCAGGTGCACGAGCCAAGTTCATTCTATGATCTTGCAAGACAAAAGTAACTAATGCGCAAATCCGATGCACTTGGTTATTGAGCAGTTACCTCTATTCTTGCAGAAATCGCACATGAATTCGGTGGTAGACAGGATTTACGGCAGCCTAATTGGGCTGATTTTCGCTGATGCTGTCGGTTCGCGATTCGAAGGGATACAACAGCATCAACTCCGCTCGCAGTTCAAAGACAAGTTGGCCGCGTTTGAGTATGCATTGAATCGACAAGAGCTCCGATACACAGACGACGGGCAGATGACGCTCGCGGTTGCGGAATACCTTGCCGACAACCAAGCGATCGCTAGTGATGATTTGATGCGGCGATTTGTGGACGCCTATGAATCGTGGCGAGGCTACGGACGCGGCGCGCGGGTTTTAATTGAGGCATTCCGCGATAACGCTGAGTACGAGTTTTTGGCCGAACATTTATTTCCGGGCGGATCGCTAGGAAACGGTGCTGCGATGCGAAGCGCGCCAATTGGCCTCTGTTTCATAGGTGACTTGGAAAGAATTTGGCAAGAAGCCAAGAATTGTGCCTGGCCAACTCATCGGCACGAGCTCGGAATTGAAGGAGCACAGCTCATTGCAGTTACCGCGTCGATTGCTGCTTCGCAATCATCGATCGCCCCATTGCTGCTCGCTGAGAGCCTTTTGCCGTTATGCTCGACTGTTGTGTTCCAAAACAGATTGGAACGGTTGCGTGGAGTTAAGGAAGACAAAGACATCGAACAATTCGGAAATGGGATCGAGGCGCACGAGTCTGTTGTTACAGCGTTGGCTTGCTTTGCACTCTATCCCCAAGATTATCAACAAGCAGTTTCCACTGCGCTTTGGCAAGGTGGCGATACCGATACGATTGCGGCGATGGCAGGTGCATTAGTTGGCGCACACGTAGGTTCGTGTTTTTCGAAAGGCTTACCTCTGGAACGACTCGAAGGCGGCACTAAATTTGTTCAATATGTTCGCACACTTGCCACTCAATTAGCCGATTGTGACCGTGAAAAAATAACTGGATCGTAGTTCGGCGCCTTTTCTTTTGTAGTTCCCTAACGCTAATTCGCGTCGTCTGCGCTGCGAGGCTTTTGTCTGTGTTAGAGAAAACACTTAATGGTTTAGTTTCCGCAGTGATCGATGAACGAGAGCATGCAACCTGTGAAGTTACCAAATGGAACTGGGACGAACCAACGTTGCAACTCGGCTAGCCGATTCCTTCTCAGCGCTCATCGCTTCTTCTGCGTTTCTCTAACGGTTGAGATCGCGAAGACCGCCGCCGTGTGCGATTCGAGCTCAAAAGCCAACTGGGTTCAGACAAATATTCGCATGAACCAATGGTCTCCATTCAGTTTAGTGTCGCGAATTTGAAGTTCGGTTACAGTTGAGCCAACGAAATGAACAGCGGTGAACGGCTAAGACATTTCCAGAAAGGTAAACTTTTCCAGTTGTTTCGCTTGTTAGACCTTCTGGAATTTTCGTTGCTTACGGATTAATCGGTACCGATAAGTACCAAATGCGTAAACTGGATCAATGAAGGAACATTGCATGCATTGCCTTAGGTCCACTTGTGATCGGCAGGTTGGAAGTAGAATTCAGCAAGTCGCTGTGGCGGCCATGTGCATGATGTTGATTTCCGGCTGTGCCTCAAAACCGACCCGCGATGCTGGCATGGCAACTCAACTGACGCCAAACTTCCCAACGGCTGCTCGATTTGGCGAGCTGTCCCCAAACGGAACGGGGCAAGCGGGTGTTTCGGACATTCGCCAGATCGCTGCGAGCTCAGCGGACCAAGCCGTTGTGCAAAGTGCCGTGATACCTCAATTGGGCTCAAGTTCAATAGATTCCGCGAGTCTGAACAATACACCTTTGTTGGTTTCGCTTGCGCAAGGTCCGCAGCCAATTCAAAGCGAAAGTGTACCGATAATTGAAAGTGTATCAGTAATCGAAGGTGTTCCCGTCGTCGACATGAGTTTACGATCGGACATTGGCTCAGCCGACGTTTCCGCTCTGCCTGTTTTCGCCGCTGACCAACAGTCAGGAAATAGACCAGCGGAATTCCAGTTGTTCGAGACCGAATGGGCTCATCGATACGTTATCGAAAAAGGGGATCGACTGGCCATAAAATTTCGTAGCGTCGATGAGTTGAACGAGGAGGTAACGGTTCGGCCAGACGGGATGATTTCGCTGCAATTGGTTGGCGACATGCAAGCCGCTGGGTTAACACCGGAGCAATTGCACCACAATTTGTTTCACGCTTACTCGTCGGACCTTAAGTCGCCAGAATTGGTAGTGATTGTAACTTCATTCTCCGGCAATAACATTTACGTTGGAGGCGAAGTTCAAATGCCAGGTCGATTTCCAGTGATGGGCTCCATGACGATGTTGAAAGCTATCATTCTGTCAGGCGGATTCAAAGATACCGCTGACCAACGAAAAGTCGTCTTGCGGCGAAACGACGGATCATGCTGCATTTACGACGTGCGAAGCATCATTGAATGCAAAAGTCGCGATGTGGCTCTGCAACCGTCCGATGTAGTCTATATTCCCAAAAGTTGTATTGCCAAAGTGAATCTCTTTGTAGAGCAATATATCGACAAAGTGCTTCCATTCTCGCGCAGTTTTGGCATTTTCATCAGCCACAACACCGGCTTGCCTCAGGCCGCTGCTGGACCGTAACATGCGATGCGAAGTTTGCACGTGCCTTGCGTAAAGCCGATACCGGCTGGACCAGCGGATCTAGTGCAGCCTCTTGCCTTCGACTTAGTACAAGTATTACCGTACAGAATTTTCTGAGCAAGTTTTACTGCGGCGCAAGTAATACTACGACTCAATGATTTCAGCTAAGTCACGCCAGCCTGATAGACTGATAGCAACTCCTCCCACATAGTAACCAATCCTTCGAAAAATCCATGATGAATGAATTTGGCGGCTTTTATCGCGGCAAACGTGTTCTGGTAACTGGCCACACAGGCTTTAAAGGATCGTGGCTCGCACTTTGGTTGACCGAGCTCGGTGCCGAGGTGATTGGATATTCGAGCTCGGTGCCAGGGGAACTCAATCACTTCGATGCTTGTCGGCTGGCAGAGGCCATGCATGATGTTCGCGGAGACGTTGTTGACTACGACAAACTGCAAGATGTCTTTCGTCGCGAGCGCCCGGAAATGGTTTTTCATCTTGCCGCTCAGCCGCTTGTCCGCGAAGCGTACTCCAATCCTCGAGCCACATTCGAATCGAATGTCATGGGTACGGTGAATGTTCTCGAATCTGCACGAAAAACAGATTCCGTAGCGCAAGTTATTGTAGTAACCAGCGATAAAGTCTATCGAAATGCCGATTGGGAATGGGCTTACCGCGAAACCGACCCGTTGGGAGGTTACGAACCGTATGGAGTGAGCAAGGCGTGCGCAGAGTTGGTGGTTGGGGTCTATCAAGATCGCAGGTTTCAGCACGCAGTCGCTTCACCTCGTGAGTTTGCAGTCGCATCAGCCCGCGCGGGTAATGTTATTGGCGGAGGAGACTGGGCAGCGCACCGGATCGTTCCCGATTTGGTGCGTGCGATCGTTTCGAAAGGCGAAATGCTTATACGCAGTCCACATGCGGTACGCCCTTGGCAGCACGTGCTTGAAGCTTTGAGTGGCTATCTCTCCTTGGGTTGGCACCTAGGCCGGGATCCAGTCCGCTTTGCATCAAATTGGAATTTTGGTCCTTACGAACCCGAATGCATGCCAGTAGGTGACCTCGCACAAATGTTTATCGATCTATGGCCAATGCCAAGATCCATTCTAAGAATCGAGGAGAATGCGTTGGGCGAACATCGTGCTTTGCAGGTTGACTCGAGCAAAGCACTAACGCATCTCCATTGGCGAAGTGCTTGGGGAATCGAAAGCACTTTGCAAGTAACCGTGGACTGGTATCGAGCATTTTATGAGTCAGAATCACGCCGTGATTTGGCATCGACTTCGCGATCTCAGATTGCAAGTTATTGCCAACGTGCGCGAAAACTGAATTTAAACTGGGCGCTCGCGGATTAAACGGGGCTGTTAAAAATCGCGTATCGACGCGGATTTCGGTTGCGGATTATGGCTGTCCCTATTTGGGCTTCTGGCGCATCTGGCCGACTACCCAAAGCTGCGCGGCGTTGGCGCTCCGCCCCTCCCAGGATGAACCACCGGTACCGCAGGCCAGAGTCTCGCCATTTCTCATCAATTCTGTGCCATCCGGCATTTCGGTGTATCCGGTGTCATCTGCATACTTTTGTTCATTAAAATGGCATGCATCCGAGCGCAATTTACTTGACTTTGCTTCTGGTCGCAGCTCAAATCGCTAAACGAGGTGTGGCGAGCCGCAGAGTTACTTCGGGCGACACAATCTCTTGCATTAGCATATGTGATAAGAGCAATGTCTGGTCGCTAAGATTTTACGTGCTCTCCGATGGCCGTTTGTAGATTTGTCAAGGGTGGCGAATATGTCTGCTTCAATCTATTTGGCTGACCTGCGCCACAATTTTGGCGGAGTGCTGTCAACTGACTGTATGCCTTTGAGTGTGGGTTATCTCAAAGCGGTGATGGATCAGCAGTTGCCTGAAATCCAATCTTCGCTGTACGCGTATCCGAATCGACTTGGCGAGGCCATGCGTGCGCAGCCGCCCGACGTGCTGATGGTTGGTAACTACGTCTGGAATGAAGGACTGGGACGCCACTATTTGCGTCTTGCCAAACAGCTCAATCCCGGCTGTTTGACGGTCATGGGTGGTCCTAATATTCCCAATGAGCCTGACCGGCAAATCAGTTTTTTGTCGAACCGACCAGAGATCGATGTTTACATCTTGGGAGAAGCGGACTTTTTGGCGACAGAAGTCGTGCGCGAATTCTTGGCGGCAGGCTGTAGTGTGCGAGCCTTTGGCGAGCGTGAAATTCCTTCATCCATCTACCGTCGACCGGATGGGAGTATCGTGCGCAAAGAGACATGGGAGCGTAAGCGCAACGTCAACGATATTCCCTCGCCTTGGTTGACAGGCATCATGGATGAATTCTTTGACGGCAAGTTGGCACCCATGATCGAAACCAATCGAGGTTGTCCTTTCACCTGCAGTTTCTGCGTTCAAGGGACCAAGTTCTATACCAAGGTAAACTACTTTGAAACCGATCGGCTCAAGGAGGAGATTGATTACATCGGGACTCGCATTCATGAACGATCTCCGTCGATGGGGACGCTGCGCATTGCAGACGCAAATTATGGAATGTACGAGCGCGACGTCGAATTGTCTGAGCACATCGGTCGTGCTCAACAGCGATTTCAGTGGCCAACGTTTATCGATGCCACGACGGGCAAGAATCGTCCTGAACGAATCATCAAATCGCTCGAGCAAGTAAATGGAGCATTGGTGCTGTACCAGGCAGTTCAATCGCTGGACGAAAATGTATTGCGCAACGTCAAACGCTCGAACATCAAATTGTCTGCTTACGAGCAGATTAATATGTACATTCGAGGGCGTGGTCTGCGATCGAATTCGGATCTTATTCTCGGCCTTCCAGGCGAGAGTCTCGACAGCCACCTCGCCGCTTTGCGAAGCATTCTCGATACGGACATCAACCAAATGCATTGCTTCCAGGCCATGATGCTCAAGGGCTCGGAGATGGAAGAGCTAGCCACTCGCCAGATGTTCCAATTTGGTACGAGGTTCCGAGTCTTGCCGAAGAATTGGGGAGTTTACGACGACGAGCAAGTATTCGATATCGAAGAGATTATTGTCGAAACGGACACGTTGCCCTTTGAGGATTACGTGCAAGCTCGCAAGTACCATTTAACCTTCAGTGTTTTCTGGAATGACAACTGGTTCCAGCACATCATCAAACTCGTACGTCGTTTCGGTATTTCGAACTTCGATTGGCTGTCAGCCATGCTCAAGGCCATGGAAGCGGACCAGGGAACCGTTCGCCAATTTTTGGACGAATTCGAAGCCGAAACGCGCAATGAATTGTTCCCAACTTACGAAGCCTGCGCCGAGTTTTACGGCCAGCCCGACAATTTCCAAAAATTGCAGCGAGCCGAAATCGGTGACAACCTGATGTACAAGTATCGGGCTCGCGCATCGTTCTTTTGCTGGTTTGAAATCTGCAAATGTGCCATGGATGCGACTCGCGAGTTGTTGCTCGAGCGCGGAGCAAGTTCAGCAATCCCTGCATTTGAAGTTTTTTGGCGAGACTTCCATGCATATCAAGAAAGCACCCACGCTTCGGGCAGGAGTTTTGCCGAGATTTCAGCCCCCGTCGAAGTCGAGCTGAATCATGATATCGACGCGTGGATCGATGCGGGCTTGCCCGACGATATCGCAAGTTTTCGTCTGAATCGTCCGACCCCCTATGTTTTCTCGCTAACTCCTGACGGCATGCGCGAGTTGCGAGCGGCGCTGGAAGTTTGGTCTACCAGCCTTCCCGGTCTGACCAAGATGGTAACTCGTATTCGTGTCACTTCGCAGATTCGGCGCTGCAAGCAAAAGGACGGAGGTGAGGGATCGGGTTCCGAATTATCGCCCTCCCACGATTGCAACGAATCGTCGTTGGTCAATGTCAGCCACGAACAGATTATTCGGTAAGTCGAGGTAGCTGTGATTGGAACGCAACATAAGCCTAATGAATTGCATGAGTTCGATTCGGCGACTGCGGAACATGCCGACTGCGAGCGGGGCTCGAGGCTGAACTCTGCCGAAGGCATCTCAACCCTGACCATGCGTACAGTTTTACCCGCGAGACTCGCAGAACAAGAATGCAAACAGGCTGATGGCAACGAGACGGCAGGTTCCATCTTAGTGTTGCGTTCGGAGCCCAAGGGCTGGGAACTGAGAATGAAACGAGCACTCGATGTCGTCGTTTCTGTGACAGCGCTCGTGGTCTTGTCGCCTTGGATCGTGATCGTGGCCATCTTGATTAAAGCGACATCGCCCGGACCGGTATTGTTTCGCCAAGTGCGCTGCGGATTGAACGGCCAAAATTTTGTGTTTTATAAATTTCGAACCATGGTTGCGCGTGCCGAACAGATGCGAGCTGACCTTGAACACTTGAACGAGAAAAGAATTGCCTTCAAGATCAAGAACGACCCACGCATAACGCCCATCGGTCGCTGGTTGCGACGTTTTTCGATCGATGAATGGCCTCAGTTTTGGAACATTCTGCGCGGGGAAATGTCGCTCGTCGGACCACGTCCGCCATTGCCAGAGGAAGTTGCGAAATACGAACCTTGGCAGCGACTGCGACTAAAGACGAAACCAGGTCTGACCTGTTTGTGGGTGCTCGACGGACGCGATCATGTCGATTTCGATCATTGGGTCAAACGCGATATTGAGTACATCGAAACCTGGACATTTATGCTCGACTTGCAAATTTTGCTGCTCTCAATCCCGTGCATTATCAGCGGAAAGGGAGCATACTAGTGCTTTGCGAAGATGAGTTTTGGGCGCGAGGCAAGTCTCCGAGTGTTTGGCGAACGTTGAGTTAATTTCGCTGAGCGAATAACGACATTCTACAACTTCCAAACCATGGCTTTTAATCAAGAGGTGTTCTATGCAAGTTGTCATCCTCTGCGGAGGCAAGGGCACGCGATCGTATCCATTTACAGAGTACTTTCCCAAAGTCATGATGCCCATCGGTGGCACTCCTATTATCGTCCATTTGATGAAGATCTATGCGGAACAAGGTATCACCGATTTTGTATTGGCGGCTGGGCATCGCAAGGAGATTCTCCTCGATTACTTCTCGGACCGATTTACCCAATGGAATGTGCGCATCGTGGATACGGGCGATGATGCGGATACAGGCGATCGAGTACGGCGCTGCGCTCAATACCTGGGGGATGAGTTCTTTGCGACCTACGGCGATGGATTGGGAAATGTTGATTTGAATGCGTTGCTGGATTGTCATCGCGCACATTCAGGAATTGCCACCGTGACGGCGGTCCGTCTGCGATCCAATTACGGTACTCTAGTGTTCGACGATTCGGGACAGGTGCGGGAATTTCATGAAAAGCCCATTATTCCAGACCGCTGGATCAACGCGGGCTTTTTCGTTTTTAACCGGGAAGTGTTTGATCATTGGAGCGGCCATAACCTCGAAGTCGACATATTGCCGCGATTGGCAGGCAACGGAATGTTGTATACGTTCCAGCACGATGGCTTTTGGAAGTCGATGGATTCGAGTAAGGACCAGCAGGAAATGGAAAAGATCTATGGATCCGGCGACCCACCCTGGGAGATTCGCAGTGGTCGATTGCTGGTTCCAGCAGCGCGCACGGCGGAGAGCGCGGCCTCATGATCGATGTCTCGTTTTGGAAGTCACGACCTGTACTGGTTACCGGTCCAGCCGGTTTTCTTGGAAGTCGGCTGGTAAGAGAGCTGACAATATTGGGAGCCAACGTAGTCGCCGTGTTCCACCAGCAGAAGGCTGCAAACGGCTCACCTGGCCTAGCAAACCAAGCTCGATTGGTATCGGTTTTCGGTGATATAGCGGATCGACCATGGCTCATGGAAACGATGCGGCAATATTCAATTGATACCGTATTTCATTTGGCCGGCCAGTCGATCGTCGGCCAGGCGTATCAAGATCCCGCAGGTACTTTTTCACTTAATGCCTTGGGGACCGTGAATGTGCTGGAAGCGGCCCGTCATGCCAATGTGGCTCGAGTTATCGTGGCGTCAACCGCCAGTGTCTACGGAACGTCGAACCAACTGCCGCATCGCGAGGACGAAGTCGACAGTGCCCGATACCCTTACGACGTTTCCAAGAAGTGCGCCGAGTTGGCAACCCGATGTTTTGCTCAGACTTATGGTTTGAGCACGATCATTGCACGCTGCGCGAATCTTTTCGGCGGTGGCGATACGAATTTCAGTCGCGTTATTCCAGGCGTCATCCGTTCGACAATGCTTGGGGAATCATTCCACATTCGTGGCGATGGATGTTCGGTGCGAGACTATCTTTATATTCAAGACGCGATACTTGCCTATCTTGTATTAGCTCAGTCGCTCGCACGAGACCCAACGCTGGCTGGGGAAATATTCAACTTCAGTCTTGAAGTACGCATGCCCGTGCTGCAACTGGTTAACGAAATTCTCGAGTTGATGGATCGTACCGACTTGAAGCCTGTAGTGCTCAACGAAACAGTTCCAGAGATTTGCGAAAGTTATCTATCCTGTGAAAAAGCGCGCGTGCGACTGGGCTGGAAACCTGAGCATAGTCTGCAAAGCGGCCTGAGAAAAACGATTCGATGGTATGCAGATTTTTTCGATCAGCAACTAGTCGCCTCAGAGCATCAGCAAGGTTAGGAAACACAGTTCATGCGAGTGGCGGCGTACTATCCCTGGATCTATTTGACTGGTGGGGCGGAAAGAGTGTTGATCGAGGTGACAGGTCGCAGTCGCCATGACTGGACCATTTTCACCAACCATTTCGATCGAGAAGCGACGTTTCCAGAATTCCGCGATCGAAAGGTTGTGACCTTACCTTCTGTTTCGGTCGATCGTAAATTATCGAGTGTCGCATTGGCGGGCTGGAAAATCTTGCGTCAGAGTTTACCTCTAAAAGAATACGACGCGATGATGGTTTTGTGCGAGGGGTTGGGTGATCTGGCTGTATTTCGCAGTGGTCCGCTGCCGAAGTTGTGTTATTGCCTCACACCCTTGAGGATCGCATACGACACGCACTATCAACAACGTTATCTCGATCGCATGGGATCAATGGGACGCTGGATATTGAAGAGCGGAGCAGGCGTCTTTCGCTTCGTCGATCGGCAAGCTTGGCGGCGCTACGATCGCGTATTTTTTATCAGCCACGAATCGGCTAAGCGCGCGATCGCCGGTGGTCTCGCTTTACCATCGTCGATCGAAATCTTACCTGCTTGCAGTTGTCTGAGTAGCGCGCAGCCGAGCCAAGTTTGGGAGCCATATTTTTTGCTTCCTGGTCGCATCATGTGGACCAAGAATGTCGCGTTGGGAATTCAAGCGTTTCAGCGGATGGTACGGAACCAACCCGAGTTGGGTGGTTTTCGACTGATCGTCGCTGGCATGGTCGACAAGAAAAGCCAGCAGTACCTTAGCGAATTACGACAACTGGGTCAGTCGTGTCCCAACATCGAGTTTCGCATTGCACCATCCGATCAAGAGTTGACGCAATTGTACGCCAATTGCCGAGCGGTACTTTTCACTCCATTCAACGAGGATTTTGGGATCATTCCGCTAGAAGGGATGAGCTTTGGAAAGCCCGTGGTGGCTGTGAACAACGGCGGACCGCGTGAAACGATTGAAGATCGTGTCGATGGGTTTTTGTGCGAACCGAACGAACAAGCTTTCGCAGCAGCCATGTCCGCTTTAGCAAACGATATTCAGCTTTGTGAACAAATGGGTAGGCGAGGGTTCGACAAGACTCGACGCCTGCAATGGGATCACGTTGTGCAACGAGTCGACGATGCGATCGACCAACTGGCAACAACACGTCAACAAAAAGAACATGTTGTTCATAAATTGCGACCACATTTCAGATTTCGTCGCCAAGCGGTATTGCCTGCCCCTGCTCAACAGGAAGGCAGATAAACCTCTCCAGTCTACAAAGTAATTACGGCAAGGAAATTACTCCGTAGATGATTTTTTTGGATAACTTCCGGGCCTGAATTCCAATACTTCCCTTAGTTGATCAAGTGCTTGCACCAGGAAAGTGGACCAATTGACTGTCGATTCGTGGACTCTACGTTGTGTGCGGATCATACTACAACGGCACTCAGAGAATTGTAGTAAAGCCGCATGTTGAGGCCGATAGCCGTGGATTCACCAATACCCAATGTTACGCTGTACGAACTTGTCTTCATCGTCATGAAGCGCAAGTGGGGCATCGCGACGATTCTGTTTTTTGGGTTGCTCGGCGGATTCGGCTGGCTGATGTTCATACGCGATGATGGTTACCTGGTTGGCGCCAAGGTTTTAGTTAAACTGGGCCGGGAACAGGCGCCGCCGACATCCGTCATTGGTATGCCACCGATGGTCTTGGGGTATCGCCAAAACGACGTCAATTCCGAGATCGATATATTGCAAAGTACGGTACTGGTAGAACGCGTTGTAGATCACTTTAAAATGGACCAGCCAGGACCACCAGATCCCGTACCCGCAGGACTCGTCGCGCGCGTTCGATACTATGCTCGTAAGTTATCAAAAATGGTTAAAGACTGGCTCAACGAGCAATTGATTCGAGTGGGATTGCGTGAACGCATTTCAGAACGCGACACGGCGATCTTCATGATCAAGAAGGGCATGAATGTTATTTCCCAAAAGGACTCCAACGTCATTGTCGTCACCATGACTCTACCAGTACGCCAAGGAGGCGGCATGGTACTGAACAAATTGTTGGACGAATACCAACAATATCGATTAGAAGTCCATAGTGATCGCCGCGCCTCACCGTTTTTCACTGAACGAGTCATGCAGGCCGAACATGCTTTGAGCGCTGCCGAGAAGGAACTGCAATCGCTCGAACAATCCGCAGACATTCAATTGCTCGAACGGCAAAAAGAGCTCTTGCTTCAGCAATTAGCCAGCGTCGATGAATTGACTCGCGGAGCTCAGGTGGTGACCGACGAAGCTGAGGAGAAGCTTCGCCGCTTTGAAGAGGAAGCGAAAAAAGCCGAACCGAATTTCGCGGCAGTGGGAGCCTTCGATCACGAGTCGTTTGCGACGGGATTATTGGCGCAGCTAGCAGAGTTGCAGCGCGAACGAGATAAGTTACGCATGTTGGAAGTGGAGTCCAGTCGGCGCATCGCTAGTAACCGCGATCAGTACCGGACGATTCGCGACATGTTGCAGGCCAACCTACAAGCCACAGCCACAGAAAAGAATGCCGTTCTGGAAAAATACATCGCATCTGGGGAGCGGCTGCGCACTCGACTCAGCGATCTGCAAGCTCAACAGATGAAATGGACTGATTTGCGCCGCAAAGTTCAGGTGAGCGAAGAGACTTACCACTTCTATCGAAAAAAGCTCGACGAATCATTGGCTCAAACTGCCCTGGAAGAACGCCAGGTCAGCAACGTATCGGTTGTGGAACGAGCAACCGATGCCATTGGTCCGACAGGCATGCGCAAGATTACACTGGTGGGAATCATTGTGGCAGCATGCTGTTTGGCGGCGGTATTATGGGTATCGGTGGCTGAATTCTTTGACCATCGAGTCTACTCTGCGGCGATGCTCGAACGAATTTTGGGTGTCCCCACCATGGCTGTTACCCAGCGAGTTGCGCGCAGCCCACGTGGCGATTCGCAAACGATCATTCCAGCTTCTGAATTGGAGTCGATTGTTCGACATGCCGCAAGCATTTAATGAAGCCTGCCGAATGGTTGCTCTGCGGCTCGGTCAATCTTGCCAGTCGGGAGAATTTCACTCCGTCGTATTTACGAGTACGCGTCCTGGGGAAAGTGTCACGGGAGTTGTTGACCAAATCGCGTGGCAGCTTCGATCGACGTTCGGTTTCCGTATCTTGGTCGTGCGCTTGCGCGCGCGACGACGAGGATGGTCGATCGGTCGCTGGTTCGGAATCTCTCCATCGCGTCGAAGCAAAAATTCCGCACAATCCGATTCAGTAACTTCGAATTCTGTCCCGACGGTGGATCCATTCGAGTTTGCCCATGAAACTGACTTGGTCGTCGAATTGAGCGATGCGATTACTGGCGAGCGATCGAATGCAATTGTACGATCGCTGAAAAAGGTGATGGAATTGCTCCCCGAAAAGCTGGATTTTGTGTTGGTGGATGCTCCGGCCATCACAGAATCCGGTGAGACGTTTGAGGCGGCGACGGTGGTACCGAGAATGGTTTTGGTCGTCGAATCTGGTAAAACACAAACTGAGACGCTTGAGCAAATAAGAAGTCAGTTAGCGGCGTTTAATATTGCGTTGATCGGTACGATTTTGCGCCAGCATCGCAACCCGGTTCCAAGTTGGATGGAAAAATGGCTGACTCAGTAGCATTTCAAGCGAGCACTATCTCAAGTGGCACATGCCTGCCCGCGACTAGTCAAACATCGGCGGTCGTATTCGAAGATGTATCGAAATCCTATAAGCAACTTTCGCTCTTTGGAACAGGCAGGCAGACCATTGCCTTGCGCTCGGTGAGTTTCTCCGTGGCTTGTGGCGAGACGGTTGGCCTGCTTGGTCCCAACGGCGCTGGTAAGACGACGCTGTTAAAAATTTTAACGACCTTGGTGACACCGACGACCGGACGCGTGTTCGTTAATGGATTCGATGTCAGCACACACTCAGCCGCCGCGCGCCGTTCGATCGGCTTGGTAACCTGTGATGAGCGGAGTTTTTATTGGCGACTATCGGCGCACCATAACTTGAGCTTTTTCGGAACACTGTACGGACTCTCGAAGCGCCAATGCAATGATCGGATCGACGAACTCTTGGCCGCACTCGATTTGACTGAAGCTGCGCATCGGCCCTATCAAGAATTTTCGGCCGGAATGAAACAGAAGTTGGCCATCGCCCGCGGTCTGTTAGCGGAGCCAAAAGTTGTGTTGTACGACGAACCGACGCGCAGCCTCGATCCGCTCAGCTCGCAAAACATTCGACGATGGATTATTGAGAATCGCAAGCGGCATCCTTTGCAAACGCATATCGTCGCTACCCATCAATTGTCCGAAGCCGAAGAATTGTGCGATCGCGTATTGATCTTGAACAAAGGCAGAATCCTGACACAGGGCTTGGTCGATGACATTCGGAGGCGTTTTCATACTCGAAAGATAAATGTTCACCGACTGCGAGTGAGCGGTTCAGCCTCAGTGCCAAGTTCGGTCTCGAACGGACGATCTAACTATGAAATATTCGAAGAGCCGGCGCGTGATGGCGCCAGGTCGTTGGAGATCCATGCGGTACCAGACAGCGATGGCCTGAACCGAGCGCTCGAGTCGATCCTGGCGGCCGGTCTGACGATCGAGAGTTGCAACAACCTCGAGGCTGGATTCGACGAGGTGTTTTGTTCGATGATTCTCAACGATCGAATTCCTGCGGAGCAACCATGATACGACTCGCTTGGGAGTTTTTTCGTCGGGACGCAACGATCGCACTGACCTACCGTTTTTCATTTGCGGTGCAATTGTTGGGCAACTTTGTCATCTTGGGATTGTTCTACTTTATCGGCAAGACCCTTGGTCCAGAGAAAATCCCCGTCTTGGCTCCGTTTGGAGGCAACTTCCTGGCATTCTTGTTAGTGGGCATAGCGCTGGGCGATTGTGTTGGAGTCAGTTTGACGACGTTCGCAACTCAGATTCGCGAAGGTCAATTGACTGGCACCTTGGAAGCGACGTTGATGTCAGCCGTCCCATTGCCGTTGATTTTATTGTTCTCATCACTTTGGAGTTACTTTTTCAGCTTTGTGCGATTTCTTATCTACTTGATTTTTGGGTCGATAATGTACGGCGTCGAATTGGGCGATGCGAATATCCCGGTCGCCGGGGTCGTCTTTCTATTGACAGTGGCCGCATTCATGGGCATCGGCATCCTATGGGCTAGCGTGGTAATGATCATCAAGCGAGGTGAAGCCGTAATGACTCTGGTGGGATACATTGTCATCTTGGCCGGTGGCGTGCTGTTTCCGGCAACGGTGTTGCCAGGCTGGCTGCAAGTTGTTTCCGAGCTGATCCCGTTGACGCATGCTTTGGAGGCGATGCGATTCGCCTTGTTGCAAGGGGCGGCTTTGAGTGATGTTACGCTGCCGATGATCAAGTTGACTGCGTTCGCGTTGACGATGCCCTTGATCGGATTCGCGGCGTTTGCTTGGTCGACGCACTTAGCTAAACGACATGGTTCCCTCACGGAGTTCTAACATGTCGACTGGCTATCCGGAAACAAGCAGTTGGGGACCTCGAGCGAACGCCACTTTCGGCTTGATTCTCCCGGCGGTCATTGGTCTACTGGCGTGCACAGTCGCGATCGCACTCAGCGAATCACTAACCAATCGCCGCTTAGTAGCCTTCGCTGGCATCGTGGCACTGGGAATCTTCGCATTGAAACTTGGTCGCGTGCGCGAAGCTTGCTTGATGCTGTGGGTGTGCGTGTTGCCGTATCCGCGAACCTATTTCTTGGATTCAGGTGAGCATGGATTTCACGGTCCGTACTGTGTCGTTTCGGATGTTCTGCTGGCAGTCTTGTATGTTATCTGGTGGTTTGAAGTCGCGGTCCGCAAGCGAGCAACTCCTGCCGTCGCTGGCCCTTGGTGGCCGTGGTTACTCCCCTTTGCCATTGCCGCATTGTGGAGCGGGAGCGAAGCAAATCGCAGTGATTGGACTGTTTTTGAAATGTTGCGCATCGTGAGGTTTGGACTCATTCTGTTATACCTGCGTTATAACCTTACCAAGAGCAATTTAGTTCTGGTGGTCATTGCATTGTTAATTGCGGTTGGTGCTCAATCGGCTCTCGGTATCGTACAGGTGACCACCAAGCGGTTCGGAGTTAGTGTGCTACCCGGTGAAGAATTCGTCCGTTCAGCCGGGTTGTTGATCCATCCAAATGCCTTTGCCTCCTACTTGTTGATGTGTCTGCCCGCTGTCATGGTCCTGGCGGCGGGACTTCAAAAACGATGGCATGCTCAAGCGTGTTGTGTTGTGGCGCTACTGATGGTTGGGGCCTTGGCAGGGTCCATGTCACGCACGGCCTGGGTTTTGATGGTCATTGAGTTGTCGGTCACGGCTGTCGTCTTGATCGGACTCAGGCTCGTCAAACCTCAAGTGGTTATCGGACTGGCTGCGATGGCGTTAGCCGCAGTATCATGCATGGCGATTCCACTGCGCGACAAGATCGCGCGGCGCATCAGCGGCAATTTACGTGAATCGTTTGATGCTCGTGGTGATCTAAACCAACAGGCAATCAAATTATGGAAACGCAATCCGGCTCACGGTATCGGTATGAGCAATTTCGAGGAGGAATTGGCACGCATTGCACCCGAGTGGGACCAACAGATTATTTTCCGAGGTCTCATGTCCGAGCGATACGTTCGTATGCGAGTGCTGGTACATAACGTCTGGTTATTGATCGTGGCGGAGACCGGGTGGGTTGGTCTTGTTGCGTTTATTTGGCTGTTATTTGGAGTACTTTGGCGTATGTTGCAATTGTTGAGGCATCGTTTGGCGACCATTCGCGCCTTGGGCTTTGGATTGGCAGTTGGTTTGTTGGCCGTAGCTAGTCAACAGTTCCTCGAATACACTTTGTGGCTCGATTCGTCGTTCTTGACAGTTGCGTTACTCGCCTCAATCGCAGCGGCTGTACCCACTGTACTAAGAGAGTAGGGGAAAATGAGATTCTGCGTTCTTCGTCACCGCATGGCATTGCCCGCGTGGGGTAAAGTCAGCGTCGACTCGGACCTAATGGGCACACGGTAAAGCGATTGCTTTGCATACAGAAACGACTCACTGCTTTTCCTTACGCCCAAAGGCAGTCTGATCCGGATGTTTGGGAGATCTTTGCGATATGAGCCTAATTCGAAATCTCAAACGCTGTGCATTTTTATTTTGTGGCGGTTTCATGTTGTTGGCGATTATCGGTTGGCTCTCCGAATCGCCTTTGATCGAGGCGTCCACGAATCTCATTGTGAATCCGGGATTTGAACAAGGCGGCTCGCCTCCGCAGGGTTGGTACTTGGACCCCGACGCGGTCAATAAGGGGGCTGTGGCGGTTTCAAACGAATTGGCCCGCAATGGCAAATCGCTTTTGGTGTTGGCTCCGAATTCAAAGAATGGAGGTGATCGTCCACTGGGGCTGGGGCAGAGTTTGGATGTGAAGAAGTACCAGGGACAGCGACTGGTTTTGTCCGGTTGGTTGGGGGCTGAAGGTAAGAGTTTGGCGGTGCTCGGCGTTTTCTTGGAACGCAAAGGAGGCGGCGTGGCTGGTCAGTTGATTCTCAAAAAGTCGAACACGCGCGGAAAGTTGGAGCATGCGTTCGGTTCCGTGAAAATCCCAGCTCAAGTCGAAAACGTGATTCTAGTTGTGGGGACTGAAGGAACGTCCGGTAGAGCCTTTTTTGAGGACCTGTTGTTCGGGCCGGAGGCAACTACGAAGGATGTTATGGAGCGCTCGCTGACGTCAGGACCGATCGACGCTCTCGTTGAGATCGATGCGAGCCAAATCGTGCGTACGATTCCACGTACATTGTACGGCACGAACTTGGAATGGATTTACGACGCCAATTTGTTGTGGGATGCTCAGCAGCAACAGCCCGTTCCGCAACTGGTTGAGTTGACTCGCGATTTACAAGTATCTTTGATTCGCTTTCCCGGCGGAGGGTTCTCCGATTTCTACCAATGGCAGCAAGGGATCGGCCCGCGTGATCGCAGACCCGAAGCCGATCATCTGCCAGGCGGCCCTAAATCCAAACACAATTTTGGAACCGACGAAGCTAGGGATTTTGCTAATCAAGTCAACGCGAGTATGTTGATCACGGTGAACGCTTCGACCGGGACAGCCGCTCAAGCTGCTGACTGGGTTAAGTACGTCAACGGTCAAAAGAGAAACGATAACAAGAGTGCCAAGGTGTTGTATTGGGAGATCGGAAACGAACTGTACATGGCCGGTGCACATCCTGGAGATCAACGTGGGCAGGCCATGTCGGCTCAAGAGTACGCCAAGCGATACAGAGAATTCGCGGCGGCCATGCGTCAAGTCGATCCGACTATCAAATTGATGGCTATCGGTGGAGAAAATCGCGGCCAGTACGCGTTTCTCGCCGACGGTCAATGGAATCGCCAAGTCGTGCCAGCGATCGCTGACCAAGTGGATTTATTGGCTGTTCACAATGCCTATGCGCCCATTGTTATCGACAAACAACCTCGTGAAAATCTGCGAAATATTTATGCAGCCATGTTGGCAGCTCCTTTGCGAATTCGAGACAGTTTGCAGTCGATCGCTAATGAACTAAAACGGCTGGCTCCGCACCGCGATATTAAGCTAGCGGTGACCGAGTGGGGGCCTTTGTTCCATCCCGAGCCTAGTAGCGCGCTGGTCGATCACGTCAAGACACTCGGATCGGCTCTGTTCGTGGGTTGTGCTATGAAGGAATTCATCGAGGCACCGTCGATGGAGGTCGCCAATTTTTTTACCTTGAACGGAGTCGGCTTTATGGGTTGGATCGGAACTTCGGATGATCATCTGGCGAATACTCCAGCAGGGAAATGGAACTATCGCGCGAAGGCCCCCTATTACGCATTGCAGCTTTATACTCAACGATTTGCTTCCGAACTGGTGCGATCGAGCGTAAAAGTAGAAACGTACGACAGTCCAGCGGCTGGCTTGGTCGACGCCATACCGCAAGTTCCCTACCTGGCCACTGTCTCGTCGAAGAGCACGGATGGCAAGCGATTGACGATCATGGCAATCAATCGACACTTCGATCGATCCGTACAAGCCAAAGTTTCAATTGTTGGCTTCTCTCCCAGCTCATTGGCAAGGCTTTGGCGTTTAGAGGGAACGGGGATCGATGCAAATACCGGCACTCGACTCGCACGCGGTATCCCGTGGGCCAACCAGATCGAGGACGACCGCAATCCTAGATTCTCCGCTGGCGGGCCTGAAGAGATCCGTGTCATTGAAGCTCCTCTGCCCGTCCCTGGCCCGACCTTTGATATCGAACTACCTCGTGCGTCGATGACGTGTTTGGAGCTGGTCGCTGATGGTAAAGTCGATGCATCGACAAATACCAGAGAGTCCCGTGGAGCGTTGAAATAGCATGCGCGTTGCCATCACCACTCCTACCAATTGGCCCTATGTGCGGCGCGGGCTCGAGCGATTTGTCAACGAGCTAGCCACGTTTCTCTCTCGCCGAGGGCATGAGGTGGATATCATCTCAACCAAGCCCGGTCCTGGCGAAGTGGTTAACAACGAGGGTTATCAATCGGTGTACCATCGACAGCTTTGGACGCCAGTGCTCGGCAAGCTTGGTATTTGGGAGTTTCATACCTTTCCAATTACCTTATTCCCTTCGCTGCTCAAGCGAAGATACGACGTCGTCTTCTGCGGCACATTTCTGGACTCGGTCGTGGCGTCAATGGCCCGCAAAGTTACAGGGGTGCCTTGTGTATTGTTAGTGAACGCCATACACACACCGATTCAGTATTTTCGTTCGATCAGTACAGGTGGGCGAATTTTTCGCGCCGCCGTGCGGACTTGCGATGAGATGATTGCGATCAGCCAGTATATGCAGGACCAGCTCGTTCAGCGCTTTGCACGAGCAGGCGAACTCGTCCCCATACCCGTTGACCTCGATCAGTTTCGCTTGAATCGAAATCGCAGTCACTTACGACCTGTGATTCTGTGCACTTCCGCGCTCGATGACCAGCGCAAGGGTGGGCAATTGCTGATGCAAGGATTCAACAGAGTCAAGAGGTACGTACCAGACGCAATTCTGAGGCTGTCAGGTCAGACAACTCTGCAGAAACAGGGTGAACTCTTAAATCTGGTTGAGGAGCAGTATCGCACGAGCGTCGAATTTCTGGGAGCTGGACGAGTTGCAGATCTACCTGAGTTGTATGGTTCCGCATCCGTAACGGTCCTGTGTTCCCGTTGGGAGTCGTTTGGCATGGTTGTGCTTGAGTCGCTCTCTTGTGGCACGCCCGTTGTCGGAGCAAATGAAGGAGCATTACCCGAGTTGTTAAACCGCCCCGACATCGGTCGATTGTTTGATGCTGGCCCAAGCGACTCGATCGTGTCGAACAACGTGGATGGATTTGCAAGTGCGCTTCGCGATGCGCTCAATTTAGCTCGGGATCCTGCGACTCCCGATCACTGCAGGGAACGAGTCGAACAGTTCGCTTGGCAAGTCGTTGGTCCACGTTATGAAGAAATATTAGAACGCGTAAAAAATCTGGGAAGGGTAAAAAAATGGGGTTTCGCCGAGTAAATCTTGGACCAGTGAGCATACTGATTGAACTGCCAGACAAATATGCCAGGTTCTTGCGACGAAGGTCAGTTAAGTCGAACGGCAAAGCGTTTGCGTCGCCTAGTAGTCCACCGCCCTGTCCCGTTGATCTATCTCCAGATGGCCAGGAGTTATTCAAGCAAGTATTCGCGGACGAATGGTATCACACCATTGAATTGCCATACGGTATTGTCACGCCTGGGTACTTCGATCACCGCTCCAAATTGGAAAATTACCCGATACCCAAGAGTTTGGAAGGTATGCGAGTACTCGACCTAGCTACATTCGATGGCTTTTGGGCATTTGAATTGGAACGGCGCGGTGCTAGAGAAGTTGTTGCTGTCGATGTAGCCACTTATAGCGAGCTTGACTTGCCCGTTGAAGTACGCAAGTCCTGGTCTCACGAGCAACTGCAAAAAGCTACCGGTGCTCGATTCGAACTTTGCCATAAGGCATTGGGATCTCGCGTACAGCGCAAGACGGTTAATCTTTACGATATTTGCGAAGATAATCTCGGCAAGTTCGATCTCGTATTCATTAGTGACGTCCTGTTGCACTTGCAGAATCCAATGAAGGCGCTCGCCAACGTGCGCAAGGTTACTCAGGGCCAAGCTATTATCGTGGATGCCTTTCATCCGACCTTACCTGGGAAGACTGCGGCATACGCCAGCGGTACGGTCAATTGCGTTTGGTGGTATCTCAGTGAAGATGCATTAGAACAGATGGTTCGTGACGCCGGCTTTAGCGAAGTTCGCAAGACAGGCGTCTTCTCCTTGCCTTCAAATCGCGAGACGCAAGGCACTTGGTGTCGTGCCGCTTTTCTTGCCATACCATGATTCAGAGTGACATGGAGTAAATCGATGCGGATTGTGGTTACCAATCCTTACTGCTGGCCTTATGTACGTCGCGGTGCCGAGCGGCATATCGAAGACCTATCGACCTATTTAACCAGTTGTGGACATCAAGTTGTACTAATATCTTCTCGACCCAGAGGGGCTGAGGAAAATCGCTCCTCGTTTTGCGAACGTACCACTTCCTTTACAAATTCTGAGAGTGATGGCCCCATCCGAATCGTAACTCGCCAACATTGGGTGCCGTCACTGCTGCGTAAACGAGTTACGCCGCTACAAACTTTTTTCCTGACCTGCATGAGTCATCTACCTTCACAAAACGCTGACATCGTACACTGCATGTATTTTTCAGATGGTTTGGCCGCCAACTTTACGCGCAAGAGATCCAAGCATCGCGTGTTACTGCAGTTAAACGGGCCGCCGATTCTATGGGCCTTTTCCCGTTGGTTGCCGCCGGATCGCTGGGCTATGAAACAAGCGGCTCGGGGCGCGGATCAAGTGATCGCGATCAGCCAATTCGTGGCTCAAGTCGCTGAAGAAGAGCTCGGAGTCAGGCCGGTTTTGTGGCCAGTGCCGATTTGCATCGACCATTTTCCGCTCGGGGCAGGTCCTGCCGATGACAGGCCGAGCTTCCTATCGGTGGCCGACTTCAACTCGCGCCGCAAGGGAGTTCGCGTTTTGGTTCAAGCATTTGAGCAACTCGTTCGCGAGATTCCGGAAGCGCGCCTGCGTCTTTCAGGCAGCCTGTCTGATGAACTTCGTAACGAGTTGCTGCAACCATTAAATGCTGACGCGCGATCCGCGATCGAAATTCTAGGTGTTGGCAAGCTTGGAGATTTGCCTGCGCTCTACCAATCGTCTAGTGTGTTGGTGTTACCTGCGATGTGGGAAGCGGCCGGAATGGTGATGTTCGAAGCCTGGGCCAGTGGCACTCCAGTAGTAGCTACGCGACACGGCGGTTTGCCAGAATTCGTAACTCCAGATACTGGTGTATTGTTCGATCCCGAATCCAATGGAGAGGAAACGCAAAACGTCGAAGGCTTGCTGGCAGCCATGCGTCAGGGACTAGAATTAAGTCGCCGCCCTGAAGTGCGTCAGCGATGTCGCGAACATGCTCGGGCCTACTCGTGGGAATCGCTTGGCCCTCGCTTGGAGGCACTATACCATGGCGAAGCGTAACTTAGTTGCGGCAAAGCGACCGCGAGTTGCATTTTTTACACCGCTATTACCTTTGCAAAGTGGACTCAGCGATTACAGCGAGGAATTGCTCCCGCACCTCGCAGAATCCATGGACATTGACGTGGTCATCGACGACGGTTACCAACCTTCCACCAAATCGATTGCCGAGCGGTTCGAATGCATCACACGTTCTGAATTCCTGCGGCGCAGCGATGCCTACGACACTGCCATTTATCAAATCGCGAACAGCTACGATCACCATGCTTACATGATTCAATGTATGGAGGTCTGTCCTGGAATCTTGGTACTTCACGATTTCTGTTTGCAGTACTTGGTTATGAACCTATTGCTAAGGAACGGAATGGTTTCAAGCTTGGCAGACGTTTTGCGACCGGATTGGGGAAGTAGGGCGAAGCGATTGGCCCGAAAGCTCCAGCTTGGGCAGCTCGATCCAAATGCGTTTTCTTTTTTTTATCCTCTGGTCGCACACAGCCGTGCGGTAATCGTTCACAGCAAACTAGGACACGATTTGGTTCGGCGAGTCTTTCCCGACAAGCCACTCGCAATAATCCCCATGGGCGTGCCTCTTGACCATCGTCGTGATTCAAATATTCGCAAGCGATTTGGAATTGCTGAAACTGACTTCGTCGTCGCCTCGGTCAGCACCCTCGCATACACCAAGCGTATCGACATCGTCGTGCGAGCATTCGCTGATCTACATGCCAATGTAGCATGTTCGAAGCTCTTGATTGTCGGAGGTGGTGTGCTAGGTGAACCGGTGCGCAAGCTGATAAGATCACTGCGACTCGAGCAAGCGGTGGTTGCGACGGGCTGGGTATCCAAAGAAGATTACACCTCGCTGATCGGAGCATCTGACGTGGTGGTTGATGTTCGCTTCCCGTCGGGTGCCGAGACATCGGCCAGTCTCTCTCGTGCGATTGCGCTGGGGCGTCCGCTGGTCGTCAGCAAGCAGGGCACGTTCGCGGAGTTCCCCGACTCGATCGCGATCAAGATTCCGTTGATGATCGAAGGAGTCGCTCCAAGCGGCTCGATCTACGAAGAGGACGACGCGGAGACCGATGACTCGGACGAAAAACCTACACAGTTACTCGAAAGTGATGCCAATAATGCCGACACAAGGAAAAGTGGGATGCCTGTCGACGAAGCCACTTATCTAGCTAAACATCTGCGAAGGCTTTTTGTGAACGGTGATTTGCGAGAGAGCATGAGTAAGTCGGCACTGAAATTCGCGCAGGAAGAACTAAGCCTTGCGCGAGCGTCGCAGCGGACGACTGAGTTTGTCCAGCGGATCATCGACGATCAAGGTACTGTGGTCGAGCCTAGTCCCATCTTTCGTGGATCGACCTCGACAATAAATGCTTGGATTTACAAAGTTTGCCGTATAGGGTACCTGATTCGCCACTACGGGTTGCGAGATACGTTGAAGCGAGTTTACAAAGAAGTCTTAAAACCTCGTCGGCAGGAGCACAAAAAGTGACTCATCGATTGGTCAAACTATTCGGTGTAGAACTCAGCGTCGCTCTCGACGACGGCTTTCGTTCGAGCCGACTTTGGCTGTGGTTTCTAAAACCGCTCAGTTATCGAGTGGTACGCGTAATCGCGCTGATGAACGGTGTTTGTGAATCGTTGCGATCTAGAGTGTCGGGCACACCTCAATTGAACGCTCCGACTGTTGCTGATGCAGCGCACGAAGCTGCCAGGGAAGAGATCAACCAAGTTCGCTGGTATCATACCATCCCGCTGTTCGATGGCTTGACGACGCCAGGGGCATACGATCATCGACCCTACGTTCAGTACTTTCCAATTCCGGAATCTTTGGAAGGCATGCGCGTCTTGGATGCTGGGACGTTAGACGGTTTTTGGGCATTCGAAATGGAGCGGCGCGGTGCACGAGAAGTGGTCGCATTGGATGTGGCCAAGATCGGTGAATTGGATTTGCCCCCCAGGGCCCGAGCCACCACGCCTACAGAGATTTTAGAACAACGGACGGGAGCCGGGTTTGAAATTGCCCATCGACTAAAGGGATCTCGAGTCCAGCGAGTGACGATGAGTTTGTACGAACTCTCACCCGAGCGGTTAGGCGAATTCGACTTCGTGCTGTGCAGCGATTTACTATGCTTGGTATCCAACCCAGTGGCTGTGCTACAGAATCTCAAGCGGGTCACTCGCGGCACAGCGGTGATCATGGATCGATACAATCCTTATATGCCTAAGTATCAGATGTTTTATCACGGAGCTGACGAAGGCTGTTTGTGGTGGAGTTACAGCCTGACGGCGCTGGAAAGGATGATCTCAGATGCAGGCTTTTCGGACGTCCAAGTAGCCGCCCGATTTCAATTTGCTGAACGCGGCAAGCGGGCTTGGTCATCGGCAGCCACCTTTCGAGCACGGAGCGTCTAGCGATGCGCGTATTATTGACTCATCAATGGTTTCCGCCCGATTTTGCTGGCGGCGGTGAGTATCTAGTTGGCGAGACGGCCAAGCAATTGCAGCGAGCTGGAATCGATGTTTTGGTCATGACCGCAGGCGATCCCAAGCAAGATGATTGGGAAGGTGTGCCAGTAAAGCGTTTGCCCATGCATCGGTACCGGTTATATTTGGCCTCGCGAGAGTTTGCCGAGGAAGCGCGCAAGGTCGACTTGGTGCAGACGTTTACCTACCATGCTTGTCGAGCCTCGTACGTGGCGGCTCGGCGTATCGGCAAACCCGTAGTATGTACATGTCTAGGTATTTTCGAAGAGGCGTGGCGTGGCTTAAAAGGCAACGTACTCGGGCGCGGTTTACAATGGTGGGAACGCTATCTGCTGCGTTTGCCGTATGATCGGCTGGTGTTGCTCAGCGATTCCAATCGGCAACAAGCTCTGAAGCTTGGTGTCAATTCGCAGCGAATACGTGTCATCGAACCGGCTGTCGACATTGAGAACTATGCTCCGTGCGACGAGAAGGAGCAGATCGTACTGTTTGCGGGCAAGCTTGAAATGCGCAAGGGAGTCGACAGTCTCCTCGCAGTAGCCGCTGCATTACCGCATGTGCGATTTCGAGTTCTTGGGTTTGGTCCCGGTGAAGAGCGATTCAAACGCGCCGCGCCTCCTAACATCGAATATCTCGGCTTTCAAACCGGAGACGCATTTCGCCAACAGTTCTCGCGCGCCTCAATTTTTTTGCTGCCAAGCAAAGCCGAGGGTTATCCACTGGTGCTGATCTACGCCAAGGCTGCTGGTTGTGCCATCGTCTCGACCTTGCCATTCGACTTTGCCGGTGCGCGTGTCGAGCAGAATGATCAAGCCGGATTGATGGCGGCCATCAATCGACTGTGGGCTGACCCGGAAGAGGCACGAGCGGCAGGCGCGATGAATTTTGCACTATCCAAAAACCACGCCTGGGACAATCATATTCAGTCGTTGCTTTCTGTTTATCGAGAGGTCTTGTGTGACACCGATTCGCTTTAACCAATTCAAATCGTCTGGCCGTGAAGCCGAGTACTTGGCGTCAGCGCTGCAATCGGGCGCCATCGGCGGTGGCGGTCGTTTTGCGACTCAGTGCGAAGAGTTCCTGGAACGCAGGCTTGGTGTAACTCGAACTCTTTTAACAACGTCGTGTACTCATGCGCTCGAGATGAGCGCGCTACTGCTGAAAATCAAGCCCGGTGATCGAGTCATCTTGCCCACGTTTACGTTTGTATCGACGGCGAACGCGTTCGTCCTGCAAGGAGCTCAACCCATTTTCGCGGACATTCGCCCAGATACTCTGAATCTCGACGAAACACGGCTTGAGCAACTAGTTACAGCGCACACGCCGAAAGCCATTGTGCTGCTGCATTACGGTGGTGTAGGTTGCGAAATGGACACCATCATGCGGATTGCCACCGAACATGGAATTCCAATCGTCGAAGATCATGCTCATGGACCATTCGCTACGTATCGAGAAAAAATGCTGGGGTCGTTCGGTTCTTTCGCGACACTCAGCTTTCACGAGACAAAGAACATCAGTTGTGGAGAAGGAGGGGCTCTGCTGATCAACAATCCAGAGTTTATCGATCGAGCGGAGATCATTCGCGACAAGGGGACCGATCGCCATCACTTCTTGCGCGGTCACGTCGACAAATATACTTGGGTCGACGTGGGGTCGAGTTACCAGATATCGGATTTGCTGGCCGCAGCGCTGGCTGCACAGCTCGAGGCCAGCGACAGTATTCAAGACCTTCGTCGTTCCCAATGGGAATTTTATCTGGCAGAATTGCACACCTGGGCGGCCGAGCAAGGAATCGGCTTGCCAACTCCTCCTGCTCACTGCCAACACAGTCATCACGTATTTTATTTGATCCTGCCCACTCGAGAAGATCGAAGTCAGTTCATCGACCATATGCGGCGCAGATCGATTGCGTGTCCATTTCATTACGTACCATTGCATCTTTCCAGATTAGGGAAAGACTTAGGAGGTAAGTCCGGAGATTGTCCGGTGGCTGAACGCATTTCTGAATGCCTCGTGCGCTTACCACTTCATGGTCGCTTAGGATCAGCGGAATTGGAACGTATCGTCGAGGCGGTGAAGAGTTTTTCTTGCTGTGCTGGGACCACCGCATGATCCAACCGGAAATTCTCCGAGTCTCCGTTATCATTCCAGCCTTCAAGCGAACTGATGGTCTCTGTCGCGCTGTTAAGTCGCTCTACCAAACGGATCTTCCCAAAAACCAGTTCGAAGTAATCGTGGTTGACAGTTCAACTGACTTGGATAATCAACGGGCGATAGAGGCTCTCATGACGGAGGCACCTTTCGAGCTCCGATTCTTTCGCAAACTACCGGAAGGTCCAGGACCGTCAAGGAACTTGGGAGCCCAGCATGCGCGCGCGCCGATCTTGGCGTTTTTCGACAGCGACTGTGAAGCTACAGCAGGTTGGTTAACCGCTGGACTAGCTGCGTTTGAACCGACGATTGGAATCGTGCAAGGCCAAACAGCGCCCGACCCGGTTAGCAAGCTGGGGGTCTTCATTCACACGGTCATTGTGAATCAAGAAAACCATATCTACGAAGCGTGCAATATTTTCTACCGCAAGCAAGTGTTCGAGCAGGTTGGCGGTTTCCCCGCTGATCGAGACCTCGATTCTCTCGTTGAGAGTCCGATGGGAGGTGAAGATATTGAGCTGGCTTGGAAAGTCAAACGGAGCGGCTGGAAAAGTTGTTTTGCCGCGGGCGCGCTTGTGTATCACGAGGTTCAACCGATTACGATCAGTCGCTGGTTGTACTCGCGCCGCTTGATGATTTGGCCGAGAGTTGTGGCTAGGATTCCGGAGGTCCGTCAACATTTGTTCGCTAGATATTTCTACGATCAAGCCCAAGCACTTTTTACGCTGGGTCTATTAGGAACTTGTTTGGCGTTCTTTTCACCGTGGCTGGTTTTACTGTGGGGACCCTACGTATGGTATCGAACGAGCGAGACGACCAGAACGATGCGCGGGATTAGACGAGTGATGCGAGTCTTCCCTTACGGATTGAAAGACGCGATCTCATTTTGTGTTTTGGTCGCGGGCAGCATCCGTTTCAGGTCGCCACTATTCTAGAGACCTAAAAGAAATGATGCACGTCGCGAATGCTCGAGTCGCCGGTTGGTTGCCACGTTGGTTTCCGATAGAACAGCATCCGTTTGTCGTTTTCGAGCGTCAGATTGCATCGCGACTGAATCGAGAATGCACGCTCCTCGACGCTGGTTGCGGACACGGTGCAGAGCTAGCTTGCCGGTTTGCAGCTCAAGTCAAGCAGGCTTTCGGCGTCGATCAAGTGCAGTTTGATTCGGAGCTTGAATCTGTTGGCGTGCATTTGATAGCGGGCGATCTTTCTAAGTTGCCGCTGGACGATTGCAGTATGGACGTTGTAATTGCGCGGGCTGTCATGGAACATCTGCCCGACCCTCTTTCCGTTTATCGAGAAATCCAACGAGTCTTGCGACCAGGAGGACGCTTTCTGTTTCTGACTCCCAACTCTTGGCATTACGCAACTGTTGCGGCCAAAATGATCCCCAATCGGTACCACGCCACCATTGTGAAGCGAATCGAGAATAGGCCCGAACACGATACTTTTGATACTTACTATCGTTCAAATTCGGCGCGGACTGTCCGTAGGTTGGCCGAAAAATCCGGTTTGCAAGTCGAGTCCATTGACTATGCAGGACAGTACCCCAGCTATCTCTGCTTCAATTCACTAGCCTTTATTCTCGGCAGTTGCTTTGAGAAAACCGTCGAACGCATCCACGGTTTGCGGTTCCTTCGGCGTTGGTTGTTGGTTGAATTATCCAAGCCTTAAAGTGAACTGCGAGTCATCCGTTTTCAGGCTACGTCTGGTGCCAGGTCGTATGGGGTGTCATTTACATCTTTTCTGAATCGGCCAAACCCGTGAATCCATGACGATGGATGGAGCGGCAATAGATGTTCTAAAACTGCAAGAATTCGGTGTGCTGTCGGGATGTGAGGCGACGATTCACGTTGACGGCCAAAAACGGAGACTTACAATGCATTAACACTGTTTTCTCAGTGTACCAATTGCGTAAGCTTCTTTTTTCTTTTCGTTTTGGAGTCTCGATCATGCAGCGTTTGGCCAAGTGGCGTGGGGCGTTTACGTTAGTCGAATTATTGGTGGTCATTGCAATTATAGGGGTTTTGGTGGGTCTGTTGTTACCTGCCGTTCAGTCGGCACGGGAAGCAGCCCGTCGTATGCAATGTAGTAATAACCTTAAACAAATTGGGTTGGCGATTCACAACTATGAAAATGCCAACAAGCGCATTCCGCCCGGTGCGGTTTGGAATGGCGGTACTGTGAATATCACAATTGGGCGATTTGAAGGACCGATCAACGAACGAGGTTCATCCCTGGCGTTTATTCTCCCGTTTATTGAACAACAAGCACTGTACGACCAATTCGATTTTGCTCTGCCAATTAACAACGCGAGGTTTCCTGCCACCATGTTTGGCGGAATGTTTCTCAAAGGCGCGCGAGTCGCTGCCTACATTTGTCCTTCGGATGTGAACGATCCCATATCGCCAGGTGTGAACCAGATCCAGCCGTCAAACTACACTTTCAATATGGGACCATCGTCAGCGTTGTCCAACAATGGAGCCTGCTCTTGCCCGCTGTATTCGACCTTTCAAAGTTTCAATATTGCCAATACCCCACAGAATAATCCGGCAGGTCCGTTTACTCGTCAGGGCTGGGCTTATACGGGTAAATTTGGTGACGTATCTGATGGATTGTCCAATACAATTTTCTTTGGTGAAATTCGGGCCGACTCGTCGAATCATGCTCGTCAGGGATGGTGCCATTCCAATAAATGGGGCATCTTTACTCAAATTCCGATTAACTTTGACTCTTCGGAACCTGATGTCGCGACAGCTCTCTCGAAAGGCAAAACTGCTTGCAACGCACGTTGCACTTGGAATACCGAAGTGGGATTCAAATCCAGGCATACTGGTGGCGCCATGGTTGTTCTAGGAGACGGTTCGGTCCACTTTTTGTCTCAGACGATCGACATGCTTACGTATCAAAACCTAGGTGCGAAAGCTGATGGCCGCAATGCTTCAATAACTCAATAGCCCATTAGCATTGCTTCGAAATAATTAACCGTGCAGAGAGCAAACTCGGGACGGATGCGCAGGTCTTTGTCCCGAGTATTCGGTTTTTCAATTCACTATTTGATTTAGATTGATATTTGAGGATTAGAGACAATGTTCGAGCGAGCGCGAACTTGGGTGGGCATCGTTGGTTTGGTATTAGTTGTCCAAGCGGGGTGTGGTGGCGGTGCCGATGGGCGAGTCGAAGTCAGTGGTACGGTCGAAGCTGACGGCAAGCCGCTGGCCGGTGCAAGCGTGGCCTTTGTTGGCGGAGGTGGTGGAGCATTAGCTACCGCTAGTACCGACAAAGACGGCAAATTCAGTGTGCGCGTCGCGCCTGGAGAAAACAAGGTTTCGATCAGCAAAATCGATGAAAAAGCCCAAGCGGCGATGAAGCCACAAAGTGAAGCGGACTCGTTGATGGGAACAGAAGCCCAAGCGGTAGCTTCGATGGCTAGTGCGCCAAAGGCCGTTGTTGCTGCCCGATTTACTGATCCTGAAACATCGGGAATCAAATTCGATGTGCAAAAAGGCATGCAGCCACTGACTATTAGTATCACGTCCAAGTAGCAATGCTATGTAGCAGAAACCTTCAAGGATTCTGCTACATTTGCAACCATGTGTTTGGCTGGCTTCCGCTGCTAATGGTGCGCTGCCGAGTTGTAAGGTCGCGGAGCACTGCTCTTGGGGCGATCCACAACCTTCGTCAACAAGTTTAGAAGCAAACCTTGGTTGCTAACCAAAAAAGGTGTTAGGGATTTGTGGCAGGTGGGACTTTGCACGATTGCCAAGCCAGAAACCGCCAAGTACCTTCTTCTAGCCGCCACACTGCCAAAAAGCTCAAAAGGTTCTCCATGGTTCCGGTTGGTGTTTCCACCTTCACGCGGGCGCGTCCTGTTATGGTGGCGATCCCTGGTGCCGGTACTTTGATTTCTCGCTGGTCATATTCAAAGCTTAAATACTTGGTTCGACCAGATACTAAGACTTCCATGAAGCTGGCTTTGTTGTCCACCACACCCGTCGAGTGGGCATAATGCAAATCCTTCGAGAAGATTGCTGATAATTTTTCTTTATCGCGAGAACGCATGGCAGCAATTCTCGCATTATCAGCCGCTTTGATTGCAGCAACCGAATCCTCTTGCTCTTTAGAAAACAAACTACTGGTGCAGAGTATTGTTATGACAAATAGGGTGTTAGTGAATATCGCACGGTTGGTCATGATATCTCCTAGAAAAGATTGGTGTCGAGGCAGGTACAGTTAATGCAATTTTATGCTTGTTATCGCGGCATGGTACGGTGCACGGCTGGGGCTTTGCCGATTGAGTTCGAAGTTGAAAGGGGCCTGATGATAAGTCTTGCATTCGCGAAAAGCAAGGAACACAGTGTCGAATCGGGGACTCCGCGTTATGGTGTTGCATTCGGTTTATTCACTCGGCGGCCGTCGATCCAAAATGTTGAAGCAGAGTTTCGATTTATCAGAGTGGATGAATTCAATTGCATCACTCGGGCTTGTTCTGCAGCTTGTGTGACCGGGGGTGGGTATGAGAGCATCGCTTTGAATGGCAACGAGCCGTAGCCAGCCAGCGTGTTGACGTCGGAGTCTTTGTCCCATCCGATACTGTGGAGTACAAAATCTCGAACCCAACCCTCGGGGGCTGGTTGATCGGGAATTGCGAATCGAATCACGATTTCGTCTCCAGAGCTCATGACGACCATGCGATCATCGTCTTGTAACAGGAGATCCGCCACAGATCCATAGCGTGTCATTGGGCCTTCCAGTGGTGGCCATTTAGGAGCCGTGTCAGTTTGCGAGTAATCGTACCAATGCGGTTGGTCGGCAGCCTTGTCAAGCAACTTACTGAATCCACGATAGCGCAAGCTGGCATCCGTCATTTTCAAAAGTGACGATTGAATCTCGACGGACGTTTGAGTTGCCGTAACGAAGGCCTCGTCCCAATAGATCTGCTGTGACCCCGCGATACGCAATCGACAGTCAGCACATAAAAATGGGTTGCCAAGTTCGATAACGATCGATTTAGGCTTGCCACCAGGAAAACCAATAAATGGATTGACGCAAACAAATTGCCCCGATTCATTGGGCACCCACAGTGACGGCGGCTCTGGCGAACTGAGCTCTGGGTTTTGGTCGAGTCCAATATTTAGCGACGTATCGGTAGGATGCAGCCACCCAGTTAAGAATAGCTTGGTGTCTTTTTCAAATTCGAATTGATCAAATTCCAGCTCGATGTAATGTGGTTCGCACAAGCCTTGGCAAATCTGCGTTTCGAAAGGCTGGACAAAGTTCGAATCCTTTGCGGAAAGTTTGCTGAGCACATCTCGGCCAAATGCATCAGTGGCACTCGATGGATAGACCTTGCTGTGCGAGTGAAAGAGTTTTGGATGGGCGATATCAGGAGGCCCAACCTTTTCGTTGCTATAAACGTCGATTGTTTGCGGATGGTCTACAGCGGTTAAGGCTACGTGATCGAAATAAGCAATCTCCCACAACTCCTCCGTGATGCGCAGTTCATAGGCGCCATTGCGCGGCTGAACCAGAGTGCCGGGCAGGATCAAATATTCCCAGCGCCGGTCTGGCAAGACTTTGCCTCGACCAATCTGTAATCCGAGAGGTGCATTCCATAGCAGATCGGTAATCAACTGAAAACGCTCACCATCCCATCCGTAGACAAACGGGCACGACCCCTTCAACTCCTGGCGTTCGTGGACCAAAGTGTTTTTAGGTACTTTGGTCAGATTTTGGGTCAAACCATTGTTAAAGATGATCCGAAGATTTGATGGATTTTGTTCCCCAAGTCCAAAGTGGACCATCGGCTCGCGGATAACTCGGGCTTGGTATTTCTCTTGTGAAGTTAGCTCTAGTACAGAACCTATGGAATAGTGGTTGATTCTGCCGCCACCGTTAACATCATTGATTCCGCGCACTCGGACTTGAACGAAATCTCCGATCGGTGATGTCTGCCTGATCAACTTGACCTGCCCTTCGGCAATCGCAGCTATCTCGATTCGCCCATCGTGATTGCAATCCAGCGCAGCGAGTTGGTCCACACGCAAATTGTCCAGCAGAGAAATGTCTGTATTGTCGAAACCGGCAGTGCCGAGGCCACGATAAAGCCGCACACCGTTGGCCGATGCGACTATGGCATCGACAAGGCCATCGTTGTCAAAGTCAGTCGCAGCAAGGTCGATGGCATTGGAGGATTCAACTTTTTCAACGGTGCCACTAACGACTTGACCGCTGCCAAGCGTACGCGTCAGCCCTGCGAATAGGCCTTGGGAACTTAACGCGCAAACGTCCCACGATCCGTTACCGTCCAGCTCTTCAATGGCCAGTCGATGGCTGGGGCCAATCGCTTTCCAAGCATCGGTATTCAGTGCTGCCATCCGAAACTGACTATGCAATATATTCTCCAGGCACATCACGTGTGGTTCCGTGTTTGCAGTGCAAATCAGATCCAGATCAAGGTCTCGGTCAAAATCCGCAGCCACTGCGTCAGTAGCCAACCAATTTCCGTCCGACAAATGGCTGTACTGGCTAATATCCTCGAAGGTTCGGTTGCCATTGTTTTGCAATAAATACATTCGCTGATCAGTTATGCAAAATAGGTCCAGATCTCCGTCAGAGTCGAGGTCGAGGGGAACAACCTTACGGACACCTGTCAACGAGGACAGTCCTGGTACATCGGCGATAAGTGACAACTTTCTATTCTGCGGATTGTCAGCGTTTGGCAGAGATGTAATTAGCATCACTCCTTCGCTGCCCCAAACAACCACTTCTTGCAGTGTATCGTGCTGCTTGGCCGACAGAACGACGTTGTCGGCCGACTGATTCGCTGTGGTGGAGGTTGAAGCATTTTTTTGTTGCATCAGATCAGCAACGGTACGGACAACCTGTGGGCGGCCTTGGGCATCCACTTCAAACAAGTCCGCAGCAACCATACCTTCGATTGCCAAGGGGATATCCAATTGCTGGATGGATTGTAAAGTGTTGCCGGGATTACTTTCGCCAGTTTGGGTCGCGTATAACCGCACTTGCTTTTGGCCAGCGATCAACAACTCAAATTGATTATCGACGTTGTAATCGTACCAGAGAACACTTTTAGCTGTTCCGGCATGCGAACTCGCTTCCACATCGACAACTTCGATCTGGATTTCAGGGTTAGGTGTTGTTGGATTTGAAACAGTTGTCGCAAGATCGGCGCGCCATCGCTGAACGAATCGTGTGCTCAGCAACGCCATAATATCGGGCTTGACCAAACGCATGTCTGGCCTAAAAGCTGTGCTTGATTTGAGCACATTGAACCACAAGCGTAATGTCTGAGCATCTGCCCACCTCGCTTCCTGGATCGCTTGCGTGGCAGTTGCGATGATATCCGCAGGATCTCTCCCAGCCAACCGAGGGCGCAGCATCGACATCATCGGTGCGGCCACGTCTAGTGACGGTTCGAGCAATTCGACCAACCTCGCATCTTGCATATCGAGCATATTCTCGCCAGCACGAGTCAGCAAATAGAGGTTCCGTGGCGAGGACTGCCAAGCAGTCAGCAGGCTAGAGGATACGGATTTTGCCAACGTGGAATCTTCGAACACGAATTCTTGAGCGAGGTCATCCAGCTTGCAAGCCAGCAACGCGTTAGAGGAACGGTTGTCTACGGTTTGAGCAAGTTCTGCAGCAGCTTGTTTACGCAGGACGCTGTCTTGCGGTGGAGCGAGACGTCTCGATTTTGCCTCTTGTAGAGTAGCATCGATGTAGCTTGCGCGCGGGTCGGTACCAAGTTGATCGCGCACCGCCGAAACTGTGCTTTCGGCGCCGGTGAGTGCAATGGCCAGTTCGCTTTCACGCTGGAGAATCTCCGCAGCATCAGTAATCGAGCCGCTGGAAAGCTGAGCGCTTAG
>CAZVBC010000015.1:0-36914 GCA_964625155.1 uncultured Pirellulaceae bacterium
AGCGACGGTCAGGGTGGCAAGTGTTAGTTTTGGCATTCGTGGAGCAAACCGCTCTCTACAGTCAGCTTCATTTCGACGGGCCAAGACCAGGTGTAGGCTACGGTGGCGTACAGGGGAGCGTTACACGTATCGTCTTGCCCGACGGGGACGAAGCGGGCGAAAAACAGGTACCCTATGCAATGTGTCCCAGCGATTCATGGCCTCGACATGTTCCCGGTGCGACGAATACTCCATTTAAGCGCACGGCTAATTGGGCTCAATCAACGTACACTGGATCGATTGGCTCGCAACCGACGCCATCGACCAACAGCGCGTGTGATCCATTTAATGTCTTTGCACAGACGTTTCCATCTTCGTGTCCACAAGCGGACGTGATTTACGGACGAAGCAACGTGCCCGCATGTATCTCAGGCATGTTTTCATATTGGGGAGTGACCATCCGTTTGCGCGATGTTGCTGATGGGACGAGTAACACTATCTTTGTCGGTGAAGTGCGACCCGATTGTCATTCCCATGCAACTTATGGATGGTGGTTTTCCAATGCCATGGGCAACGCTCACGCTTCGACGGTAACTCCGATCAACGAATTCAACACTTGCACATCCACTCCTCGAGTCAGCAATCCAGTTTGTGTTGGCAACAGCAACTACAACTACTCTTGGGGTTTCAAGTCGTTTCATACTGGTGGAGCCCAATTTCTGCTGGTGGACGGCAGCGTCCATTTCGTAAGTCAAAACATCGACCATCGTAATTATCAACGGTTGGGTGGTCGTGCCGACGGGCAAGTCGTGGCCGAGTTTTAGGACGATCAAAAATGTACGCACTGCGCGGTTCCATTACATGTGTTTGCTTGGTCCTGCTGTTGGTTGGATGTGGATCCTCCGACGGGCCCGAGTTGGCTGATGCCGGTGGCGTGGTGACGTACAACGGCAAGCCGATCGGTGGAGCAAATGTCATCTTTATTCCCGACAACGGGCCAGCGGCCTACGGTACCACCGGGGATGACGGCCGATTTCAGTGGAATACGCGCGAGGACAAAGGAGCGGCTGTTGGCTCTGGCAAAGTTGTAATCACTGCGGTACCGGCTTACCAATTCAAAAGTGAAGAGGAACTGACCTCAGCAATGGTAAAGAAAATGGGAAAATCGCTAATTCCCACGAAATATGGACGCGAAGAAACAAGCGGCCTGACCGCGACAGTTGAAAGTGGCGAAAAGAATGAATTCACTTTTTCGCTCAAGGATTAGTCTTTGGGTCTGCCGCAGCAACCAGCGTTGAATAGGCCCACCGCTACAACAATTTGAATTCTGTGAGCTTCTCCTCAACTTAATACGAGGTTGGGAAAGCTGCGGGGTTTGTTAATTCAACGCTTTCTCCTCAGAAAATTTGATCTGGTAACCAGAGAGCGGTCGAGGTATAGCAGTAGATGCGATTGTTATGTCGACTTGCTTCGTTTTAAAGGATTTTGGGGGACGACAATGGAGATTGAAACAAGCGTATCGCACTTCCTAGGTGAGGAAATCGCCGTTAACCGGTTACACAAGATGGTCGACTCCCTGGAAGTCAGGTTTCGCGACCAAGTGCATCATGTCCAAAGCCAGTGGCATGGAAACGAGTTAGACATCAGTTTTGATGCTTATGGGTTTCAGATCCAATGTCACGCGACGGTCTTGAGCGATCGAGTGGCATTAATGGGACGCATCCCGGCGACAGCCAAGATGTTTCGCGGTAAGATTGAGCAAGCAATTGTGGCTCGCGTCGAGGCTATATTGCAAGATCACCAGATTCCCAAAGCCGCTTGAGCGTTTCTTGCATAGGCTGGTGTTGTGGTTAGTAGATTGCTCCCACGGTCGATTGGCCAGCATTGACCGATTCTGAAAATGACACAGCTATTACTTATTCGGCACGCACAGTCTAATAATAACGCCAACCCTGAACACCTGCGAATCCCGGACCCTGGCCTGACTGATTTGGGAATCGAACAGGCAAACTGTGCTGCACGTTGGCTGGAACGGCGAAACGTTACCCATTTGTACGCTAGCCCTTTCCTGCGTGCAATGTTAACGGTCGAGCCAATTTCAAAGCAATTGCGTTTGCCTGTCACAATCCGAGCGGATATTTTCGAGCAAGGTGGGTGCTATCAAGGACATGTGCCCGGGGAGGAGGTTGGCCAACCGGGTATGTCTGGCGAACAGATTCGCGAGCGTTTTCCGGGCTGGCAAGTGGACATGGCCATCTCCAGCAGCGGGTGGTGGGCATCGCGTCCCTATGAATCATTCATCCAAGCTCAACAGCGCGCTCGTTCAGTCGTCGAGTGGTTCAACAGCGAATTGGCTGTCATCCCAGGCTGTCACGCAATAGTGACTCACGGTGATTTTAAACATCTGCTGGTCAGTGAATTGCTGGCAAAATCGCGAGGCGTCCGCGAATGGGGACCAATTCACAATACTTCGATCTCTCGATTTGCTTTTAACGATGGAACCTGGCAATTAGATTGGTTCAATTCGGCTCATCATTTGCCGCACCACTTGATTACCCATTGATTGGACCTGCGAAGCCGATGCGCCCATCCGGTCCTTAAGGTGACGACTCGCGCAGCGATCGCCGCGACCACGCATGGAACAACTGTTGATAAAACACACACACCTGCAATCCAGGTTCTTTACACCCCAGGCAGAGGACGATTTCAGGCGCGCAAAGTGGCGATGCCTAATTAGCTAAAGCGAAATTGATCGTCATCGTCTTCTTGCTGACTTCGCCAGCGTTCATTCACCCAGTTGATTCCCAATTGCATTAGGCTGACAAAAATCCCAAGTGCAAGGGGAGCGGTATAGCACATGAGGGCAAATACGAGCTGCGTCTGACGCGCTGCCTCGCGATCGAATACCGGCGAGGGACGCCCCAACCATGCATTCAAATCTGACATGATGGCTGGAACTCGCGAGGCGTATGAAATCAACAACGATGTGCCAGCAGCCACGACGATCAAGAGCTGAAGCATGATCAATTCGAATTTTGGCCGGCGTTTCGTAACTGATTGAAATGGTGATTCGAGTGTGCGCTTTTCCATGTGCCACATTCTTCAATTAATAACCGACCTATTCCATGCAACACGCGGATTAGTATAGCGTTTTCTTGAGAATTGCTATCGAAACAACAAAGGAATGTAGCGAACGCTGAGCAAAAGCATCTGTGGATTTAATTGGCCACCATTCGATTCGTGTAGGATGCAGGAAGAACTACGTCGTTGAGGTGAAATCATTTTACTACGTGCGCCCGCTCTCCTGCAGACTCTACATGATTACACTCAAATACGCCTGTTGATGTTGCGCTTCAGCGCGAGGCGAGTCCCACGCAGGTAAACGCGCAAATGAACTAGGGAGCGGTGGTTAAGATGTTGGAATTATTTAAGGCCTGCGAATTTCGTGGTACCGACGGCTCAACGCTCAAGTACCGGCTGCTAAAACCTCAAGCAGCGCTTGCCCAGCAAACTCCGCTTGTTGTCTTTCTTCATGGTGCTGGCGAGCGAGGTGACGACAATTGCAATCAGTTGATCCACGGTGTGGCTGAATTCACTCACCCCGAAAGGCTCGCGACGTATCCCTGCTATGTCATTGCACCTCAATGTCCAACTGGTCAAAAATGGGTCGAAGTTGACTGGTCGAGCTCGCGAAATACCATGCCAGAGACAATCAGTCAGCCGCTGCGGTTAGTGCTTGAGCTGGTTGACGATTTCATCGATTCGGGCCGCGTTGACGAAAATCGGATTTACCTTACAGGTCTTTCCATGGGAGGCTATGGTACTTGGGATGCATTGGCGAGACGCAGCAATTTCTTTGCTGCGGCAGTACCGATTTGTGGCGGCGGCGATCCCACAAAAGTGACTCTATTTAAGGATGTTCCCATTTGGTCCTTTCATGGTGATGTGGATGCAGTCGTGCCCGTTAGCCGTTCCAGAGAGATGATCGAAGCGCTGCGCATGGCGGGTGCATCACCTAAATACACTGAATATGCTGGTGTACAGCACGATAGTTGGACGCAAACGTATCGAACCCCTGAGCTATACCGGTGGATGTTTGCTCAACAGCGCTCGGTAAGCTAATATGCTCCTGCTTAAGGTATTGTTTTTTTGTCGCTTCACTCATTCGCATATATTGCGAGTGAAAACCTGTTGGTGAGATGCATGAGATCGCGGAAAAATCCAGCCGAGGCGGACTTGTCGCCCGTGGATCACGCCAGGCTGTTCCCTTCGTTGGGCGCATTCGACCCGCGCAGAAACGTATGGAAGTTGCACGTACATGGTCGAGTCTTTCGCGAGGCTAAAGTGCCGTTATCCAAACGGTTGCTGCTGCGCGGACTGAAAAAGGCTATGAAGGTTTCACCTGAGGAATTGGCAAGTGATGTTTTTCGAAAACGCATTGGCGGATTCTTAGCCAAACCGGTGCGAGGCAAACGCATTGTCTTGAACATCGGCGGCAAAGAATTTCGCTTGCGGAAACGAACTCGGAGAAATGGTTCGTTTATCGGCTCGATTAAAGTCTCCAGCGAATGGTTGGAATCTGTCCTGCATTGCGATCCTGCCAACGATCGCAGTATTGAAGTTCGTTTAATTCGCGCCCACGCGCATGATAGCGATTCAGAGCACTCAACGAGTCGGATTCGTCCTATCAAACCACTCGGTATCAGTGTCGTCAGCGATATTGACGACACCATCAAAAACACCGATTCGACATGCCGTCAAAACATGCTGTGCAACACCTTTCTGCGACCCTTCGAAGCGGTTGGGGGCATGGCTGAGCTGTATGGGAGCTGGAAGTCGCAAGGAGCCGAGTTTCACTATGTATCGAGCAGTCCTTGGGAATTGTTCGAGCCTTTGGCAGAATTGTGCTTGACGGGTATTTTCCCACCTGGCAGCATGCACTTGCGATATTTTCGTATCCGAGATGAAATGTTTAAACGTTGGCGGCCGATGCGGCGCAAGGGCAAAGCCGGAATTATTGCTGATCTGATGGTTCAATACCCGCAACGCGTTTTCTTTTTGGTTGGAGACAGCGGAGAACGCGATCCGGAAATCTATCGCTTTCTTGCTAAGAAATTCCCACAACAAGTAGCGGGAATACTTATTCGTGAAATTCCCGCTGAGCGTTTCGAAGGTAAGAGACGCCAAAGACTGGAGGGACTCGACCCCTCGATTCTTGTTCGGGTATTTCGCCACGCACACGAATTGGCAGATATCGATTTAAGTCAGCAAATAGATCAGCGACTGCTACGTGGGAAAGGTGAGTAGCCACCCACCACGCAAGCCGCGAACACCCTGTCACATAGAACTTGGTCGCTATGTAAATCGAACGACGTCCTCACCTAGCTGAACTGCCTAATGCACTTTGTTTTACAATGCGTGTTATTTGACGAACCGAAATGAATACAAATTGCCATCGCGAATGTTGAATCGCAGTCGGACAGGTTGATTGGCTATTCGACTTACGCTCGTGCCAGAACTCCAAGTTACAGATCGTTCCAGAGCATCACCAAAAATCGGTTCGCAGTCTGCCAAAGAATAGCCCGGCAGGGCTTTGCCCGCCAAATCTTGAATCTCAACGCGGATGTCGCCAGCGGCCGAGGTGGCAAAGTTAAGTGTTAAACGATCACCCGAGAAAAGAATTGGTCGAGTGAGCATTTCGCCGCCGTCTAATGGAGCTGAGATGGATACGAAGCCATCCAACCTCAATGTATATCGCCGCATTGCATTGCCTTTTCCATGCCACGAGCCCTCGCTGGCGTAAAATGATAGCTCATCGCTGGCTCCAGGCAGTGACGACTTCGTGACGGCCATGTTCCATGCAATATATTGGTGCCCGTACAGCCAAGTTCCTGAACGTTCCGGGCCTGGGGGCAAGAAAGCTTCGTTCCAGCGTTCGAAATGAACACCATCTCGGCTGGCCATCAACAGCCCTTCGGTAATCGCCGTACCATACCGCAAACCCGCAGCAGCTCGCTGCTCTCGTTGCTCCAGTTCTGGCAAGGCTCGCATCGAAGCAGACCATCCTCGTTCGACATATCGAGTTGGAAAGCCGATGAGGATATGAGGAGCGCGAACGTACGGAGCAATCTGGTTGGTGTACAAATGCTCAGCAGGTGAATTCTTATAAGTCAAATCGGCTTCGTTTTCCCAAGTCAAAAAATCACGCGAAGTGGCTGTGCGAATCGCTCGAAATCCGGTGGGTTTCCAGACTTTGTCGGTCGTGATGCCACCAGTAAAAGTTCGAAAGTATGCACGATAGACTCCCGCCGACGAATCCCAAAACGCCAAATTCTGTGAGTCAAAAGCGCCCTGCGTCACCACTGGTTTCTCGCGCATCAACGACCATCGGAGTCCGTCGGCAGATTGAAAAGCAAACAAGCCTCCTTCTTTAGCTTGCCCTCCCAACGCTTTGTAGCGAGCATTTGGTGGACAATCGGGACGAATGTCGAGGAAAGGAGCAAAATTGTGTGTTCCCACGCCGTTCCAAATGATGTTGTTACGCTTTGAACCTTGATACTCAAACAGCTCAAGTGTGGGTTTGGAGAATTGGATTCCATCGCGACTCTCGGCATAACAATAGACTTCAGGCCCTTGCATCAACTTGCCATTTTCGACTCCCAATGGCGATCCTCGATAATACAATCGCAATAATCCGCCATCGGTTATTAGGCTATGATAGGCACTTCCCGCTCCCTCCCAGGCTGAATCGTGAACGATCGCAACTTCGCGAGGAACTGGATGATGGAGTTCGCGACGCGAGTTCTTCATGGACTCGATCAGCGCATCGTCGACGAATAATTCTCTGCGTGACGCGATATCAACTGGTGCTGGAGTATCAGCACTGCACAACGAGATGACGAAACCCCACAAAACAATTGATAACAATCGCACTTGTTCGACTCCCACATTCGCTGGCCACTTCGGAAGTTGCTAACTAATTCGATAGTGGCGATAAGATACCAAAATTTGAGCCGATAGGTAGAGAATGAATGGGTTTATTCAAATCACGGCAATCGTTTGATGCGCAAGTTTCTGAATTCGACGTGCATCCCGCGCTCGTGCAGTTGCAAACCTATTGCACCTTTGGAAAACGATTGAGGCCGATAGTTATCAGTAAATTTTGAAGCGAACTTCCCATTGATGGTGAATTTTCCGCTGTTTCCCTGAGCGACAATGTGAACGTCGTTCCATTCTCGATCATGGACGTCTTTGCTCGTCAACGCGTCCGGGACGATCAGTGTCTGTGGTTGATCTTGTCGGTCAATTTCTAAAATGGTTCCACGAGGACACGCATGTTCGCGACGCTGTTTGCCGAAATGAAAATCCCAAGCTCCTAAAACATTTGGACCGATCTCTGCATGACCGAAATCAGCATGATAACCCTGAAACGGTCGCCTTCCAGTAACGTCTTCGATGGCGCGGATTTCCACTCCAGTATTACCATCGGTCAACAGTCGGAATTGCAGTTTGAGCTCAAAGTCCGCCAGTTGCCTGTCCTGCCAAACCAAGTAGTTCTGTCGATCCGCACTTCCAACACCGACGATTGCTCCCGATTTTACGGTCCAATCCGAAGCCGTGGTTGCTGGTACCGCAGTCCAGCCTTCCAGCGAACTGCCGTTAAAAATCGACTCAAAACCAGCATCGGAAATTGCGGTAGTCACTTGGGAATCGCGTTGGCCTTGCGCTGCCGAAAATGACGTGATGCTCGCCATGATCGCCAGTAGCGTGAACCAGCAATTAGAAAGACGGATCACTATTCGGCACCTCCTGGAAGGCGAGTTAGTTCAATGCCTGAAATAACGCTTTCACCAGTCTCCGCTTCGAAGCGCAGATTGAGATCACGTCCGATCATGATACGATCAATGGTGTGAATGACTGGCGGTGAAGTTGAATCAACCCTCACATCATCCAAGACTTTCGAGCCTTGTACCCATACATCAAATACGCGAATTGGTTGGTTTGATATTCGACTTGCTGGTTGAGGATATCCAAACAGCATGCGCACCCGATAAGGATGTTCAGCTACTTGAATTTTAGGTTGCACAACGACTTCATCCGCATCTACGATCAATCGAGGGGCAGTGGTCCCTTTGCCCGTCGCAGCAACTGCCACACGTTTACCTGAACCGGTGATGATCAGCGACAACGAATTGCCAGGCTGCCAATCTGTTCGATCGATGACCGCCTGAATAATCGACGCAAGATCGGGCGTGCGCTCGTCAGCGTTTGCTTGTCCTTCTTGTGTCCACGCAGGTACAGTCCAAGCGATCGACTGTGTGGTGCGCGCGCGCGAAGAGATGTCATGGCGCTTAGCGGTAAAGGGTGCCGAGTTACCTGTCGCTTCGCCATAAATATTCAATTGAGTTGCATCGGACGACGTCTCATCGCAGGTAAATTGCAGCGCTGCCGAACGCACTTTAGTACCGCGCGGAATATTGACGTTGTTAAAACGCAAGCCGATGACTTGCTGCGTGCTGTCACTAACCAACTCCAGGTCACTGCTGGCCAAGTCGACCGAGCCTTGAGCATCTTCTTCAGCATCATCTTCAGCCGACTCGACCGGTTTGCCTTCGGATAATTTAGCGGTCTTCACGGCAGGCAGCATATCGATGTGCATGCCTTGGACGCGTTCCACTCCGGAGGCTGTAACCCACGGCAACTGAGTGTTTGGGCCGTTCACCAAACGGTCTCGAAAATAGGTCACATCGCCTTCAATGTGGATCGGCACAGGTGAATCGTCCCCTGAAGTTTCAGGGAATTCGATCCACAACACGCCGCCTTCATCTGTGCGGTCACCCGGTGCCCCAAAATTGATACCGAGACGATCGATTTGCTGACCAGCGCCACGTTGTTTGGCGAGGTGGTTTGCCGACCAAAGATCGAGTTCAGGCATGTGAACAAGCGCCAAGGAAGTTTGGTTCTGGTAACCGCATGAGCAAGTCCGAGTGTAGTCTGGAGCATTCAAGACTCCCCCCGCAACAATCAAATTGGACGTGCAACCGGAACGAAATCCACCCAAGTTACCCGTTCCAGAATGGCTGGACAGATCATAGAATCCGGCCGCGCCCGAACGAAACGTTAGCAGGTTTTCACTGGCGATAATACTGTTACAGCCATAGGTGCGAGTTAATTTCCAAGGCTGCAGTTGTCCGGTGATCGGGTTAGGAATCAGTCGTGGCGAACCATTAATGAGACTGAACGCTCCGGCCGACTCCGTGTACGAATTCGCGTTCGTAATAATAGTGTCGTTGTGCAAAACACACGGACCTGAGTACTTAAGTGACTCTTTTTTCCAGTGAATCTTTCCATCCTGACCGCGCAGGACAGCTATCCCTTGTCCCGTTTCGGCCGCGAGTCGGTCGCTGGCTGCAGCACCTGCATGTAGCAATAGATCGTAGCGTTCCGAATATCCTAACCAAGTCCCGAAGACCGCTTCGCGACTTTCCCAAATAGTTTTCCCAGTTCGATAATCAAGCGTTAGAATTCGATAAGTTTCAGGGAGCGATTTGCCCCGCCGCCTCAGCAAATCCTCCACTTGAGTAGGATTTTTGTCCAAACAGAAAACTCGACCATTACCCGCGACAATTCCATTATGCCAAAAGCTATGAAGTGCATCGGACCGCCATAGTTGTTTTCCAGTAACTCGATCAAAAGCCACCAAGCCAGCGCTGGCAGATCGATCCAACGTTTTTAATCCGAAAGCAGTCTTCTTTGCTTCGGTTGCATTGGCCGCTTTGGCATCTTTGGGCAAACCGTGTCGGTCACGGTAATTTGCGAAGCCTAACCCGCCAAGCAATACGTCTTTGTAAACACCGATGTAAGCCCATTGGACTGGGTTGGCTGGGTCATCTTGCGGGAGTGAAATCGTTTGTAGCAAACTCCCCGATACGGGGTCGAGTACTTGACAATCTTTTCCCTCCAAAATGTAAATTCGATCGTCGGTTGCAACGAAGTTTGTCCCACGACCATTGGCTCCAGGGATATGTATCTGGTTATAGGCAGGATCCAGCGGAGTATCCTTGTATGTGTCGTCGAAATAAACATCGTGAGTTCCCAAGTCCTTGAATTCGCGTTTCCACATTACACGTCCGGTATAAACATCACGCGCACTGAGCGAATTCATCCCTTCGACAAACAACCTGCCACCAATCACCTGCTCTGGCGGACCATGACCATGACGTGGCAAGACATCAACGTTGCTGTTTCCACCAAACCACAGCAGCCCCAAAGGTAATTTGACACGTGCATCATTCGACTTGAGCGTATTGGCAACATCGCCGTACTGATGCGTCCAATCGCCAGAGTTAGGTAATGGTCCAGCTCGCACGATGACAATGCTGTCCTGGCTGCGCGAGACCTGGCCCTGCTCAAGCTCGTAAGATTCCAGCATGCTCTTAATTTGATCGGCGTCCATGCTTTGGTCGGATGAGCTCAAAAGCAATTGCATCGTACCGCCGTACGGACGGACCGACTGGTAGAGGTCACTGAGACTCCTTCGATCCTTGACCAAGGTCTTAGTCAGCTCTGGTGAGACAAAAATTCTGTGGGCGAAATACGGTGGTGCGAGGAATTCTGTGGTCTTGGAAAAATGGACGGTCGAGGACCCGTACAAACCCAAGCTATCCAGTTGATCGCGCATGGCTTTGACGCGTTCGAATTTAGAGTCCACAATCGCGAATTGAACAAACCGTTTTGACTGTGCAATTCCCAGTGCCAACGGCTGCTGCGCATCACCGTACCAAAGTGCGTAGCCTTCGGCGGGTGCAACTTTCAGCAGTTCCTCGATTGCTGTGACGGTTTCTTTGGCAAGTGGCAACTCAGTGTTGACAGGACGCCATTCTCGCGGTGTGCTGGTTGAGGATGTGCCAAACGCCATTATTCGGCCGTCCAGCGTTACCGCAAATAGCTTGCCGTCAGCCGCCAGCAGTCGTTCGACTTGTCCCTTGACAGGAAGTTGCCATGCAATTGTCGGTGACGATGTTTGGTCGAGCAAATCCAGAGCTGTAATCGATTCGCGACCAGCGGCATACAGTCGATTGCCAGCCAAAATCAAGTCACCTTGGCCATCACATGGGATTTGCCACAGCAATTTCTTATCAGCGTCGTAAGCTCGTACCACTGGTTGATTACCGTCGAGCTGAGCCGTGAAAAGCCGGTTATCGCTCAGCACCGGTTCGTTTGGCATAAATTCCGTCTTGACACCATCAGCCAAATTGAATTGTCGAGTTCCCTTTCCACGAGTGTGAACATACCAAAAAGAATCATCGGCAGCGACAAAAGCTCCACCGGTTCCTTTTCCCGCAGCATTGATTTCAAAGTAACGAAAGGCACCGGTCTGCCGATCAAACACAGCCGGAACACTGCGGCCTCCGGGCACCAATAACGCATCCTTGGTTGCCACCATCGCACCTTGCGGCGCGACACCTCCAAACGCCGGCGCGCTATGAGGTTGTTTGATGTACTGCTCACCTGAATCATCATTCACCCATTCAACAGCACCCGTCTTTGCATCTAAGGCATAAATGTAAACTCCCATAAATGGCCAGATACTTGCTGCAAAATAGACCTTACCATCTCGCACGACGACTCCACCTCGCGCAGGCCACGCTGAGATCAACCTTGAGTTTCCCAGAGCCTTGCGAGCATTGGGGCCACCGCGAAATTCCCAGACTAGAGCGCCATCGTCGGCTTTGACGCAATATAATTTTCCATCATCGCTGGTAAAGAAAACTAGCCCGTTCCAGCCAACAGGCGCCATTCTCACTGGTGCATCAGTCACAAACGACCACAATTGGGCTCCGGAATTTGTATCGTAGGCTACAACGCGATCTGTATCGTTAAATCCTACGAACATCTTGCCATCCATGACAATTGGTTCGAACAGGCGATCAAAGGTCATCAGATCCTGATTCAAAGGATCGTCCCATGCTTGTTTGCGTGGAGTTAGTTGTCTCGACCACAGCAGTTGCAAGCTGTCACCCAATTGCTCCTCTGAAACAGCGGTACGCCCAGGGGTACAACGCCACATCGGCCAATCTGCGCCCCAACAGACTGCTCCCTGAATTTCCCAGAGAGACAACCAAAGCAACACCAACTGCCAAATTCTGCTCGTCAAAGAATGAACTCCCGCGAACGTGATACTAATGATTATTCTTGAAATGCGACTTCACCACGAGCAATCGTGCCCAGCGATGAATACACCGCTTGATCAATGGTTTCGTTGATGAAGCCGACATGACCATCTACATAAACAAACAGTACACCACCGTAATGGAGACTGCTGAAACACAATTCTCGCTCGTCGACAAACAACGCTGGATGATTGATGGCGTTAATGCGCACGCCAGTTGAACCGATCGCTTCCGAGACCTCACCAAACCACCCGAAGTTGTTTGTTGGCGCGATGTCCGTAGTCCCAATTTGCCAATGATCTACAATCTGTACAACACCCGTATGATCTGGGCCTGTTACGTTTGCGCGAAACAAGGACTCGCCAATTGCCAACGAACTGGAGGTGCCATCAAGTATGCTCGAGAGCTTTACAGAACTGTTAATGAACATCGTACCATCTTGGTCCGTACGTCCCATATGAGTCGGTTCGGTCCCCGATTCGCGCGTTGCCGTACCACTGCCTACGCTGAGATAAGCACCGGGAACGCGCTGACGGATACCTTGAATATCGACATGCAATGGCACATCCGCACTTGGGCAGCGATAGACCGGCAAATAGGTCGAACAGGCTCTCCCGTTCCCTGCAGATGTTTCCGTCCATGGTGCGCTAAAATCGCATGCTGCATGCATATTTTGCTGCTCTACATACGGCAACAATAACGCTGTCCACATCGCACGGTTTGGATAAACCACGCCGGAAGGAAACCTCAGGTGCACACCGTGGTATAGCTGTAGAGCTAATCCCATCTGATGAAGATTGTTAGAACATTGAACTCGTCGAGCTGCTTCACGAGCCGATTGAACTGCTGGCAAAAGCAAACCGATCAAGATAGCGATAATGACGATGACCACTAGCAACTCGACCAACGAAAATGCGCGATGCCGTGTGCTTCCCATGTTGTTGCACTCAGTAAATGTCTTGGGTTGAGGCAGATTTCCGCCTAACAGACTATCACGAATCTCGCCGACCTTTCAACTGTAACGCTACCCTTTTTTAACGCCCCGGTGGCTTGTGGGAGTTTTTCCTGCGTCGCAAGTGGGCCGTGCGTCCCCTCACCGCCCCTAATTGTCCGGTGTAGCAGGAGGTAGTTCAACTTGCTTCTTAACTTTCTGAGGAGGGTCGCGCCAGCGATTATGGAGCCACCAATACTGATGTGGAGCCAAGGATATCGCCTCTTCCAAACGATGGTTGTACCACTGCGTGAGTGCCGGCACAGAATCCGTATTAGAGTCCGACTTCTCTGGATCAGCGATCCCCGTTACTCCCAATTCAAATTTCAACGGGCGCCCGACGCGACGGCAATAACAGACGACCATCGGTGCTTTCGAAGATAAGGCCAGCAATGCCAGTCCCTTGTGGCAAGACGCTTTGCGACCCATAAAATCTACCCAACAACCTTTATCGCCAGCATGTTGGTCGGCCAGCATAGCCAACGTGCCACCACTTTCCAACAGTGCTTGCACAGCACCCGCAGCTTGCCCTTTGTCTAGTAGGTGTTGCCCTCCCAAGCTACGGAATTGACTGATGTAGTCGTGCAAATAAGGGTTGTCCAGTTGTCGAGCGATGGTCGTGCTGGGGAAACCGAACAAACCTGAAGCAAATCCTGCTAATTCAAAATTACCGAAATGCCCGGTTACTAAGATCGTCGGCCGGGAATCGACCATCAACCGAAAAGCTGCTTGTTTGTCGCGAAAATAATAATGCTCGCGCCAATTCCAGCGGTGAATCTTGCGCGGTGCCAAAGAAATCTCGCAAATCATCAACAGCAGGTGGTGCCACATGCATCGCCGCAGATGAGCGTAGACCTGCGAGGAACTATCACACAAAATTAACCGAAGATTTTCGTCGATGATTTTCCGCCGAATAGGAATCCAGTCCGCGAAGACTCCGGCACCTATCCAGCATAGGCGATCTAACGCCTCCAAGGAACAAGATTGCAACAAACAGATCGCCAACCGCGCAGCGGCGTAGGTCAGCCAGTCCATGACTCGACGTTGACGCATTTGATATCGCTCAATCTCGCCTTAATGCCCTTCTCAACTGCGAAGCACAAGTATTGGGAAACTCAATCCCCAATTCTACTTTGATCGCACAACTCTCACATAGTTTAGCGCCGACCTAATGGATCGGCTAGTGCCCGGAGGGAACGCGTTGGGTGAGAGTGCGTCGCGACACAACAACTTGTTCGCGATCCGATGACGCAAGATTGTAACGAAGCAAAATATCCACCCCTAAAAAATAATAGCGGATATACTCAAACACTCCGCTGGCAGGGTAAATCCAATCGCCGCTCGACTCAGCTTCATTCTGGCAGTTTTTGAGGTAGCTCAGCGACTGTAATATTCTCGATGCGGTCGCCATCTCGATTGACTTGTAACGTAACACTTCCGTTTATTGTTCCCACAATTTCCAGAAACTCCTTTGGGCTGGACACTGGTCGGTTATCAACTGAAATCAGGCCGTGGCCGGCGCGCAAGCCAGCTTTCCAAGCCGGTGTATCGGGATCGACCGAGAGAATTGCCAATTTCGGATTGACTCGTCTGAGCGTTTGGCTGTTGCGCGCAAGTTCAGTTGGTACAGCGGTTATGTATTCGACATACATCCCTCGCCACTTGGGAGGCGTGTTGACAGCATATGCAGGGAGATGAGTGGCCACATATTTTTTGCTCAAGGTGGCTTTAATGGTCATGCTTGCTAGGGCAAATCCCAGTGGATGAGGACGCTGAACCAATAACGTCACTTCTTCCCCAGCGGGCAATTGGCTGAGCTCACGAAAGAGAGCATTGCGATTGTCAATTGGCTTTCCGTTTACCTGTGATATGACGTCGTCACTGCGCAATCCAGCTTGGTCGCCAGGCATGCCCGCCACTACACTCAGAATTCTCACTCCGCTGAACCCACGCGCCCGTTCCGTCTCTCGCAACTCATCAGGCTGGATTCCCAAAAACCCAAATTCAGGCAATTTCCCTTCTCGCAGTGAGTCGGTAACTCGCTTGAACAGTTCGTCGACCGCAATCGCAAAGCCGGCTGGTTGTTCGAATCCACTGAGGGCGGCGAGCGAACTGGTTAGCCCCACCAGTTCACCTTGCAGATTGATCAGGGCGCCTCCGCTGGTTCCAAAATTCAATCTCGCATCCGTCTGAATTAATGTACCGAACTGATGCTGGCTGGTGAGCATTGCAGTCCCATTCGATTTTTCTTCGACTGGCGCAATGCGTTTCAAGTTGGCAATGATTCCCCAACTGGCGCTCGCTTGTCCATCGCGAGCGATGGCGTAGGGGTTACCCAGCGCTATAACAAACTGTCCCTTGCGTAGTTTATTGGCATCGCCAGGTTTTGCTACAGTCAGGCCGTCCGCTTCAATTTTGAGCAGGGCTAGATCGGTAAAGGGATCGGAAGCCAATACGCGGGCCGGTCGGCTGACGACCGTGGCTTTGTAGGCACGTTTGTCCAACCAGACGAAATAGTCGTTGCGTCGCGGATCGTCCAACACGTGAGCGCAAGTGACTATCAGCCCATTCGCAGCTATAACAACGCCACTGGCAAAATCGGTAGGCACATAATCGAAGCTCATAGGAGATTCGAAAACCGGTCCTGCGCCGAGCACCGGAAACTGCTCGATTCGGCTGGCAGGCGCTTGATCGCGGCGCACTCGGGCGATTGCCACAACCGATTGCTCAGCTCGGCTAATTGCATCGACGACCGCTTGCTCCAGCGCAGTAATCAAAGCCAAGCCATCTACAACACCAGCCTTGGATTGAGAACCCGCATCCGTTTGCCCGCATACGGAGGTACTGGGCAAGATCAAAACGACGCAGAGAACGAAAAACTGAGCTTGCACCCAGCCGAAATTCCACCCGCGTTGATTTGCCCACCACTGCATGTTCGAGTTTACTCAATAATCAAAATCTGCATCTTACTTGCGCAGTGCCAGTTGAACGCAAATGTCGCTGGAGAATTAACTATCGACCAGTTCTGAATCGCTTTCGCTTTCCACGTCACTGGCATTTCCTTCTGGACCGGCATATCCTCCGGTTGCGAGAATTTGCGTGCGAATTTCCTCGGCAACTTTGGGATTCTCGATCAAATGTGCGCGAGCCTTTTCCTTACCTTGTCCCAGATACGTTTCATTGTATTTGAACCATGCACCACTGCGTGAGACGATTTTATGAATCGTTCCCAAATCCAGCAAATCACCTTCGTAACTTATGCCCGTATTGTGCATCATGTCAAACTCAGCGACTCGGAATGGAGGAGCAACTTTGTTTTTAACGATTTTGCAGCGAACTCTCTGTCCGACGACTTCTTCACCCTCCTTTAACGCACCAACTCGTCGAACATCGATTCGGCATGATGCATAAAACTTCAACGCTCGTCCACCCGGCGTAGTTTCCGGACTGCCAAACATGACTCCAACTTTTTCTCGGATCTGGTTAATAAATATTACGCAAGTCTTGCTGCGTGCGATGGCACCAGTCAATTTGCGCATCGACTGGCTCATCAATCGAGCTTGAAGTCCAACATGCGATTGCCCGATTTCGCCCTCTAATTCTTGCTTGGGGACAAGTGCAGCCACCGAGTCGATTACGATAACGTCGACAGCGTCACTCTTGACCAACATTTCCGTTATTTGCATAGCCTCTTCGCCACAACCGGGTTGAGAGACAAGCAGGGTATCGAGTTCCACGCCGATTTTTTTCGCCCAACTAGGGTCAAACGCATGTTCTGCATCGATGATCGATGCGATACCGCCAGCGCGCTGAGCTTGAGCACAAATATGGAGAGCGATGGTCGTCTTACCGCTAGATTCCGGTCCAAATACTTCGATTATCCGCCCTCTTGGAACACCTTTGCCTCCCAGCGCCATGTCCAGCGATAAACTGCCAGTTGTGATCCCGTCGATTTTTAGGAGGTTTTCACCTCCCAAGGGCATGATCGATCCTTCACCAAATTGCTTTTCGATTTGTTGCAACGTCGTCCGTAAACCTGGCTCGCGTTTGTACACCGACTCTAATCCTGCTGGTTCACCGGTTTCTTTTTTGCTTTCTGATTTCTTCTTTGCCATTTTTTTGCTTTCTAGTGCAGCCATCGTCTCTAGAAATTCCTTCCATATAAAAATGCGAAACGAAAATGTTGTCGACCCACGACTTTCGCTCGTACTTTCAGACTCCCTGATTGTTAGTGGATACTAACGAATCCCCACTCAGCTAGCAACCAGCAGAGCCACGTCAGGGCGAAACTGTTTTGTGAAAGTGAAAATGTCACCAAACCACAAGGCCCGACATCACGACAGAGGGAAATATCGGAACAAGCAGGACACCTTAGGTCGTACGATGGCGATTATGACCTAGTATTCTGCGCACTATCGTTGAGCAGCTTGCCCCATGGGGCAGGACAAGGCGTACAAGACCATGTGTTAGTTTCCTTCCACCATGGCCTGCTTCAAAGGTAATTGGAGCGGCAATCGTCGTAGTTGTCCGCACGCAGCTTGGATGCGGTCGCCTTTGCGCTCGCGTATCTGAATATTGATACCACCGTCAGAGAGGATTTTGCGAAAAGCGCGGAGCGATTCAGCAGAAGGTGTTTCGTACGGTAAGCCAGCAACTGGATTGTAGGGAATCACATTCAGCATGCTTGTACGGTCCCGCAGCAATCGCACAAGCTGTCGCGCACAGGAGGGCGTATCGTTCAGATTAGCCAGCAGCACGTATTCAAAAGTCAATCGACGACCAGTGACTTGGAAATAACGGTCAGCGGCGGAAAGGATTTCGTCGATACCGATATTCTTATTGACTGGAACCAATCGTGTCCGCAATTCGTCGTTGGGAGCGTGAAGGCTGATAGCCAAATTAAAGGGAGTTTGGTGACGCGATAAGCGGTCAATTGCCGGAGGCAGACCTACAGTGCTGATGGTGATGCGCCGAGGACTGATTCCTAGCCCATCCGGGTCTTTAGCACGCTCGAGCGCTGTCAGTACGTTTTGTAGATTGGCCAGAGGTTCACCCATACCCATCATGACGATGTGACTTAGACGTTCTTCACTGGAGAGCATTCTTTGAAGCAGTAGCATTTGCTCGATAATTTCACCTGCCGTCAGATTCCGCTCGACACCATCCAGACCGCTGGCACAAAACACACAGCCCATTGCGCAGCCTACTTGGCTCGATACGCAAATCGATCGACGCGTTCCGTCGCGCAACAGCACACATTCGATACGCCCTTGATCTCCCAGCTCAAGCAACAGTTTTTCGGTTCCGTCTTCGGCAGATTTTTGCGTCCTGATACTCGTCGTCCACAGCCGAAAATCCTGCGTCAATTGATCTCGCAAAGACTTTGGCAGATTGGACATTTCGTCAAATGATTCCGCACGTCGCTGGTAAATCCACGACAAGATCTGTGGCCCACGGTATGCCGGTTGCCCTCGCTGTGTAAGCCACTCTCGCAACTCAGTGTCGCTCAAATCCAATAAATGTGCCGGCGAAGCGAGCTGGCGTAGTTGTGGTTCAGCAGAATTCTCGTTGGGTTGATCGTGCATGCAGTCGACTCAGGTTACAATCGCGGTCGCGAACGGAATGGGAAAGGGCGTGCTAATTATAGGCCAAGCAAATCCGACGATCAGCATTGGAACTTGAAATGATATCAGTCAACGAAAAACGCGCTCTCAAATTGGTTACCGAATTAATGGCGATCCAAGGAGTAAGTTGTGAAGAGAAAGAAGTGGCGACATTTATTGTAGACCAGCTTCTAGCGTCCGGTATTGCGAAATCGAGCATTACTTACGACACGGCTCATCGACGAACTCTTCGTGGCGGTCAGGTTGGGAATCTAATTGTAAAGTTACCGGGAACCGTGCGTGCGCCTCGCGTCATGCTGTCAGCGCATATGGACACCGTTCCTATTTGCGTAGGCTGCCGACCTAAACGAACCGGTCAAGTCATTTCTTCGTCAAATCGTACAACGGGATTGGGAGCTGACGACCGAGCAGGAGTAGCCGCAATTCTAACAGCAGCCTTGGAATTGGTCGAAGAATCAGCCGCTCACGTTCCCCTGACACTTTGCTTCTTTGTGCAGGAAGAAATTGGACTTCAAGGAAGTCGACATATGTCGGTTGATAAACTGGGACAGCCAAAATTTGCGGTCAATTTTGACGGCGGCTCTGCCAGCAAGTTGACCATCGGAGCTACTGGCGGCGAGCGTATTTACGCGACTTTTACCGGCCTGGCCGCACATGCTGGACTTGCACCCGAAAAAGGAGCCTCTGCAATCGAAGCAGCTAGTATTGCGATTGCTAATCTAAAGAGAAGCGGCTGGTTAGGGTTAGTACGCAAAAAGGGAAGCCTTGGTACTAGCAATGTTGGAGTTGTTCATGGCGGTAATGCCACGAATGTCGTGTGCGACAAACTGGAGGTGCAAGCAGAGGCTCGTAGTCATGACGGAGAGTTTCGCGAGAAGATTGCATCCGCAATTTGCGATGCTTTTGTCGCGGCGTGCCAACAAGTGGTCAGTTCTGAAGGAACCGCAGTTTCAGTAGACATTACGCGCAGGGTCGATTACGAGGCATTTCGGCTTGATGAAAACTCACCGCTCGTGCAAATGGTCTGCCGCACTGTAAAGGGGTTGGGCGGCGAGCCGAATTTGGCGATTTCCAACGGCGGAGTTGATGCGAATTGGCTGGTAAAGCACGGTATTCCAGCAGTAACTCTAGGTTGTGGGCAAAGGGACGTGCACACCTCGAAAGAAACTTTGGATATTCCAGATTTCTTACTTGCCTGCCGAGTTGCCAAGGCTATCGCTGCGGGAGTGACGGAGGACACCTCGCATGCAACCCGATGATGAGCTTTGCTTGTGTTTCCATGTGACATGGCGAAAAGTCATCAATTTCGCACGCATCAATCGGATCAAACTCCCCAGCCAATTAAGTGATTGCGAGAGTGCAGGCACAGGTTGCGGTTGGTGCCGAGCATTTATGGTAAGGTTAGTCGAAAGACTAGGGCAAAACCCACCCAATGCCAATGAATTGTCGGAGTGGATGCGCGAGCACTTACCAACTTCGAAGGGTTACGCAGAGCAAAGACGAGCCTATATTGATTCTGGTAATGGTACACCTCCTCGCCGCAATTCTATTCCCTCGACGGATAGTTGACGCCTGGTGCGATGTTACAATTTAGATTCAGGGAGATCGGGAAGGCGATGCTACTGCTGAGTCTATTTAACCGCAGCTCGGTAGGAACCTCGCTTTCTCGTTTCCGTATGTTGCGGAATATGCCTTGAACTTCGCAATGTCGTCGCAATACTGCTCACAGCGGATTGCGTTTTGAGTATGGCTCAGCAAACGCAAACTGGTCGATTTTTGGTTCCCACTGTGAAACAGACCCAGGTTGCTGTATAATGCAGGAGCAATGACATGAGGAATCGAGTTGCGCACTTGGCCTCTTAGTTGGAGCGTGCGATTATTCTGCCTCATTGATCGACATGCCGCGTTAATTCGCTCGCACGCCAGCCCAGAGTCATTGCTGAGCAGGGATAGTTGCTTCGAGTTTTTCGAAGTAGATAGGATGTCTGCCGTCCTCGTTACTTCCCGCATTCTTTTACCCTCCCTTGTTCTGGAGCTTGAGTCATGGCCAGTCGTGTTGCCAGCGCCGTAAAGACAAAGTCTTCGGCGACGAAATTAATGCCGCCTGCCAAACCTGTAAAAAAAACTACTGCAAAGAAAGGGGCTGAAAAAACTGAACCAGCCGATGTTGGTGCCGAGCCGACCGTCAAACCTCGCCGTAAGTCGAAAGTTGAAACGCGCACAAGAATCTACTGGGGAGTCTATAACCAGATGGCCAAACGTGTTGCCGTATTTGAGTTCGACCAAAAAGTCGAGGCAGAGAAACGGGCCGCAAAGTTGCTGAAATCCAGCGGCGAGCACCATTACATTCAGAAGCTAAAGGCGGTTGTTGCCCAGTAGTTACTTCTCAAACAGGTTTTTCTGCATTGCAATTTTCCCCGGCCAGTCCGGGGATTTTTGTTTGCCTTTTGGTTTGTTCCACAATTGAATTTGCGATGTAATTGAGCATCCAGTTCGTGGCTTCCAGTAACCGGCAACTCCGATTGTGGTAGTCGTTCAACGAAACTGGAGATGTCGATCTAAGGTGATGAGACTCGCATCTCACGCCAGATGGCTTTCGAAGGCAGATCGCTCCAAAAATCTTACCGTCGAATTCAGACAACGCGCCGGGTCCGAGGTGTCCGGTAATAGCCGCAGCCACATCGGCTTCAGGAGTTCTCGCAAGTGCCGCCTGAGCAAGTAACTCTGTTACGTCCCTACTGACGGGCCCGATTTGCGGATCAGCCAAAATCGCTTGATTGATTCCCAGCCACGACGCTTTGGAATCGTTGCGATAGACAACAAAACTGCCACATAGCCAATCGGAAATCCCAGGTACTCGCGCGAGAGCTGCAGCGACGTTTCCACCGGTACAACTCTCCGCCAATACAATGCGCAATTTCTGGGCTTGCAAAATATCGCGTAATGCGACCGCCAGACTAACGCTTGCTGAACTGAGTTCCCCGTCGAGCACCATGGAGTCCGTATTTCTTTCGCTCTTTCATCCTTGAATCTCGCGTCAGGAATCCATCATCGCGCAAGGGTTGGAATAATTCTTCATTGTGGCCGCACAATGCACGGGCAATTGCCATTCGAATGGCTCCTGACTGCCCCGAAAGTCCGCCACCTTGAACGCGCACATTTACGTCAACGTTTCCACGTTGCCCCACGTGATCAAGCGTGTCGGTTACCGCACGTTGATGCTGCACGCATGGGAAAAACTCTTCTAAGGTCCTTCCATTGATCACGATCTTGCCACTACCTGCGCGTACTCGGACACGTGCGACCGAAGATTTGCGCCGACCTGTCCCCAACGAATCACCCGTGATCTTGTCTTTTTTGGCTGCTACCATGATTGCTTAATAACTTCCTACGAATTCATCTTCAGGACTTGTTGCCAACAACTAGAACTTCGGGCTGCTGCGATTGGTGCGGATGATCGGTGCCAGCATAAACTTTCAGCTTGCTCAACATGTGCCGTGCAAGCTTGTTCTTGGGGAGCATGCGGCGCACTGCATGAAATATTAAGTCCTCAGGCTTTCGATCCAGCCTCTCTTGGTAACTTTCCATTTTCTGCGAGGTGTAACCGTTGTACCAAGCATAGTGCCGATGGCTCAACTTCTTGCCAGTCATCACGACCTTTTCGGCGTTAGTCACTATTACAAAATCGCCGGTATCAACATGGGGAGTATAGGTTGGCCTATGCTTGCCCATGAGAACCATGGCAATATCGCTAGCCAATCTTCCTAATACTCGATCCGATGCGTCGACAACAAACCACTTTTGGTCGACCTTTCCCGTTTTAGCCACGTAGGTCTTTTGTTGCAGTAACATTACTAATCCTATTAAGCCACAATTCAACAGCCCAAACCCTGGGCCAGTCGATCGCCCCACTATTTGAGTGCATTTGAAAGAAGTTTGGAAGTTTAACCTGATTTTCGACGACTGGCAAGGCGATGTTGTTGGTTCGCAAATAAATCCGCAGTCGCTTGGACCCGGATGTTAGGGCGATTAAACCCACATTTTGCGTCGAAAAAACACCAGCATGGCCGCAGCGGTTCCAATCATCAGTGAAATGGCAAACAAATAACCGTGGCGCCAGCCCAATTCTGGCATGTTCCAGGGAGATTGAGTATCGAAGTTCATCCCATAAAGTCCCGCGATAAAGCTGATCGGCATAAACAGAGTCGAAAAAATAGCCAGTACCTTCATGATTTCGTTCATGCGATTGCTAGTAGACGACATGTGAAAATCTCGAATGTCACCAGCCAATTCGCGATAGGTATCGACTAAGTCGATCAACTGTATTACGTGGTCGTAGCAGTCACGAAAAAATAGCCGAGTTTCTTGGGTCAGCAGTGGTGAATCCTCTCGAGTTAGGTCATTCACCATTTCGCGGTGAGGTCGAATCGCCCTTCGCAATGCGAGCAATTGGCCGCGAACATCATGAATGCGCCGGATTTGGTCGGTATGATTACTGGCCGAGATTTCGGCATCCAGTTGATCTAAATCGTCGCTAATTTGATCCACAACTGGATAGTAACTATCGATAATTGCGTCCAGCAATGCGTGAAGCAAATAATCGGGACCTGATTGACGAATGCGCCCGTTCGCAAAACGCAAGCGGTCCCGCACCGAATTCCAGCAATCGCCGGGTCGCTCTTGAAATGTCAACACCAAGCCAGGCTTAACAAAGAAGCTGATCTGCTCGGTCTGCGTGCTTTCTCCAGGATTGCACATGCGTGCAACAAGGAATAGGTTCTCGTCATAAGGGTCGAACTTCGCCCGCTGGTGAACATTGATCACATCCTCCAGCGCCAAAGGATGGAGAGTGAGTAACTGGCCGAGCTGCTGCAAGGTTTCTAATGACCCCAAGCCCGAAACATCTAACCAAACTACTGGCCATTTGTGCAACAAAGGGAGAATTCCGGAAACAGGAAGCTCAGCCAGTTCCACGAAATCGGAAGCTGAGTACCCGATCGCGCGAATCGTGGTACGATCAGCTTGTGGATCCACCTGCATGGTGCCCGGAGGAGCCCCCGGTCGTGAGCGCCGGCGGATGTGGAGCAGTTTGCGTTTGCGATGATGAACCTTAGAAGCCATTCTTGGTTCCCCCACTTGTTGACGAATGTCCGAATTGTAAAAAGGTAATCAGAAATTGCTACTTACACAGCGCCAAACAGAAGCCATCAGAAAAGGATGATCCTGGCCAGATGATCCAAGTGAACCGCTGAAACAGGGTGTGCGTAATTATGCGAACATTAGATTTTAGTGCTTTATTCACAGCTAAGAATTAGGGTTCGCGGAATCGGGAGATGCGAGATTCCTACCGAGCCGCCGCTAAATTGATTCAGGAGGCGATTCGACCTCCCGATCCCTAGAATTGAGCTGTAACAATCTCAATTGCCATGCGTTTCCGTTAGATGTTTGACCTTTACTGAGTCTGCTCGATAAGTGTGAGAATCGGAGATTAGTGCGACATTACACACGATTTCAATTCTTTGGGGGAGCGCTGGTTCATGGTGGGATGCAGCTCATGATGGGATGCAGTTCATGGTGGGATGCAATGGTGTGAGGGCTTTCTCGATTGCTGTGTTAGCGTTAAGTTTAGTCCTTTCAAATATGAGCAATAAGTTTGGAGGTGGTTTGGGGTAATGGGCGAAGCCAAAAACAACAAACGAGCGATGATCGAAGCTGAGGGGCTATCAAAGTTCTATGGCCCGTTTGCAGCGGCCCGCGACATCAGCTTCAAAGTATACGAAGGGGAATTGGTTGCCTTCCTGGGTCCTAACGGAGCAGGCAAGAGCACGACCATGAAGATGTTGACCGGTTATTTGGCTCCAAGCGAAGGGAGTGCCAAAATTGCTGGTCACGAAATGTTTCATGACCGCATTGCCGGTTCGAAGCACCTAGGTTATCTACCAGAAAACGGGCCACTCTATCCCGATATGACGCCCATCAGTTTGTTGGGTTTTTTTGCTGATGCTCGCGGGATGGAGCCCAAGCGAAAAAATGATCGCATCAAGGCTGTGGTTGAGCTGTGTGATTTGTCCAGCGTGGCTCATAAAGCGATCAGCAAGCTATCGAAAGGGTTTCGTCAACGCGTGGGAATGGCGCAGGCTCTATTACATGAGCCCAATGTGCTGATTCTTGACGAACCGACTGCGGGTTTGGATCCGAACCAGATTCGGGAGGTTCGGCGAACGATGCGGCGATTGCGGGAGACAAAAACGATTCTGCTGTCTACGCATATTCTGCAAGAAGTTGAAGCGATGGCAGATCGCGTCATCATGATCAGCGAAGGCCGCAAAGTTTTTGATGGCACAATCGCTGAATTGAAGCAAGTAAATACTGACTTAGATAAAGCCTTTGAAAAGCTCACCGGAGCTGCCTAGAAACTTTCGACCACACGCGACGCGAGACAATAAAGTGGCGTGTTCGCATTGGTTGGAGCTTGTGGTTTGCGAGCGCTGTCGGCTTGGCGCGAGATTTGTGGCAACTTTGACAATCGAATATTGGGAATAACGAAAAGAATTATGGCGATACTGGCAATCTTCAAACTGCTCGTCATCGATGTAGTCTTCATAGCCTTGCTGTTCCTGTTGGCTGGAGTGCTGTCCAAGTCCAAGCGGGCAGCTTACTCTGTTCTGAAAAGAAATTTCTTCGGCTACTTTAGCAACCCAACAGGCTATGTATTTTTGTGTCTGTTCGTGTTGCTAACCTCAATGGCGGCGTTTTGGCCACATGAGTTTTTTAGTTCCAACTTAGCGACGCTGAGCCAGCTCAACAAATGGTTCCCGATCATTATGTTGTTCTTCATACCAGCGATCACGATGAGTATCTGGGCGGACGAGCGGCGGCAGGGGACGGACGAATTGCTGCTGACGCTCCCTGCAGACGACTTTGATATTGTGATTGGTAAATTCCTTGCATCAGCTTCGATTTATACCGCCTCATTGGTCTTCTCGCAGATCTCGACCTTTTTGGTGCTCGTCGTTTTGTCGAAAGGGAACATCGATACCGGATTGTTCATCGCGAATTACCTGGGTTACTGGTTCATTGGTTTGTCGATGCTGGCCATTGGCATGGTGGCATCGTTCTTAACCAGTAATTTGACTGTAGGATTCATTCTGGGCGCGCTGTTCAACGCACCATTGGCTTTTGCGGCCATGGCTGACGTCATTGTCGGTACTCGCTCGGTTGCACGAGCAATCAGTATGTTCAGTATCAAAGAACAGTTCGACAATTTTGGCCGAGGTGTGGTGAGTATTTCGTCGATTGGATACTTTTCGCTGCTAGTGGCTTTCGGCATCTACTTTTGTATGGTACTGATCGGCAGGCGACATTGGTCGGGCGGACAAAACGGTAATACGATGTTCCTGCATTATCTCGGACGCACCTTGTTGTTAGCCATGACAGTATTTGCAGTCAGCTTTTTCTTGCGCAATAACGATCTATTGCGTCGCGATTTGACCGAAGGCCAAGTCAGTTCGCTAAGCCCCAAGACGAAAGAGTTGATTTTGCAGCTCAAGCCCGAGCGGGCGATTGTGGTTGACGCCTATTTGTCGGCTGATGTGCCAGAGCAATATGCGAAAACTAAATATGATTTGGTGACGTTGCTAAAGGAGTTTCAGACTTTGGCTGCGAGCCGAAAAGTCCCTCTGCAAGTACGCATCAACGACGATCTGGAAGCCTTCAGCGAAGAGGCCACTCTTGCGGAAAAGCAGTTTTCGATTCAGCCACAGCTAGTGCGCGTGCGCGAACGTGGTGCCTATGTCGACCAGAAGGTGATTTTGGGAGCTGCGTTTCGATGCGGTCTCGAAAAAGTAGTCGTACCGTTCTTTGAAAATGGTATTCCGGTCGAATACGAATTGGTCCGTTCAATTAGTACGGTTGCGCTGCCAAAACGTAAAAAGCTGGGGGTCGTCAACACGGACGCCAATTTCTGGGGAGGATTCTCAATGGCTAGTGGCAACTTTCAACAGTTGCCGCGGCAGCCAATCCTAGATGAACTAGGTAAACAGTTCGAATTGGAACAGATTGATCCAACCAGTCCGATTTCCTCCGATCGCGTTGACGTCTTGATGGTCGTCCAGCCGTCATCACTCGGGCCCCAAGAGTTGACGAATCTGGTGGAGGCCGTCAAAGCCGGAGTGCCTACGGCAATTTTTGAAGATCCATTTCCTTTTGGTTTCCAAGGAATTCCCGGCACGGGTGAACCCAAATCGGCACCGGGTGGCCCTTTTGGCGGCGGCGGTGGACCAACGCCTAAAGGAGATATCCAGGAGCTGTGGCGGGTTTTGGGATTGAATATTCCCAAAGACGTCGGCATGGGGGGCGTTAACCCGGACATCGTTTGGCACCAATATAACCCTTATCCAAAACTACGTTATATCTCCAATGCCTCGGACGAATGGGTATTCGTTCGCGAAGAGGCTGAAGGAGCCGAGGATGCATTGAGTGAGAACAGCGCGATCACTTCCGGTCTGCGCGAGTTGATGTTCCTGTTCTCTGGTGCTGTGAAGCATGAGGATCGCGATGATCTAAAAATTACCGAGTTAATCAGCACTGGTACTCAAGCTGGAACGATCAAGTACACAGACGTTCAATCTCAGATGCAGCGCCGCGATGCGTCTGCCGCTGACCTTCAAGCATTTCAAGGTCCGCCCACAGGACGACAAGTTCTTGGGGTTTTGGTTGAAGGCAAAGAGGCAGCCAAGCCGAGCGAAGCAGCCAAGAAAAATGATGAACAAAAGACCGATGGCAAAGAGAAAGAAAACGCCTCGAAAGCAGACGAAGCTGAGCCCAAACCGGAAACTCGTTTGCGTCCCATTCGAGCAGTGTATATCGCCGACATTGATTGCATGCTACCGATTTTTATGGATATCCGCAGACGACCGGAACAGTTCGAAGAAATTGGATTTCGATTTCAAAACGTAACTTTTTTGCTTAACGTGATGGATGTATTAGCTGGCGAGACGGGTTACCCCGAAATACGAAAACACGAACCCCAACATTCGACGCTGCGGTTGGTAGAAGAACGAGCTGACGAACATCGTCAAAATGAACTTGACCGACAACGGGGTTACGTAAAGGAGTTTAATGATGCGATCCAGCAAGTCGAAGCAGAAAATCAGAAAGCCCTGGCTGAGTTTGAACAAAAGGTCAACAAACTGAAAGAAGAAGGTGCAACCAGTGTGCAAAAACAGCAAGAGTTGACCGCGTTAGCGACGCAGATGGTCCAGCAGCGTGCTTTTCTTGAACGCAAGCTGGCTGTCAAACGAGAGGCCTTAGAAAAGGATAGAGATCAGAGGACTGAAACCAGCCGCCGGCTGGCTGACCTTGAAGTTTTACGGTTACAAAATTACTACAAGATGCTGGCCATCTTCTTGCCACCCATACCACCTTTGTTGGTCGGAATCGCGGTGTTTGTATCTCGCCGTGTCAAAGAGCGAGAAGGAATTTCCAAGAATCGTCTACGCTAAAAAACGCTGAGCAATTTGCAGCACCTAGTCTCGCTGGCAAATTTGCGTTCGCTGAGTTACCAAGATAACGTCCAATTGAATCAAGATATCTATAGAGGAGTGTTGCCGTGAATGAAGGTAAAAAGACGGCAATTTTTGCCGTAGTTGCAATTACCAGTTTGCTGGCGGCGTTTATCACGCGACCTCAGTCGGCTACTACTGAGAAAGATCAGCTTCGCGAAATGGTGAATAAAGCCGTTTTCGAGTCGAAGTTTACCGATCCCGATAAAGCAGCTTCGCTCGAAATTACGACGTATGACGAGACCTTAGGGACTCTCAAATCATTTGAAGTTGCTAAGGACAAGACGACCAAGCTGTGGAAGATTCCGTCGCACGATGACTATCCAGCCGACGCCGCTGAACAGGTTCGTGACGCGACGACTCCCCTGACCGATTTGAAGATCTTGGCGGTTGTCACTTCGGACCGAAGCGAGCATGGCTACTACGGAGTCGTCGAGCCCAACAGCGAAAAATTAAACGTGGGCGATAAGGGAGTGGGAATGATGGTCACCGTCAAAGGAGACGACGGAACCGTGGTTGCTAGCTTGGTGATCGGTAAACAGGATGCCAAAAATGAATCCCAGCGATACGTTCGTGTTCCCAGTCAAGATCCGGTTTATTTGGTTGAACTTTCAACGACTCCTTTTACCACCGATTTCAAGAAGTGGATTAAGGGTGAGTTATTGGGTGTAAATAGTTTCGATATTAATGCTGTTTCCATTCGCGACTATGCCATTACGGTTCAACCACAAGGCGCATTTATAAGTCATACCTACAATGCAGACTGCGAATATGATACGACCGCCAGCAAATGGAACCTAAAGAAATTGGTCGATTACGTGCAAGACAAGCCTGTCGAGGCGACCTTGGCAGCGGACGATGAATTGAAATCCGATAAACTTAATGACTTGCGCAGCAGCGTACAGTCGCTGGTCATTGCGGATGTGATGCGCAAACCTAAGGGATTGGCAGCAGATCTAAAAGCTGATAAGACTCTTTTGGACAACCGTGAGAGCTTGATGAGCCTTCAGTCGCAAGGCTTCTTCGCACTGCCTGGACCAGATAATTCAACCGACATTCTGTCTTCGAGTGGTGAAACTGCCATCACAACCACCGAAGGAGTTCGCTACGCCCTGCGATTCGGCGAGACGCTTGTTCGCTTGCAGAACAATGACGCCAAGAAGGCTGAAGGAAGTGAAACTGGGTTGCAGCGTTACCTCTTGGTTACAACAACAGTAGACGAATCCAGATTTCCGCAGCCAGAACTTCAAAAAGTGCCCGAAACTGTAGAAGAAATGCTTAAGCTGGAGGCTGCCGCAAATCCCGAAGCGGTTGGCGCTCAAAGTAGCATTCCCGCCGCGCCCGTCGATGTGCCAGCAGCTCAAAACAATTCTCCTACACCCGCTGTAGAAAACAAGGACAATGCAGGAACTGAAAAGACTTCAGATCCTACTAAGTCGGAAACAGCAGTAGATAAGTCACCTTCCGAAGAAGCAAACAAGTCTCCCGACGCAAAGCCTGAGACTCAGCCCAAAACTGAGCCAAGCGAATCGAATTCCACCCAAGATGCTCAGAAGAGCAAAGAGCCTACGGCTACAGACTCTTCAGAAGCTAAATCCGACGCACCGAAAGACGGCGGCTGTGGTGAACCCGATCCGCAAGAACCAGTGAACGCCACAGCAGGTGCTGAAACGCCAGCCGCCAGTGGTCAAGAACCTAAAGCGGGTGACGAAGCAAAGAGTGATGCCAACCAAAGCGATGCAAACACTGATTCAGCATCCCAGAATACTGCCAAACCGGATACCGACGGCAAACCACCGGAGCCTGCTGGAAAGCCAGCCGAGACCAAGCCCGCTGCTGATTCAAAACCCGCTGAGGTGGCTTCACCTCCAAAGCCCCAGGCCACCGAGGAAGAATTGAAGGAACGGCTGCAAGCCACAAAAGAGCGCATAACCAAAGAGAATCAGCGAAAGATTGATGAACGCAATGAGAAGCTGGAGAAGGCCAAGAAAAAAGTGCTCGAGTTGAATGCACGTTTTTCTGAATGGTATTATGTCGTTGACGACAGCATGTTCAAGAAGTTAAAGCTGACGCGATCGGAATTGGTTGGCAAGAAGACTGCAACTGACGCCCCTGCTCCGACTTTTCCGGGCGCCAATCCCCTGGGAGGTTTGCCAGGAGGAAGTCTCTAATCAAATTTCCTTACGTTGAAGTGCAATTGCTGCACCTACTTCAATAAGACACACGATCCCAAGCAATTTCTATTTATTGCTTGGGATCGTTTTTTATTTGACCATTTGGTGATCAGGTTTGTTTTCGATTATTGCAGGATTGAAGGACGACCTGCGTCGTTGCAGCGAAATCGTTCAACCCGGAAAACGTTACGAATTCCGGGTTTAACCAGGTTTAACCGCGAGCCCATCGGGTCGCGCGAGCTTGCCCTGGGCTGGTAAAAAGTCTGATATTGACGCGAGTTTTGATGCGCAGTTTTTATTCCGCGTGAATCGTCCCTTCAGGGACAAATATCGGTAGCATGCAATGGTATAGATCCATCCTGTGGGAATGCCATGTTCTTCCAACATTCAGTACCTTTCGGGACGCTTTGCGCAGCTATCGCTGCGTCCACGCGTGGTACAAGACTTGCGATAATTCAACGACAACATCGCTGGATGCAGTGACAAACAGTGGCTGGTTTTTCCAAACTCGATATTCGAGTTAATACTCATCGTGGATTGGGGCAGTGGAATATTCTGGACTTCTATAGTTACAATGGAATTCATCAGCAGTATAGAAAGAGCACAAGAACGCTGAGTACCCCAGCGGTTCGTCGAGCCGGCGTCGGTACATTGCCTGCCTCACTTCTCTCCTTACGAATTGGCTTACCAATATGTTGCGGTTTTCCTATTTGTTGTCGGCTGTTAGAGCTTTTTGGTTTGTCGTTCCGACTGTGATTGCATGGGGGGGCTTGTGGATTGGTATCCACGTTTTGGCTGACGAGCCATTGTCGTTTAATCAGGATATTCGTCCGATTCTCAGTACGAAGTGCTTGCGCTGCCACGGTTTTGATGAGAAAAAGAGAGAGGCGAATTTAAGGTTGGATGATGCGGCCAGTGCGCTGGCCAAGAGGGAATCAGGTGCCGTGGTTGTACCAGGGGATGCTGAACGAAGCCTATTATGGCAACGCATAAACTCGACCGATCCCGACTTGGTTATGCCGCCAGCCGATGCGACACATCAATTAACTGCTGAAGACAAGCAGAAAATTCAAAAATGGATTCAGCAAGGGGCGGCATTCGAAAGGCACTGGCTGTTCGAAACGCTAAAGCGCCCGGAAGTGCCGCCAGCAGCAACAGAATTTGGCAAATGGCAAGCGAATCCAATTGATCGATTTCTACTAAAGAAACTGCTAGCACATGGTTTAAGCCCGCAAGACGAAGCCGATCGAAACACCTTGGTGCGAAGGGTTGCTTTTACGGTGACAGGCTTGCCTCCATCAATTTCCGAAGTGGACCAGTTTGTAAACGACCGGTCGGACAACGCCTACACTGCCATGGTTGATCGATTTTTGTCAAAGTCTTCATACGGCGAAGAAATGGCTCGACATTGGCTAGATGTGGCGCGGTACGGTGATACACATGGATTGCATTTGGACAATGTAAGAGCCATTTGGGCCTATCGAGATTGGGTGGTTGCCGCGTTCAACCAAAACAAATCATTCTCAGAATTTACTATCGAGCAATTGGCAGGAGACTTGTTGCCCAATCCCACCAAAGATCAATTGATTGCGACTGGATTTAATCGCTGTAACGTGACGACCAGCGAAGGAGGCGCGATCAAAGAAGAATTCCTTTTTCGTTATGCCGTGGATCGTACCAGTACAGTGGTTCAAACTTGGATGGGTTTGACTGGTGGTTGTGCGGTTTGCCATGATCACAAATACGACCCACTGTCGATGCGTGAGTTTTATTCTCTGTATGCGTTCTTTTACAATGCCGCTGATCCAGCGATGGATGGCAATGCGATTGACACACCTCCTTTCTTGTCGCTAGCCACGACAGAACAGGAAACCGAATTAAAGCGCTTGGAGAGTATAGAAAAATCTGCGTTAGAAAACTTACAGAAAGTCGCCGAATCGCATGCGGCCACCGCTGTTCCCGGAGCTAAATCTGAGGTGGAAAAAGAGGTACCGGCCCAGTCCCATCCCGCTGGAGTCACAAAATCAATTGGAGTTCAAGAGGTTTGGTTCGACGACGAACTGCCTTTTGGAGCCAGTAACAGAAATACGTCGCGTAATGCGCCCGTGTGGACGACGGTTGACGAAATGGAAATACCGATGGGACGGCGGGCGCTCAAGCAAGCCTTTGGGCATTATTATCAAGAGAAAATGGATGGAGGTTTGTCCTTGCGAGTGGTCCCGGAAAACGCTGCATTGCAAATAATGGTTAGATTGGACTCAAATCAACCTTCGAGAGCTCTGCTAGTTGAGCTTGCGACTACGGCCGGTTTACGTCGATTTGCTTGGGGGAATCTGACGGAGCTGAATAAAGGTGAGTTTCAAGATGCGAATGATTTGAATATGGGAAGTGTTCCCGCGCCTGGAACTTGGCATCGGTTGGTCATTACGACCAACCAACTTAACCTTTCGGCGGGAACGATTGTTAATGACCTGACGCTGGCCCAGTTTGGCGGCATTTGCTGGTGGGATGCAATGGTGATCAGCGGTAAGAGGGCGGAGAACGATCCTCGCGCATCGTTTGCCAACTGGTGGGAACATTGCAAAGGAAAGTCGGTTCCCGTGGTCGTTTCAGAGGTTGCTGCGGCACTCAAGGCCGGGCCAAATGAGAAATTGAGCGAAGGAACTAAGTTCCAATTACAAAGAGACTATTGGCAATATATCGCTCAAGAAGTACCGCACGATCTAATGATTGCACGTGAAGCTTGGAATAGGGCTCGTCTTGAAAGAAAGCTGTTGGCCGATTCGATTCCTGGAACGATGATCTTTGGTGATTTGCCGGAGCCTCGCAAGGCGCATGTCATGAAACGTGGGCAATACGATCAACCCGACGAAGAGGTGCAGCCTGCGACCCCCAACTGTTTGCCACCATTGCGATTGGCTGCATCGGAGCGTCGTCCCAATCGATTGGACTTGGCGCAATGGTTGGTCAGTAACGAACATCCAACTACAGCCCGAGTGACAGTGAATCGATTTTGGCAGCAAGTTTTTGGAATTGGTATTGCAAAGACTAGCGACGATCTAGGCTCGCAAGGCGAGCCTCCTTTACATCCCGAGCTGTTGGATTGGTTAGCGGCGGAGTTTCAATCGTCAGGTTGGAAAGTTAAGGACTTAATGCGTCTAATGTTGACGAGTTCCGCTTTTCGCCAATACAGCCGAATCTCAAAGGAAGCGTTGACCATCGATCCGGAGAATCGACTGTTATCCCGTGGGCCGAGAATGCGATTGGAAGCCGAACAAGTTCGCGACGGGTTTTTGGCTGCGAGCGGGTTATTGAATCCGCGTATGGGTGGACCAGGTTTTAAGGGATATCAGCCTCCCAATATTTGGGAGCCTGTGGGCTATGGTGACAGTAATACGCGGTACTATTTGCAAGACTATGGGCCCGACTTGTACCGGAGAAGTTTGTATAGTTTCGTCAAGCGGACTGCCCCGCCGCCATTTATGAGCAACTTCGACGCTCCCAATCGCGAATTCTTTTGCACTCGACGGGAACGCAGCAATACGCCACTGCAGGCTTTGCAACTGATGAATGATATACAGATGGTCGAAGCCTCCCGAGCGCTCGCTGAGAGAATGATCCGCGAAGGTGGATTAATGCCTCAATCGCGTATTCGCCACGCGTTTCGATTAGTGTTATCGCGAGAGCCAGACACCGAAGAAATTCGTGTGTTGGCCGATGCGCTGGAAAAGTTCGAAAACCGTTTTCGTGATGACGCTTCTGCGGCCAACCAATTGCTGCAAATTGGCCAGTCAATCCAGAAGGAAACTGCACGGCCGATCGAATTGGCCAGCTATACCTTATTGGTGAATGTGATTCTCAACTTGGACGAAGCGATCAATCGCAATTAAGATTGCTGCAAGCGTCAGCGATCGTTTTTCAAAAGGGAACTACGATATCATGGACCCTAGGCTGGAACTTGATTTGATACTTTCACGCCGCCAGTTTTTTGGACGAAGTGGCGTCCGACTTGGCAGTGTTGCCCTTGCATCAATGGCTTCTAGCAATGTGTGCGCGCTGGCGAATTCGAGCAATCAACGAGTGCACCCGTCTTTGCCTTCGCTTCCTCACTTTCCACCTAAAGCCAAAGCGATCATATACCTGCACATGAATGGTGGTCCTTCCCAGATTGATACTTGGGATTACAAACCAAAGTTGGCTGAACATTTCGACAAAGACTTGCCGGATTCAATTCGTAAGGGTCAGCGCATTACGACCATGACCAGCGGGCAAGCAAGGTTGCCGGTTGCACCAAGCAAGTATCGGTTTGATCGGCATGGTCAGTGCGGCCGCTGGGTGAGCGAATTGCTGCCACACACGGGTGCTCTGTCTGACGAATTGGCGGTTGTTAAGACCGTGCATACTAACGCAATCAACCACGATCCAGCTTGCACTTTTGTGATGACAGGGAGTGAAGTACCCGGCAAAGCAAGTTTGGGAAGTTGGTTGGCGTATGGCTTGGGGAGCGAAAGCAACGACTTGCCGTCGTTCGTTGTGCTCACGCCCACTTGGTCGTCCAAGGCTGCGGCTCAGGCTTTGTTTACTCGGATGTGGAGTAGCGGATTTCTGCCGACGCGATTCAATGGCGTCGCACTGCGTAGTGCCGGAGATCCGGTGCTCTACTTGAAAAATCCGCCAGGTGTCGAGAACTCAGATCGGCGCACGATGCTCGACGCGTTGGGCGAGCTCAATCGCCGCCGGTTTGCTGAACTGGGAGACCCGGAAATACAGACTCGTATTGCACAGTACGAAATGGCGTTTCGCATGCAGTCGAGTGTCCCAGAGTTAACTAACTGGCAAGATGAGCCACAATCGATCTTAGATATGTATGGCCCAGACGTGAAAACTCCGGGAACTTTTGCTGCAAGTGTCCTATTGGCGCGTCGTTTGGTTGAACGTGGTGTAAGGGTCGTTCAATTACTCCATCGTGGCTGGGATCAGCATGGCAATATCAGCGGCGATCTACCGCTGCAATGCCGTGATATTGATCAACCCACCGCTGCGCTGCTCAAGGACCTGCGGCAACGCGGCTTGCTGGAGTCAACGTTGGTGATCTGGGGAGGCGAATTTGGAAGAACCGTTTACTGCCAAGGCGGCCTAACTCGGGAGAATTATGGACGTGACCATCATCCACGCTGTTTTACGATGTGGATGGCCGGCGCCGGAATTCGTGGTGGTACCAGTTACGGAGAGACCGACGATTTTAGTTACAACGTCGCGGAGAACCCAGTTCATATCAACGATTTCAATGCCACGATTTTACACTGCATGGGAATCAATCATGAACGATTTAGCTTTAAGTTCCAAGGACTCGATCAACGCTTAACTGGCGTCGAACCAACACGAGTTATTTCTGAAATCTTGCAAGCCTAGCTGGCCAAACAATCACCATCTCATTGCTGAAACGCTCCTGTGTTTTGCTAAGATCGGAAGCATGTCGCTTCACGCTTCCCGCCTGACCAAAACACCTGCTGTTGCAGTTTGGCAATACGATCTGAAAAAATCTTGAGCCGTGATTTGATTTCTGCGGACGCTATGCAGCAGTCAACACATCCCCACTTGGCAACATAATCGCAGTCGTAAAGTTCACTAAAGATCGTGACTTGATTTAACGAGATGGCGGACTTCGTGCAGCTTAGTTTGACAGCAGCACTTTCAATTAGTACTGGAAGAATCTAGTCGAAGTAGCGAAATCGTTTAACCGCCCACCGGGCCGCGCATGCAACTTCCTCACTTGCTAGCCGCAGCACTCGTGACTTCTTGCAGACCCTGCAAAATTCGAGGTATAAAGGGGGCTGCCATTAATTATGGCTAAGATTATTGTAAGACGTTGGTCAATGCCAGCGACTTTTATGCGATCTTGGTACAAAAAGATGACGGACACAAGAAAGGAGTTGACGCTCATTCTGAAATCTGCTGCCATGAGTCGCCACATTTTCGTGACCAGCCCTCTGCGTTCTCGACGGAAATACGAAGCTCCTCAGGCCGCGTGGCCTCTGGTGGTTCACCGACGGTTTATCATTTCGATCCAGAAAGAACGTCGTTTGCGCGAGTCGTTGCCGCAAGGCGAGCGATGCGAACTTGCGGCTTTTCCCGTGCTCAAATAGCGTTTGGGCATGCCTGCCACAACAATATTTCTCAACAGGACAACAGGAACCTTAATATGCGATTCGATGCGTTGGTCTGGTTTAGTGCGATCATGCTGGTAAGCGGTTATCCTCTAGCGACAATACTGGGTGATGAACCGAAGCAAGGGTCCGTGAATCGGGCTGCGTTGGGTGGCGACGTTGTTCTTGAGACGGTCTTCGTGCCACCCGGTGAATTTATGATGGGGAGCAGTCCGGAAGAAAAAGCCTGGGCAACGGGGATCG
>CAZVBC010000016.1:0-36859 GCA_964625155.1 uncultured Pirellulaceae bacterium
TCCAGTTGCCAATTTCAGATCCTTCTGCGTAGGAGAGAACTCCTTTCTTCTCGATGGTGAGATAACTGATACACCGAGATGCATCCATGACAAATGGACGAGGAAAGGCCTTCGTCGGACAAGCTTCCAAGCAAGCGCGACACGTCCCGCAAAATCCTTTTTCAAATGGCGGGTCGAGCTCTAGTTCAAGATCGGTTAATAACGCGGCAAGAAAGAAATAGCTACCAAACTGGCGATTGAGCAACAGCGTATTTTTGCCGACCCACCCCAAACCTGCTGCGGCTGCAAACTCGCGCTCGAGCAGGGGAGACGTATCGACCACTCCCCGCACACTCGCTTGCGGAACTTGCTTGATCAACCAGAGTTTTAATTGCTTCAGCTTCGCATGAATTACGTCATGATAGTCTTGTGCGTTCCACGCATAACGGGCAACCTGGCCCAAGCCTGATTGAACTGGCAGCGGTTCGACGGACCGATAGGGAAAACCTAACATCACTAGTGTCCGGCAACCATCGAGTACATGTTGAGGATGGCGATACGCATCGCGACGATCGTTCAGGTAACGCATCTGGCCAGAATACCCGGCCTCGAGCCAAGTTAAAAAATCGGCAAAGTGCGGTGGTTGAGCCGCAGCGGTAATACCGCAGAGTGCAAATCCCAAACTGGTGGCTTCAATCTTCAGTTGGTCCGCGATGTCTCGGGCAATATTCTGCATACAAAGGTTGTCCTCAACATTGTTTCTTTCAGCATCCCTATTGAACTTTAGCTGACTGGTCAATTGGGTTGATGGACTGAACCTGGCTGGTGATTCGCATGTGTTGCAGAGTGCTGACGATGGACTGCCCAACGACGACATCGCTGGCCGCCTTGATTAGGTTTCCCGTGATTTCATCGCTGGTCAGACTATAACCGCGAGCCAAGACATGCAGTGGGCTGAGAGCTTGGCTGGCGCGTGCCAGCTCTTGCAATCGCTGTGCAGCTTGTCGCAATTGATTCCAAATAGCATGGCGACTGCGGATATCCCATTCGTCGATAGTCTGCCGACGTTGAGAAATAATCGTGTGAGGTTGTCGAATGATATGCCGCTGGCTGAGCCAATTCAGTCGTTCTCGCCAATGTCGGATCCGTCCCAATATCAGTTGATCGAGACTCGATTTCGTTGCTACCAATGATGATACGATGGCGGACCTATCCGGCAGTATCAGATGCGCTGCATGTGTCGGTGTCAGGGCTCGCGCATCGGCAGACAGATCGCTCAGTGTAACATCGACTTCGTGCCCTACCGCAGACACAGTTGGGATGGTGCATTGGGCCAGAGCACGCACAACTCGTTCGTCATTAAAGGGCCACAAGTCTTCCATACTGCCGCCCCCGCGACCGACGACCAACACGTCAAGTGGCGGGCGGACCTGCTGAGCGAGTTGAATACCGGCCACAATTTCTGCCGGCGCTTCGTTCCCCTGCACTCGCGCTGGAATGACCAACAAATCCACGGCTGGCCAAATCCTTTGGGCGGCTTCGAGAAAATCGTGCAATGCGGCACCGCTGGGACTGGTCACAAATCCAATGCGTCGAGGAAAACTCGGTAGGGACTTTTTGCGATTGCTGTCAAACAGCCCTTCTGCAGCAAGTTTTGCGTGCAGTTGCCGAAAGGCTAATTCCAAAGCCCCGATACCTTTGGGGAGTAATCGCTGAACCACAAACTGGTACGTACCGCGAGGCGGGTAGACTTCAATTCCTCCGCAGCAAACCACCGAGAGTCCGTCGGCAAGCCGAAAGGGCAAGTGATTGGCCACACTTCGCCACACGATCGCTCGCACCTGGCTGCTTTCGTCTTTCAAGGTCATGTACACATGTCCACTGCTTGGCCGGCTTAGGTCACTGATTTCACCTTCTACCCAGACTCGCGGCAGCGAGCCTTCCAAGAGACCCTTGATGCGGAGTGTCAATTCACTTACCGATAGGGCAGAGACTTCGTCAACTCCTCTGGGACTCGGTTCTAAGCCAGCGCGAGACGACCTTGGTGAGCGTGTCATCAGCTTGCCTCACGCAAACCAGTAGTCGATAAACGTGGAAACGTGCCCTGCGCGCGGCTGATTAGTCCCGAGCTGGTGGATGCTTCATTTCGCCTGGCCGATTTGCGGAAGAGGGGCTGTGAGTTTTCAATGTTGAATTTGCCCTCAGCCCAACCTTCAGCCCTCTCGGTCATTTGATTCAAAACCTTTTCAACCCAAAGTCGATAAGCTTCGATGCCTTCGCGTTCCAGATTTTCTGGCACTTGAATCCTTGGTCCGCAAACAGCTCTCGCTTTGCTGAACGGCCGCGGGATGGCAAATTTATCCCACGAGCTGGCATGTCGCCACGGTCGATCGTATCCAAATCCAATGGGTACTATGGGAATGCCCAATCGCGAAGAAAGGTAAATACAACCTTGGGCAAGTACTCGCCTTGGTCCACGTGGTCCATCGGGTGTAATTGCTAAATTCTTGCCTTGACTACGATCTAGGATTTGACGGATCGCCGCGACCCCGCCGCGACTGGTCGAGCCACGTACGGTTTCCAATCCAGCAAACTGGGCAGCGTGTGATAGAACTTCAGCATCTTGGTGTTGGCTCACCAACATCATTAGCCGGCAGCGGGGGCGGAGGTAAAAGGGAAGTGGAATATATTCGTGCCACAGCAAGTAGATATTGGGGCCACAAAAGAACTCGGCTCCTGGATCGGCAGATGGATCATATAGGGCTGCACGATAGTTGAGGGTCGACATCCACCGGTTGACAACTTGTGACAAGCCAAATCCACACGCTCGCCACAAAAACTGCGATGGCGGGCGGTCTCTCAACCGCTGGCGCAACAGCATCCTTGATCGCGGCATCGAATTATCATCCTTTTCAGTTGCGTGGCTCGTTGCACAGCAGGATGTAGACACTTATCGAGGTACAACTTCATCTACTGAGATCTGCGTCTACTTCTCATAGCATTTGCGACAGGGTAGTCGACTGATTGGCCCTATTCAGGCCAATCCCCATTAAAAACTTCAACGGCGCCGCCAGTCATAAACACGTGATTCGAAGCCTCATCCCATCGCAGTTTTAGGTCGCCACCGAGCAGATGATTGATGATTTCGCGCTGAGTTCTACCGGTCAAGACACCGGCGACACAAACCGCGCTGGCCCCCGTTCCACACGCCCACGTTTCGCCGGAACCACGTTCCCAAGTTCGTTGCCGAACTTCTGTGGAAGACACGACTTCAACAAACTCGACATTCGTCCTTTTGGGAAAGCGAGGGTCCTTTTCAATTTTGGGACCTAGTCCTAAGACCAATTCGTCGGTAGCTTGAGGCACAAAGATCACGCAATGTGGATTTCCCATCGATACACAGGTTACTTTCAGTATCTGGCCTGCAAATTCGACGGGCAGATCAACTACCGGGGAATTTGCGAGCGTCGTGGGAACCTGTTCAGGCTGGGTTCCCGGTGTACCCATGTCCACGGTGATCTGTTCGGCTCGACCTTGTTTGACTGATATCTGCAAGGTGCGCACGCCATTGCCGGTCTCGATTTTTAGGCAGTCACGTTGGCAAATTGCGTGATCGTAAACATATTTGGCTACGCATCGAATTCCGTTGCCACACATTTCCGCTTCACTGCCATCGGCATTAAACATCTGCATCCGCGCATCGGCGCAATCGGACGGGCGAATTAGGATTAGGCCATCTCCTCCGACGCCAAAATGCCGATCGGATATGCGCACTGCTAGTTTTTCCGGTTCCGCTGGTACTGGACCTGCGAAACAATCTACGTAAACGTAGTCATTTCCAGCTCCATGCATCTTTGTAAATCGCATTTGTGAATCTTATCAACTACAGGATGATTGCCGTGCTCTGGTCCTTGTATTTGTCGCCTAAAATGCGCTAACTGTCAGTCATCGTGTCGAATGCAAAACGAAATTGAACAGTTTGGCGAGCGCGTGGAACAAGATACAATCGAGCCCGGCAGTATGCCAACAGAATAGCCGTTTTTTGCCTCTAGACAAAGGGTTGGTCGATGTCCATTTTGCCTGCTGAACCACTAGTTTATGAGTTTTCTAGGCACTTGCCCGCTCGTGTGACGATTGACCCCGGCTCTGTATTAACATTCGATTCCGAAGATGCTTTATCGGGCCAATTGCGTCGCCAAGAGGATCGCCGCGACAAGATCAAGATGCCAAAGAGCAATCCCAATAACGGTCCAATCGAGATTCGTGGAGCAGAGCCCGGTGACGCACTTGCCATACATATCCAGCAAATCGAGCCTTTGATTGGAGCGTGTTCGACATATATCGGTGGACCACGCGGCTGCGCGGAATGGCTGGGAACAGAATTTCCGCATGGCACTCGCATCTGTCGAATTGCCGATGGTGTAATTCACTGGAGTGAGAAAGTCCGTTTACCGTACAAGCCCATGTTGGGTTGCATCGGTACCGCGCCCGATTGGGGTGTGCCCTCAACTGCTTTGGCTGGGAATTTTGGTGGCAACATGGACTTAATCGAAGCGTGTCCGGGAAACACAGTTTTCTTACCCGTATTCGTCCCTGGGGGCTGGCTGTATATGGGTGATGCTCACGCTTCACAGGGTCATGGCGAGCTGTCTGCTACGGCTCTGGAAATGCCCGCGCGTACGACTGTTCGAATTGACTTACTCAAACAAATCAAACTCACTGGACCGCGCATCGAATCCGCCGACGAAATCATGGCTGTGGCTGTTGGTACACCTATCGACCGCGCCGTTTGCGAAGCTTACTCCCGACTGATTCTATGGATGGAACACGATTATGGTTGGAACCGATGGGATGCCTACGACCTACTGACTCAAGCCGGCAAGATCTCGCTTGGTCATTACTTAGTAGGCACCGTAGCCGCCAAGATTCCTAAGCAGTTTCTTTAAAAAAATCTCCAAGAATTCTAAAAAACATCATCAAACGCAGCCCCCCCACCGATAAATGGCTTTATCGATTAGAAAGGCTGTATCGCTCGATGTTCGTGTTAGCTTCTCAATCAAAACCGCTAGCATTACGACCGGTGATCGGAAAAGCGAGCGGCGAGAAAAAGATGCCGGCCAGCTTGCGCTGCTCCGCTAAAAATGATATCGGAATTGCGCAAGCTCCTTCAGTGCCAAGGTAAATCGCTCGCCTAAGCGAATTCGCGTGACACAGATTCAAAAATTCCACCATGACAGTTAGAGGCAATAAGCAGAAATGCGACTCGCCAACGAAACCCTGAGATAACTAATGGTTTCAGGCACTGTCCCGACTTTTTGCACGAGAAATACTTCTGCTGATTGATGAAGTAGCTGTTTCCTTTGGCGGCTATGGGATTTGTCACGGGTAAGACTGAGATTTACACCATGAGATTTTCAAATGTTGAGGGACGTATGGGAACAAGCAAGATGCACAGAGATCTTCGTACTGGATTGCGACGTTGGTTGAGGGTCGAGTCCCTTGAAATCCGCCAGGTCATGGATGCGGAAATGCCCATGCTGTTCACCGCTTCAGGAACGGACGTTGCTGAAGCGTTACCTGTCACCATCCAATCGACTACAGCAGCAGAGCTGACGTGGTTGACGATGGCTCCGCAGGAAATTGACTTAGTCGAAGGTGGGACGGCGGAACTGCCCATGGATGCAGTTGAGCATCTGGGTACTCCGGTTAGCATCTATCCTGGAGTGTACGACACAGGCATCGTCCAATCAGGCGACTCGCTGAGCGTTGTTCGCGGCGCTGAGATTTTACTGTTAAATCAATCGGAATTGCCACTGGGAGTACAAGCCAGAATCCCTGTACACCATTACCCGATTACACAGATTCACCATGGTAATCGACTGTCGCTGGTCAAGAATAATTGGATATCAGAAACCAAGTCGACGGTAGAAATTGAGTCGTACGATATCTCCAATCTTACAGACCCAAAACTGATCGATTCCAAGGAGTATGCAGGTTGGGCGAGTCCGATCAAGAGTTCCTCAGACCAAGCGACCATCGTTATTTCAGATGGTCACCAACATCAATTGGTCTCACTCGGCGACGAGATTACCCCGATAGCAGTTTTCAATACCCAAGCTTTGGCAGGCACCAGTGGCCTCGATAGTGTCAGCGGTTTAGTAGAAGTTGATGAAGGCATTATTGTCTGGGGGCACGTTTGGGATCCTGAAAAAGGAAGCGTGTCCACTAAATTCGAACTGTTTACAAATCATGAAAATTCACATCAGTACCAGTCGGTCGACGTTTTAGAGTTCGATGGCGTGCCGATTTACTCGCATGACGGCCTGCATGCAATCGCAAACAAACTGCCCGTAATTATGGTTGCCAGCGATGGCAACGTTGCCACTTCACTGGTCACGATCGATATCACAAACAGTGATTTGAAGGTCGCGTCAGAGATTGCTCTAGTTGATAAGAACTCGGATCAATGGGTGATGGCGCATGATCTGGGGGCGTCACAACCTTGGATTGCCACGAGTCGCGAATTGTTGACGATCGATCTGTCTACATCGAGCACTCAAGTCACTGGGCGCACTCGGCTAGATGGTCCTGTGTCGTCGTGGTTGACCCTTGATGAAGGGCTTGTGGCAGCAATTGTTGACACGACGGATCGTGCTAATCTGCCTGAAGTGGAGCTGTTGCCATCTAGTTTTGAGATTGTCGTGCTGGACACCCGTGGTGGGGTGAATGTCGAACTGGCTTCAACAACGGCAATCACAAGCGGGAAGTATGATTGGATAGACTTCGAGTCGAGCTATCTGCCCGAGTCGCAATTGCTCGTTATTTCCGGTACCAAACTGCACAAAGGGGTTGAACCTTCTGTTCGAACTACTGTAATTGCAAGCGAAAAATCAATTGCTGCGGAAAGCGATTTGCTTTCTGCCGTTGTGAGCGTCGCAGGTGATTTCGTAGGCGAACCGATGTGGGCCGAATCGCTGGTCGCTGTGTACCGTTTGAACGAAACGTCAACATTTGATGAACTGGCAGTCTTCACGCTCGACTCGACCATGAGGTCAGCTCGATCGCATGGTAATCAATTGTTGTTATTCACTGACCAACAGATTCTCGCCATTGCACAAGACACATTGGCAATCGAGTCTGTCGTTGAACTTGGACCCTTTCAAGAAGCATTTATAACCTGCGGTACTACGAACGTGAGCACCCTGGATCCGTTGGTAAAATTCGATGAACTCGTCTTGGAAAGTCCGGATGCTTCATCCACATCCAGTACAACAGTCATTGAATTACTTGAGGGCATCGTAGATCCAGAAATTAAATTCGTCGAATTCGCGTTAGACGATAGCGCGAAATGGAATGTTGAACAATTGCTGGGTATGTCTGCCAAGTCGATCACGCAGCCGCTTGCCAAGAACTTTGTTGAGGCTCCCACCGAGGAATTGCTTTATGCATCCACGTCGGTTGACGATCAAAGCGAGTATTTCACGGTAACCAGCGACGGCCAGGAATGGGATTTTATGATGTTCGCTGGACAAGCCACGCCGGTACTGGCTGAGTTGAATCTTTTCCACAATACGGGGCTGCCTACAGATACCAACGGTGATGGTGCCACAACGCCTTTGGACGTACTGTTAGTAGTCAATGAGCTGAATAGTCGTGGCTCGCGTGTGCTCCCCAACCGTGTCGAAACAGAATCGTTCGCCAGTTGGAAGATCGACGTCAGTGGCGACCAGCGGTTGAATCCACTGGACGTCTTGTTGATTGTCAATGTTATCAATGATGCTGATGAATCGACACCGTTCGCTGGAACTCAATTGTCGACCGATGCGCGTATGGCGGAACCGAACGTCGACTTCGGCGATGACACAAACGAGTTTGCTGACACGCGTCCCGATGGCGCGAATGTCCCTGCTGACGACCTTTGGGGTACTCGCTTAGCGATTTGGGATCAGGAGGCTTACAAGAATTCTGACGAGAGTTTACATGACTCCCAAGAAACTTCTTCGCCCAAACTAGGGCTCGCGCAGGAACTCTCTGACTTGGCCATCACAGAATTGATGGCTGACGTTGAAATCAAGTAGAACACTAGCCTTCCCACCTTGAACAACGTTCGGCGGCGCCAGCCTGCGCCGCCTGCACTTAATAGAGTTGATAGTATGTGCAGGAGGTTATTCTGCCGCGATCGACACTGCCAAAAGTTGAGTTTGTGCGGCGGGGAGTACGATTTGGTTAGGGCCAACGTTCGCCGTCTCTACGCAACACATATGGTGGTATTCCAAGTCCCCAAAGTCGGGCATGCGCTGTGACTTGGCGATCCACGGGTTCCACACAACAGTTGTCCGGGAATTGCGAGGGCGAAGGACCAACCTTCGTCCCCAATCAGGATCTTCGATGACGATCTTTCCCACTTCACCGTGGTAAACTCGATCCGTTTCGGCAGTAAATGTTATCGGTGCAGCAGATGCCTCCACGGTTTTTTGGGTCAATGCATCGATGTAGGCCAGTGATTCAAGTCCACGAATTTTTACGGCGCTCGCTTCAGATATTTGAAAGTAGGTGTGCAATGCTGCCTCACAAGTTTGCGTGGAAGCCGACACATTGGTAATCCTTAGCTCCATATCGAGCAGATTACCAAACGAAACGTCGTACTCCAACTTAAGCGCGCCCAGTGTGATTCCAAGCTGAACCAACACAGCATCTTGCTGGACAGCGGTTTTCTCAACGCTCCAATTCGCAAGGCGGGCAATACCGTGACCGGGAGCGGGTGGATCGAGTGTGGTGGTACCGAACCATGGAAAGCAAATTGGCACACCACCACGAATGGGTTTCCCTTCGGCGAACCAAGAGTCAGCACTCATGAATAACACCGGATGCGCTTGGCTGGTGGGTTGAAATGCGGACACATGTGCACCCAACAAAAAGAATTGGCCGGCACAATACTGGGTTTTGATGTTACCGACGATCAAACCGCTCGGGTGCTGAGAAAACACTAGTTGATCGGCAATTCCATATCTCGAATTTAGCTCAGTAATTACCATGTTCATTTCCCGAGGCTTTCACCAAAAAGAAAAACACCTTGCGTCACTGTGCGATGCAGTGCAATTATTGCGCACTTTAATGAGCGGAAATATACCAAATCGTTGATTGGGTTGTTGAGACCATTTACGCACTTTTCGATTTCCCTTGTGGTGAGCTTAGCTGCACACTACTGTCGAGAATTAATAGTCCGGTATCAGATAAGCTGCTAATGGCGACGCAGTCAATCTGCTCCCCGTCTCGGCGTCCGCCGCGTTCTTTGCGTTTCAAGTGCCACGGTTCATGCCATAAATGCGGAGATCGCAGTGACCGCAGAGGACTCTGCGAACAATGTTGTTTCAACTGAGGTTACGACAGTTGACGCGTTCCCCAAGTTTTTCTTGCTGAACATCCCGTTCACCTTCTGAAACCGCACTTTTACGCGTGACACTACCTTGTTGTTGGCATTGATAAGACCACACGGAATGGAACGGCACGCGAATTGCCACTTACGTAATTTGTCGCTTACTCAGGCTGTCCTGCAGCCAACTCGTTGAGCTGTTTTCTTTGGTCAAAAAACAAACGCAGGGGATAAACCGTGCTGAATCGCAATCTCACCGTCGCCGGGATCGGGCTGAGCATCGTTGGGTTTTTGTTGCTTGCCGCGAAGAGTCCTGCACACTTGTGGTCACAGACCCAGCCCGCAACAGTGGGCGCATTTATGCGATTGAAATTGGAGCCAGCAAAACAAATACTCGAGGGAATCGCGACTGAAGATTTTGACATGATCAGCCAAAGTGCTCAACGCGTTCAAACGCTGACGCTCGATGAAAAATGGAAGGTTCTACACAACGACCAATACTCGAAGAACAGCCAGCAATTCCAGCGGTCAGTATTGCAAGTTCTGGAAGCCGCCCGTAACAAGAACCTGGACGGCGCAGCTCTCGCGTATGTGCAGATGACTTTGAATTGCGTGCATTGCCACAAAGATCTGCGCGGTGCGAAAAAACAATAGCACCGAGCCGCGACTCAATTGACTCAACAGGTGCTTCGTCCTCTCGACCCCTAAAATTAAGCTACCATAAAGCACTAGCTGCGGAAAAGAACTTACCAACGCACCGGAGAACTCAACAAGGCAGGCGAGCCGGAAAACGGAATCGCTATTTTGCTTTTCGTTTTCCTGCGCGTTGTCCCGGATACCAGGATGGATCGACGTTGCTCTGATTCCATTTGTTCCATGCGTCGGCTAGTTGTTTGAATTTGACGGGTTCTCTGTTAGCCAAATTCGTTGACTCGCCGATGTCCGTGGCCAAGTTGTAAAGCTCGGCGCTCGCGAGGTCACGGATTACGTCACGGCGCTGACCGCCACCAGCCTCTGCCGCTTTGACCAGTTTCCAATCCCCCTGGCGAATCGCCATCTGCATGCCAAACCGCCAATATAGCGCCACGTGTGGATCGCTGGTAACTTCACCTCGCAAATAAGGCAAAAGATCCACGCCATCCAACTTCAGTTCAGGCTGGATTGGGATTCCCGCTGCTGCCAGTGCCGTAGTGTGGAAATCAAGCTGAATTACGGGCTTGTCAAAAGTTTTGCCGGCTGGCAGTCGATCTTTCCACTGGATCATAAACGGCACACGTATGCCACCTTCCCACGTTTGCGCCTTGTGCCCGCGAAGAGGACCGTTGCTGGACGAATTCACCGGTGGACCTCCGTTATCTGCTGTGAACATGACCAGTGTGTTCTCTTCGAGCCCTAGATCTCGTACCTTCTTTAGTACCGCTCCGATCGCGTCGTCCATCGCCGTCAACATGGTGGCGTAAGTCTTTCGGCCAAGGGTCAAGTGCGAAAATCGATCACTATAGCGCGGCGCAGCATCCATCGGACCATGTACCGCGTTAAATGGCAGATACAAAAACCACGACTGGGTTGAATGCCGTTCGACAAAAGACACGGCTTCGCGAGCGAAAGCATCGGTCAGGTATTCCTTTTCATCAACCGCTTGCCGACCGCGCATGATAGGATTGGCACCATCGGCATGCGCGTTGACATACGAATGGGCGCCGCCGAGAAACCCAAAGAATTCATCAAACCCACGGCTGAGTGGATGAAACTCTGGCTCGTACCCAAGGTGCCATTTGCCCACCATACCCGTTACATAGCCCACAGATTTCAATTTCGCCGGGAGAGGCGTCTCGTTCAGCGACAAACCAAACGTCTGCTGCGCATTCTGAGCTGGACCGGGGTTAAACTCGTGTCCAAAACGAGTTTGATATTTGCCGGTCATCAACCCCGCGCGCGTCGGACTGCAATACGGCCCACTAACATATCCACTGGTAAATCGCACGCCATTGTTAGAGATCGAATCCAGATGGGGTGTTGGAATATCTTTACATCCGTAGACACCAACATCTCCCCAGCCGTGATCGTCTGACACAATCAGCAAGATATTGGGTTTGGTCGGTTTATCTGCAGCTTGTATGGCGATACTCAAACAACATGCAAGTGCTGTCATCAATGCGGTATAGGCTCTCATGATATCCCCAAGTGTTGTGCAAACTGGAAGATTTGCAATCTGTTGTAACCCTCACAGGGTCCTAAGAATTGGAGTTGTATCAAAGGGAAAATGAACCAGCGAATCAACGCTACAACGGCTGAACAAATCACGACCTACTGAACAACTTCTTTACTGAATTGCTCGTTAGTTTATTTGGCCGATCAAGCCAAACGCAATGGGTGCTGCTTAGCAAATTCCGCGCTACCAAGTTCAATCGCAATTAAGTGACCCAAAACTAATGCCCGGGCACTGTACGTACGTTTGTTCAATGTGAGATCAAAAGGACCCTATTAAAGATCCTATCGTCAATACGACAATCAATGACAAGATTGGCCCAACAACCGAAACGACAGCGATGTCTTTATAGGACTGTCGGTGCGTCAATCCACAAATAATCAATAACGTGATCACGGCACCGTTGTGTGGCAGCGAATCCAGCCCACCACAGGAAAGTGAAGCGACTCGGTGCATCAATTCCGGGCTTACACCCAGCTCTAATCCACGTTGGTAATAGGTCTCGCCGAGCGCCTTGAGCGCAATGCTAAGTCCACTCGATGCAGATCCGGTTATCGCTGCCAATAGATTTACCGCAATCGCCTCGGATATCAATGGATTCTGAGGGACGATTCCGGTTACAGTTTGCTTGACGATTTCAAACGCAGACAAGGCGGCAATCGTCGAACCATATCCGAATTCCGAAGCCGTATTAAAAATCGGCAGCAAGGCCGACTTTGCTCCTTCAGCAAGGCATTGGCTGATATCTTCAGCAGAACGAAAATGGACCAAGATCATGGCGATCACGCCGATGAGCATCGCTAATATCGTGGCCCAGATCCCGCGCACTTGCGATAGTTCCGTTGCACCAAACCTTGGTTCCGCCAAGTAATCTGCGGTCCATCTGGGAATGATTACATACGAAAAAACTAGATTACATAACACCACAACTACAATTGGTAATAGCGCTTTCCAGGCGGCGGGTAACGATTCCTGGAGATCCGGTTCAGCTTCATTGTTTAGATCGCCATAAGATTCACCAACTCTTTTGGCTGCCGCAGCTCGCAATAGCAGCCAGCTTATCCCGATCAAAAACATCACGAGCCCTCCTAAACAGCCCAATACTGGCGCAGCAAATGCGTTCGTATTGAAATACGGCATTGGAATGAGGTTCTGTATTTGCACCGTGCCTGGCAGCGCTGTCATGGTGAACGTAAAGGACCCTAACGCAATTGTTGCTGGGATCAATCGCTTTGGTATGTCCGCTGTACGAAATAGCGACTGTGCTAGGGGAAAGACAGTAAACACAACTACGAACAATGACACACCCCCATATGTCAACACTGCACAGCTAAGTACTAAAGCCAGGATTGCGCGGCTGGCTCCCAACCATTCAACAATCAACTTAGCGATCCTGGCAGCGCTACCAGAACTGTCCATTAACTTGCCAAAGATGGCTCCTAATAGGAACAAAGGAAAGAAACGCGTAATGAATTCTCCGAGTCCCTTCATGTAGATCTGAGTATAGGTCGCCAGCCAAGGCATGTCGGGCTGAAAGGCAACCGCAACCAGCGCACAGATAGGAGCAAGAACGATGACGCTGTAATTGCGGTATGCAAGCACGATCAGCAGAATCAGCGACAAAACGATGCCAACAACGCCGATCATGAGTTTCTCACTTATTGGTTCCCAGCAAAGCAAGACGCGGGCATGGATCGAATTTTCCCAATCTTAGGTCGGAATCCCATCACATCCACGATTTGCGACTGAACGTCGATTCCCGGAGCAACTTCGATCAATTCCAAGCCATCTTGATTCAGTTGAAACACGGCGCGCTCAGTGACGTATAGTACTTGCTCGGCCCGATAATGATCGCGATGCGCACTGAAACAAATTTGTTCGACCGATTCTACAAATTTTCGATTGCTTCCCTCTCGGCGGATACGCAGTTGGCCATCGACAACATTCACCTCCAATCCTCCCGTGGTCAAGGTGCCGCAGAACACCAGCTTTCGCGCATTCTGAGCAATATTGACGAATCCACCGACTCCTACAAAACGCTGTCCGAACTTCGAGACATTGACGTTTCCAAGTCGATCGATTTGAGCAGCACCTAGTGCCGCATAATCCAGTCCACCCCCATCGTAAAAGTCAAATTGAGCTGGTTGATCGACAATAGCAGCAGGGTGCACTGCTGCGCCGAATGACAAACCACCAACTGGCATGCCTCCTATCGGACCACTTTCGACTGAGAGAGTAACTTGATTAATCAGTCCACGTTCAGCGGCAATGCGAGCGACTCCTTCGGGCATGCCGATCCCCAGATTGGCAATGGAACCTGGCGAAAGTTCGTCACATGCGCGACACGCGATAATCCTGCGCTCGTCCAAGGGCAACGGGGGATTGTTGGTCTGTGGCAAACAATACAACTCGGATAAAGGTTCACAGTAGGCTGGGTTAAATTGCTCACCGAATGTCTGAGAATGCTGATCGTCTTGCGCCAGGACGATGCGATCTACCCAGATCCCCGGTACAGCCACCATGTGCGGCTGTGCAGGTTGGTCAATCAGACGACTGACTTGCGCGATGACCACACCACCACTATTGTGCACCGCCTGAGCGATTTGCAACACTTCACCGATAATGGCCTCGCGATCCATTACCAACGCACCGTTGATGTCCGCAGTAGTCGCGCGTATCAAACCCACGTTCAGTGGCATAGCTCGATAGAAAAGCCACGTTTTTCCTTCAAGTTCGATCCGCTCGACCAGTGGTATCGCAGTACGTTGATTCAACCTACCACCGTCCAATTTGGGATCGATAAAAGTTCCCAAACCCACTCGTGTCACACAGCCCGGGCGCCCTGCGGCTATATCACGCAACAGTTGGCAAATGACTCCCTGCGGAAAATTATAAGCTTCGATTTCATTGCGAATCGCCAATTCACCTAATCGCGGCGCCAGCCCCCAGTGACCACCGATCACGCGCCTGAGTAGCCGTGGATGCCCCAAATGATTCAATCCTCGCGCGACACCATCACCTTGTCCAGCCCCATAAACTAACGTCAAATCCGTCGGACTGCCGCATGATAGAAAGTGCTGCTCGATAGCTGCCGTCAAAGCTTCAGGATGGGCGGCACCCACAAATCCGCCGCTGACCACAGTATCTCCGGTGCGAATAAGCGCAATGGCCTCCGCAGTGCTACATAACTTCTTGTGGATGGCACTGCTCATCCCCACCAACCTCCATTGACGTGCAATGTTTGGCCAGTCATATATGCAGCCAAAGGACTGCACAAGAACAGGATGGCGTGTGCGATATCTTCAGGTTGACCAAATCGATTGAGTGGGATTTGCGTCAACATTTGCTCGCGCGCCGACTCGGGGATAGTCTTGCCCATGTCAGTCAGCACCAACCCTGGGGCGACCGCGTTGACCGTTATATCGCGTTTCGCAAACTCGCGACTCAGCACTTTGGTCATGCCGATCACCCCAGCCTTGGTTGCCGCGTAGTTTACTTGACCGAACAACCCGATGATGGCGCTGATCGACGCCAAATTAACAATCCGCCCGCCGTCACGCAGCAACTCAGCCGCGACCTTGCAGGTATGAAAGACACCGGTCATGTTCGTATCGATCACAGCCTGCCACTCTTCAGCGGACATTTTCTTGATCGTTCGATCACGCACGATTCCAGCGTTATTCACGAGGATGTCCCAAGAACCAAACTTTTCCAATGTGGCATTACACATTCTGGAAACTGCGACCGGCAAACGCACATCTGCAGCGATAGGAGCCGCGCGCGAACCCATTCGTTCTGACGCCTGAATTGCCAGCCGCTCGTTTTGGCCATCCGCGTCGGGGAAATAATTGACAACCACGTTGGCGCCTGCCGAGTGCAATACCTGCGCTGTCGCCAAACCCAATCCTTGCGACGCGCCAGTCACGATGGCGGTTTTTCCGGTCAGATCGATCTCAATCATCGTTGTTGCTCCCCCAAAACCTGCGTCTCTAACCAGTAAGCATTCCAATCCGTAGATCTACTCTCGCTGAAGAACATAGATGGACCAAGGCGATTTGCTCAGTTCGGTTTTCCACGGATACGGCTCATCGATTTGTCCCAACGGTTGATATAAACTCACCACCTTCAACGCAGCCCCGTCGTAGAGTTGTCGATAGTCTAAATCACTACAGCAAACGTCTTCAACCGGACGACGGTCAGCAACGTCGAGCATTACCAAGCGCACTAGATCCCCACAGCGAGCTGTCGCGTTGATTGGAAAATCTTGTGACGAAAACGAAAGCCATTCGTTCAAATACAAGTCCAGCGCTGATACTAAATTGACAATTCGCCCCTGCGGAGCCAATAAACGTGCCAATTGTCGCAATTTGACTGGCTTGAGGTTTGCTGGCATGTTGTCGAACGGAAACGCGCATAGTATCAAATCGAATTTCGGGAGTGCCTCCCACACTTCGCTATCATCGTCAGTCAATAGTTGATAGTCTCCTTGCGGGTCGAGCAGACGAGCGTTTTCGATCATGGCAGGTGAAATGTCAACGCCTGTCACTTTGAAACCAAGGTCGCGCAAGAATCGCGTCGAACGTCCCGAACCACACCCAAAATCAAGGGCTCGTTTACCACGGACATGCTCAGCAATAATTTTGGGTAAATCGCGAAAAGCTAAATAATAAGTCCCAGGAAACTCAAGTGTCGCGTAGGCCTGGGCGCGTACCGGATCATCGTAGAGATTGGTAACATCTGCGGCCATGCTGAAAGGTATCCGTTTCTAATTGTCGGTGAATCGCCACTGGGGCTTTGCATCACGCGCCAGCGGCTGGTTGACCAGCGTCATGCGTAACAATTCGATGGGAATCGAATGCTGTTTCAAGATTGCATCGTGAAACTGGCGGTTGCTCATCCGACCGCTTTGTACCAATTCCTTATGCAGAGCACGTATTTGCAAGCCGCCCAACATATACGCGGCCTGATACAGCGGTCCATAATTTCCCATGATCGATCGCCGCACCTCGGCCGCAGCCGCTGAGCGCTCGTGGCCAACTCGCTCGACCAAATAGTCGACACATTCGGCAGGCTGCATCTTGCCAAGATGGTAGTTGAGCGAAAAGATAATTCGCGCACAACGGTGACGGCGCCAAAACAACATGCCTACACGATCCTCCGGGCCTTGCGCAAATCCCAGGTCCCACAACAGCATCTCCCAATACAACGCCCATCCCTCTATCCAAAATGGCGTGTTAAATATCTCGCGATATGTACGATGGCGAGCGAGCATGTGAAATTGTAAATGATGACCCGGAATCAACTCATGATGCACCGTTGCTCGTGCAAAATGGATGTTGTTACTGCGCATGCTCATCAGCTTTTCGTCGTGCGACATCGCATCGGTTGGAAACGAGACAATAATCGAATCCCCACCGAGAAAATATGGATTAACGCGCTGCGCTGCAGGGGACATCATCGTCATGCGCCACCCCTGAGCGGCCAATGGTGGGACCGTCACCAAATCGTTAGCTTCCAAAAAACGGATCGCTTCCCATGCCAAGTCGCGAATCATCTTCGGCTGCTGGCCTGGCTCAACATGCTTGTTTTTCACGAATTCTAGAGCTTTACGCCAGTCCTCATCAAATCCAAGCTCTCGCGCAGCCGCCAACATTTGCTCATCACACCATTTCATCTCGCGTTCAGCAATTTGGACCAATTCCGCTGGCTGATAAGCTATCCACTCGTGTGCCAATTCGCGGGCTAATCCCTGATCGCCGATCGGCAGGCCAATAATCGTTTCGTTATCCGAATCTGGCACGCCAACTAATTTCTCGCGCAGTGCATTGCGATGCTTCGTCAACTCTGCGTCCAACCGTTCCCACGGTTTTTTAGACCACCATGAGTAAAGTGGATCGTATCCCTCGTAGAAACGATGGGCCTCCCGCGCGGCTCGGGAGATTTCCGCAACCAACTCGGCCGCCCTCAAGGCTCTCAATCGCTCAGATGTATCAGTTTGTGTATTTGATGATCGCTCGCTGGGCTTCATCGACGTTATCAGATTACCGATGCTCTCCGCCACTTTGTCTAAACGCTGGGCCGTTTCACGAGGATCAATTGCATCGACGTCTTCCCGATGTTTGCAGTATTCGACCAAGTCCTGCGCATAGGGAATGAACTTGCTCGCGACCTGGTCTCGCTCATCATCTGCAGCCAACTGAGCCAGCCGATAGTCCAATTCGCTGCGCAGCAAAAGGTAATCCGTCTTGTCGTCTGGCGAAAGATTATCGTAATTGAGCTCCAGCAGCTTGTTCATCCAGTTCCTGAGCGTGCTGTTCCTTCGGTCCGTGGCATCCTGATCCAACGGGATTTGGAAACGATGTTTGAGCGTATTCAGGTCAGCATGAAATTGCAAAATCATATTTGGCAACAATGGCTGTTGCCCCCGGTCCTCGCCCGTTAATATTCCACATGTAAGGAGCAACCAACTTGTCAACAACCAACCTAAACCGCGCCAGCGCAAATGCCTAGCAGGAGACGGTGTTCGAGGTACGAGTTTGTCTTTCATGATCTATTTACTTGGGTAATACTTTGATTGGGATAATAGAGTTGGCACCAAGGCATGGCACATCAATAAGTGATCGCAATTCGAGTAGCACGCTCCGAGTCCTGGAGGGGCGTGAATTCGCGGCCGCAAGCTAAATCCTCCGCAAGTACATTTCTGCGGAAGTTTCGGATTCTAACTACAACACGATATTCCCTGATCGTAGCTCGGCCTGTGGCGATGCCCGAGGCAATTCCGCAGTCCGAGCGCACGTTGTGGAAAGCCCCATGCGTGGCGAAAACCCAATGATCCGCAGAATATACCTGCGGGATTCATTAAATGCATGCACAAGAACTCGCCGGCTCAGCTTAGCAGCTCTGGGCGCTGCGCGGCTGACCTGACCCACTTAATCGAGCAGTTTTATGGAATTGACGCCACCAGTGCCGAGCAGTCCGGCATGGCGATAAACTTCGATCTTGTTCTTGGTGTCTTCGATGTCGAGATTGCGCATCGTAAGTTGGCCGATGCGATCGCTGGGGTTAAACTCCCCTACGCCACTCTCCATGGTCAGTCGCTCAGGTCGATAAGTGAGATTGGGGCTGCGAGTGTCGAGGATAGTGTAGTCATTGCCACGGCGCAGTTCGAGCAACACTTCACCGCTGACAGCACGCGCGACCCAGCGCTGCAAACTCTCGCGAATCATCATGGCTTGGGGATCAAACCACCGACCTTCGTAGAGCAATCGCCCCAGACGTCGCCCCATATCACGATACTGCTCCATTGTCCCTTCGTTATGGATGCCAGTTACCAGCCTTTCGTAAGCGATATACAGTAAGGCCATCCCTGGAGCTTCGTAAATACCTCGACTTTTGGCTTCGATGATGCGATTCTCGATTTGATCCGACATGCCGAGACCATGCCGGCCACCAATTGCATTAGCTTCGAGAACAAGCTCTACTCCGCTGGCAAAGGTCCGCTGGTTGAGCGCCACAGGCCATCCGTCTTCGAAAGTTACCGAGACTAATTCGGTTTGAATGCGGCAATCTTCATTCCAAAAAGGCACTCCCATGATGGGCTCGACAATCTTGATGCCACAATCGAGGCTTTCAAGATTCTTAGCCTCGTGCGTAGCGCCCCAGATATTCGAGTCGGTGGAATAAGCTTTTTCCTTTTTCATGTGATACTGCAAACCGTGCCGTTCCAGCAATTCGGACATCTCCTTCCGTCCGCCAAGTTCTTTATTGAACTGTTCGTCCAGCCAAGGCTTGTAGATTTGCAAATCAGGATTGGCGATCAATCCGTAGCGATAAAACCGCTCGATATCGTTGCCTTTGTAGGTACTGCCGTCGCCCCAGATATGAATATCGTCCTCCCGCATCGCCTGCACCAACATCGTACCGGTGACGGCGCGTCCAATGGGCGTGGTATTGAAGTACGGTAGTCCCGCGGTAGTGATATGGAATGCACCACATTGCAGTGCCGACAATCCTTCGTGGACAAGCTGTGCGCGGCAATCGATCAACCGCGCCGCTTGGGCTCCGTATCGCAAGGCACGTTGAGGAATGTCGTCGTAGTTACTTTCGTCCGGTTGACCTAGATTGGCTGTATAACAATGTGGAAAAGCCCCTTTTTCCTTCATCCATACAACCGATGCGCAGGTATCCAGCCCGCCAGAAAATGCGATACCAACTTTCTGGCCAATTGGCAGCGACTGCAAAATCTTCGACATGCTCCAACCTCAATACTCTAAAGAACTATCGGCACATCAATTGTAGCGCGAATGGTTCAAGGTTCCTCATCCATGATTTCGGAATCGCCGTCGAGTAAATCTTCATCGTCGTCCCCTTCTGGGAACATTTCGCTGTCATCGGGCTCAATTTCGTAGTCGTCCTCTAATTCCTCTTCGAAGTCATCGTCGAAATCGTCGTCAAAATCTTCGTCATCGAAATCGTCAAAGGGATCATCTTCGACAACCTTGTCGTCCCCTAATGGAATATCGCCTCCATCGTCGCTGTCATGATCGCCGCTTTCTAAATCACCTTCGTCCGACCCATCGTCGTCGTCGGACCATTGGCTGGCGACCACTGGCGAAGGCTCGACCAAGACACATGTCAGCGCTTGTTCGAACCAGTCCTCATCCTGACTGTGGGACAACGGCATCGCGGAACTCACTTTCCCTGGACCAGCTTAAAAGATCACACTTCAAACAAAAAACTTCGCTGCCATTGTAGTTTCGAAGCTTTTCCAGCTCAACGACACCCTGTGCCCAGCTCGACAAAAAGTGGAGTGAAAGCTGACTCAGCGATACCTTGTATCCTCGTTTGATCTCTTCGCGCATAAGCCAGGCCAGCCACTTGCGCCAGTTCATGACACCGACGTGATTATCCCTACGTTGCAGACTCAGGGAATTCCGTCCTCCAGCAAGAAAGACACTGAAAACAATCTCAACCAGAATAAACGAGATTCCCTGAGTAATCTTTGATGATAAACGTGAACGATCGCAAACGGTGGGGGAGTCCGTGCCACAAAAATTTTAACCTGATGAACAAAACTTGCTGGGACTTATAATTTCAAAACAATAGACTACTCTGTGGGTCAAGGCTTCGGCGCTTGGGCGGTAGTGGCACCCTCAGGTTCGTATCTGCAACTATTGGAGTGATCGTGTCGCAGCTTATTCGTGTACGGGAATCAACACAGTGCCAATATGATTTAGTGTCACTCGGCGAAGTTATGCTCAGGCTGGATCCGGGCGAAATGCGTGTACGCACGGCCCGCAACTTCACGGCTTGGGAAGGTGGAGGTGAGTATAACGTTGCACGAGGCCTGCGGCGCTGTTTTGGCATGAGAACAGGCTTAGTCTCCGCTTTTGCCGATAACGACATCGGACGATTGATTGAAAACTACATTTTGCAAGGGGGCGTCGATACCAATTGGATTAGATGGGTGCCATTTGACGGAGTAGGTCGAACGGTACGCAATGGTCTAAATTTCACGGAACGTGGCTTTGGGTTACGCGGAGCACTTGGCATATCGGATCGTGGACACACAGCCGCAGCGCAAATGAAGGTTGGCGACGTTGATTGGGAAAACCTGTTTGGCAAATGTGGTGTACGGTGGTTTCACACGGGAGGCATATTTGCGGCCCTGTCAGAATCGACTGCAAGATTGGTAATCGAGGCTGTACAAGTTGCAGCTAAATACGGAACAATTGTCTCATACGACCTAAATTATCGCCCGTCCTTATGGAAAGGAATTGGAGGCGTTGAGAAGGCCCGGCAAGTAAATCGTGAAATCGCCAAATATGTGGACGTCATGTTGGGCAACGAGGAAGATTTTACGGCCTGCCTGGGCTTGGAAGTCAAAGGGTTGGATGAGCACATCTCCAATATTGAGGTTTCGGCATTCAAGTCGATGATTGCTGATGCAGTGCACAAGTATCCAAATTTCAAATCCGTGGCGACCACGCTCCGTACTGCCCGATCAGCAACGATCAATTCCTGGGGCGCAATCTGTTGGTATCGGGACGCATTTTACGAAGCTACCTACCGCCAAGATTTGGAAATCCTTGATCGAGTGGGTGGAGGCGACAGCTTTGCCAGTGGCTTTATATACGGGATGATGACCACCGGGGATCCACAAATTGCCGTTGAATATGGAGCCGCACATGGTGCGTTGGCAATGACCACACCTGGCGATACTTCAATGGCGACCAAGGAAGAAGTTCAGCGGTTGGTCGAAGGGGCCGGAGCGCGGGTAATTCGTTAAGCAAGTTTCTGTTGGTACGTTTTTTCTTACGAGAGGGACAAAAAAATGATCCGTCGATGCATGATTGTTGGGTGTCTGGTAGTAGTAGCCACGTCTAGCCTAATACGCGCCGAAACCGAAACTGTGGTTGCAGTTCCTCGTGATGCCAATTGGATGAAACGCCACGAATTAATTAATGGGCGAGCCAAAGAGGGAAACAAAGACATCATTTTCTTGGGCGATTCCATCACTGCCGGTTGGGAAGGTCGAGGCAAAGAGGTCTGGGAGAAATTCTACGGCTCACGTAAAGCCATGAATGCTGGCATCGGTGGCGACCGCACCCAACATGTACTTTGGCGGTTGGATAATGGCAACATTGACGGCATTCAACCAAAAGTTGCGGTGCTAATGATCGGTACCAACAATTCACGAACGAATTCGTCTGAACAGATCGCAGCAGGAGTAAAAGCAATTGTTGAAAAACTGCGCACCAAACTGCCCAACACCAAAGTCTTAGTGTTAGGCATCTTTCCTCGCGGCGAAAACAAAGATGATGCGAATCGACGCGTCAACGAGGGAGCAAACCAAATTATCAAATCGCTTGACGATGGCCAGCACGTGCACTATCTCGACATTTCTCAGAAATTCTTGGCGAACGATGGCACTCTCAGCAGAGAAATCATGCCCGACCTACTACACCTGAGTTCTGACGGTTACACGATCTGGGCGGAATCGATCGAACCGAAATTGGCTAGCCTACTCAAGTAAGTCACTGTAATGCTGATTGCTTAGGCGAACGGCCTGAAAAACATACCGGACGGCTTGCGCTAAATAGCACATGTATTGTGTTGGTTTTTGTAGCGGAGTCGGCGCGAGCCGCCAGTGTTTCACGAAGACGTATATGGCCTCCGCGTTGCCTCAGATTTTGGAGAGCAAGATCAAACACGCTTGCGTTGTGAGAGCCCGTGAGAATTCAGGGACGAAGTTTGGCGCAAGAACTTCATTGAGTAGTTGGTTCGATCCTGGGAGGCATATTCATGGCCGGGGTTTTCCTGTAGATCCTGGCTGCAGTTTCCCAATCCTCGGTTTTGATAAACGCCAGCAGACCCACCATCATCAACCATTCAAATAGGAATAGGTTCATGGAATACTCAAGCATTAAATGAAATAGAACACCCAGAGCAATCGATATCCGCCGAGTCCTATTGAACCAAAGAGTTACTGGCAGTACGCCTTCCAAGATGACGACGAACCAACTCATACATTGAAGGAGGAACCGGTTCTGAAAGACAAACGCAGGAATCCAACCACGGCCAAAATAATCGGTCATTTGTGCGATTCCAAACACGGCAGTTCCGTCATGCCACATGTCACCTTGGTATTTGCACCATGCCGCCGAAGCGTAAATGACTGCTATCTCTGCTTGAATCAAGCGCAGCGCCCAACAGCGCGCCGGGGAAATTGGCTGTCTCGTGGCAGGTATTGCTCGGACTGCCCACACGTCATCTAAGGGCAAGAATATCATGATGAAAGCAAACAACCGAAACACGGTATCCTCCCCATCACAAATCAGTGGATTGCGGTGATGAAAAGAGGTCAACCATACGAACAAACAAGCCGCTTGAAATCGCGACCAACAACCGAACAACAGGCAACAGCTTTGAAATAACATCACGGCCAAACAAGATTGAATCACCGCCGCAGTTGAGGGCAAGTAATAAAACAGCGACCATCCGGCGGGACTCTCCAAGCGGCGAGCAACGTCACTGGACAGCACTCCACTGCTCGCGAACCATAGCGGTCCATCAATCATCCACACTAGGACGTTGATGATCAGTAGACATGCATAGCCAATACGAAATAGTGCAATCGTCCGTACTTCGCATGAACAAAAGAGAAATGCGTCAATGCTTCCTAAGATGTAACGCAGCAGGCCAGTCATGGTGCGGACGTTCTTTTCGTAAGAAACTCGTTGCTGGTCATCCAAGCGAGATCTTCGGCTGGTGGTAATGTACCGTCGTCAGGTAGCGGCAGCATTCTCATTGAATTGCGGTACAACGAGACTTGCTTTAACTGGACTTGAGCGTGTCGCTCACGATATTGTCGGCCGAGATAATCGGCAAAGTCGTCCCAAGCCTGCATATACTTGGTCGTTGCCAATCGGTTGTAAAAATTAATGTGCCGAAACTGGTAAAACTTTTCCCAAATCGTCCATTCGCTCCAGATGGGTGACATCCACTGAGTTTTGACGTCTTGGTAGTCGACGATCTCGGCAGAGAACCATCCATTGTCAACGTCTGGATTCGGCGAAAATAACGTCCATTCACCTTGAGCCAGCCCGATCGGCTTGAGGACCTGGCTCACATAAAACTTGGGCCTTTGCAAGCAGGACCACGAACCCGGCAGCGTATCCAATACAATCGCGCCAATGAAAACAAATGCGAAAACTCGAATGCAATTCGTGCGCATGCAATTAATCTGACGGTCCGATTCGGCATAAGCGTTCGTCGGCGGTTGTCAGTATTTCTCCCAACGATTAGCAATTCCAAAAAACTCTCTGAGCATCAACTCAAATCCTGGAAGTAACGGCGATGTTACCCAACCACATCTCCCTACATATCTGACCGCCCTATGCCGGTTTCCGAGTCCATACAGTTTCGCACTATGGGTATATCGATCGAATACCCAGAGTTCCTGAACTCCTGCCGCTCGAAATTCGCGGCACTTGATATCTCGTTGTCGATTCGCGCTTTCCAAATCAACCGCCACAAACTCTACGACAATCTGTGGCGGCTCATGATCGAGCGGCTGCCTACCAAGTCTCACCCAGATTGCGCGGCTGACGTACCGGAACGTTGAGCCTAATCGCACGCTGCAGTTTGCCACACTCCAATCGACCGATCTTCCTTGGGGATGTGAGCAGCGGTAATCTGCAATCCAGTTGCCCAATAAGTCATTTGGGTCATATCGATCGTACTCTTGCACGATTGGGTTCCTTAGAAGGAACAGCACCAGAGCGATTTGTTTCTAACTCTGTGGGAACTGCGCAGCGACCGTTCGCGCGGGGCAGCGCTCGCTTTATCGTACCAATCTGGTATCCAGATCTCAAATGAGTTTAGCTGTCGGCACTGCATTCCTATTTCGATTCTTCGCCAGCAATCCGTGGCAAGTGGACTCGAATTGCAGTCCCCTTGCCAATCGAACTGTCGATAGAAATCGTACCACCTGCGCGATTCACGATCCGCTGCACAATGGGCATGCCCAGTCCCGATCCTCCCTCCTTGGTTGAAAACGCTGGTACAAAGATGCGTTCTTGGACTTCTGCACTCATCCCCGTTCCACTGTCAATTACGGAGATCGTTACAAAGCGTTGATTGTCGGTTTTTTCAGGACAAAGTTGTTCGACGTGGACTTCGATCGTACCTCCATTGGCCATCGCATCACGAGCATTCATCACCAAATTCAATAACACGCGATTAAATTGGTTGCGATCGATCATGATCATGCCACGATCTGGACCTCGTTTCAGTTCGATACGATATTTGCCTCCAATTGCGGTGCGCAAGATCGTCATGAAACTCACGATCGCCTCACCCGGACAGAAAACGACGGGTTTGGCCGGTTCGTTCCTGCCGTAATCGATCAATTCCTTCACCAAATCGGCACCCCGGCGCGATGCTTCGACGATGCAATGCAACAAATCCTGAGCAGTTTCCGATTCACGTTCCAACCGCATGAGGGCATGAGCACAGTTATTGATCGACGTCAGAATGCTGCGAAAGTCGTGAGCAATTCCCAGGGCCATATTGCCCAGAGCTTCTGAACGTTCCATTTCCTGCATGCGTTTTTCATTATCATGCAAAGCTTCACGCAACTGGTCCACTTTGGCAGATTGCATTTTTAGTGCCAGCAGATCGGCAACGGATGCGACGAAATCACGTTCTTCGGTAGTCCATTCTCGAGCCAACCCTATATGCTCGCTGCACAAGACACCGACAACTTCCCCTCCCACTAAGACTGGCGCATCCAGCAAGGAACTGATCCCCAGTGGCTTGAGATAACTTGCCGCCAATTCGTTGGTAATAGGGTCACCCAAAGCCGTTTCGACCGGCACAATTTTTCTCGCGCGCAAAGCAGCAATATAACCTGGGAAATCTGCCGTGCGCAGGATTGCTCCTTCACTCCACTGTCCATTGGCGGCCTCATACAAACTGGTACAGCGCAGCGCTTCGCCTTTGGCCACAAACATCCATAACCCGGAGCGCGCAACGCCCAAGGTCTTGGCCGTTAATTCACAAGCCTTATGAAAAATGTCTTGCAAACTCTCGCTCGAACCTTGCGATAGGCGCGCGAACTCAAGGCGTGCGTGTTCGGTTGGACGCATGGTGACCTACTTCAGCACCTCACCGAAGAATCGCTGCCAATTCCCATGCATAATCCCTTCGATATCCGCCTGCGGATAACCTCGTTTCGATAACAATTCTGGCAGACATAATAAATCGCTGTAACGATTCAAATCGGCTGGCGTCTGCTCATTACCGTACCCGCCGTCGAGGTCCGTTCCGATGCCGACGTGCCGTGCATTACCGGCCAATTGGCACACAATGTCAATATTCTCTACGGCACGCTCAATCTTGACTTCGTTTACGGAAACTCCGCGCACGTAACCGTCTTGCAGCATGATCGTATCAAATGCCATGCCGACCACTCCGTCACGATCGATCACCGCCCGATATTGTTCGTCACTGAATTGGCGCTGCCAATTCGACAAACGACGAGAATTCTGGTGGCTGGCATGCACACGTCCTGGAAACAAGTCCAATACCTGCCAAAACGCCACATCGGATAAGTGCGTCATATCGATCGTCATGCCGAGTTCGTTGATACGCTTAATAAGTGGGATCGCGTCCATAGCCAAACCTACTTCACAGCGTGTGCCACCGCCATAACGATTGGCCCCATAGTGCGTCAGTCCAATAGCCCGCAAGCCGTGTTCATAGAATTCATCGATCGTCTCAGGCTTCAAAACTGGATCGGCTCCCTCCATCGATAAAATAAACCCCAGCGGAGTCTTGTCCGGCGCGGCTCGAAACGCTGCCATATGCGCATCCAACTCGCTCTTGGTGCGCAGCATCTTCATCGCCCCGGCTCGTTCCAAAGCGCGGTAATACGCTAGGTGCGCGTGAGCCATCGCATAACAAGTTTCGGGACTCGTCCAACCAAAACTGTGATTGATTTCTTTCTCTTGACGAGCCAACAGTGTCGCTAAACATACTGCCACCTCGGTTTGTCGCAATTCTGGCAAAGTTAGCGTATTGGTACATCGCCCTTTCTCGTTCATCCCCAATGCGCGCTCTTGAGCTCGAATATCGTTCACTCCACAACGCATGTCGCGATTCCAATCGACACCATTTAGGGCAATATCCAGATGTGCATCAAATAACAACATGATTGATTTCCTCGTCAGTTACAGGGGCAAAGCATTCACTTCGTGGCGGGACCTTCCGATGCTTGAGTTAGCGTAACTTGGTTTTTCCATTCATTCGCAACTAAAGGAGTCCGGTTATTATCACCGATCCGGAAGGCAATTTGGTAAAGTAGTATTGCACTTTGCCGCTCAATCGAGCCTTTCTTGGTGCCTGCATCCGTTGGCCAAACGTGCTCTAAGGAGTCACTGGCGGCTCTGACCGCAGACACAAATTGCTTGCCAGAGTGGGGAGCAGCACGCCCATTCCGACGCGATACCCCATTCCGACGCGATACACTGTGTGCCGCGATGCCAAGTTAATACACATACCAAACAAAACCCGTCGTCGCGCAAGATGCAATCTTCCTTGCGCGGAATGCAACAGTGTACACGAATTGAAACACGAGTGGGAACATGGACCACACACTAGTTTTGCGATCCTCAACCACCGTTAACCTGCGCCTTGGTCCAATGTTATCGAATGGCTGGACCAACTTGCATTCCGAGCCTATGCTTGCGCTAACAAAAACCTTGTATGCTCGTGCAATTCTATCTATCACGGGATGGTGCTCCGCGAGAATTTTCTGCATATCGACAGTTTTCAACAGGTGGTAAAGTCGATGATTGAACACGACTTGATTCAGTACCTCAGGCTGATCATGACCACCGGTGTCGGACCACAGACACTGCGCATATTGCTCGAACGATTCGATACACCTGAGGCGGTTTTTGCGGCCAGCCCCGATGAACTGAACTCAGTTGAAGGGGTCGGAGTCGCCTTAGCCAGGCGCCTGCGGTCAACTGAGTTTTTGGAGCAAGCGGTACAGACCTATGATTTTTGCCGCGATACGGGGATAGCGATCTTATGCCCCAGCGATCCCAGGTTTCCTCGGTTGCTGAAAGAGCTTCCAGATCCGCCAAGCGTGCTGTATACGCGAGGAGAATTTGCACTCTCCGATGCCCTTGCGATCGCCGTTGTCGGAACGCGCGGCGCATCGGCATATGGGCGAAGCCAAGCTGACCGCTTCGCGCGCACCTTAGCGCGAGCCGGGTTAACAATCGTCAGTGGGCTGGCGCGGGGTATCGATGCAGCCGCCCATCGTGCCGCTTTAGAAGTCGGCGGCAGGACCATCGCCGTTCTCAGCAGCGGCGTGCAAGATATCTTTCCGCCTCAACATATCGAGCTTGCCAATGAGATTGCTCGAGCGGGCGTGCTGGTCAGCGAAATGCCACCCCATTCAAAGCCCAAAAAAGGCATGTTCCCCCAACGCAATCGCCTCATTAGTGGCCTGTCTCTGGGAACAATCGTCATCGAAGCCGCCACTCGCTCAGGCGCGCTGATTACGGCTCGACACGCCGGCGAGCAAGGTCGCGAAGTCTTTGCGTTGCCCGGACTGGTCACCTCTCCGGCAGCACGTGGCTGCCACCAACTGATTCGCGATGGAGCCCATTTGCTGCAAGACCCCGAAGATGTCTTGGAGGCACTAGGACCGCTAGTAGAAGGGATTCGTATTTCTGAACAACAGACCATTCGCCATGCCGGCGAGTTGCAACTCAACGAACAGGAAAGTGTCGTCTTGCAAGCAATTCCTATTGAGCCGACCGATATCGATGCGGTGGTGGTCGCCAGTGGACTTCCTGTTTCGCGTGTGCTGAGTACGCTGAGCGTTTTGGAGATGCGAAGGCTGGTTCGACGCATCAGTGGACAATGCGTCCAGCGTCTATAAAAATCTTTGTCATGACACCTGCCAGAGCCACCGCCGAAATTCCAAGTTGGCGCCCAGACGAATGAACCGGAGCCCGTTTTCACACAAGGCAAATCGGATTGTTACTCGACGTTGATTCCATTCTCGGACCTACTGGCCGGATCGCACGACGACTCAAGTACTACGAACACCGCGAACAACAACTGCAGATGGCGCGCGCGGTCGAAATTGCCCTGCGCGACGGTAAACACCTGATTGCAGAGGCGGGTACTGGAGTGGGTAAGAGCTTTGCCTACTTGGTTCCAGCCATTCTCCATGCAACTTCTGACCAACAAGACGATACCTCACCCGCCGAGCCCAACTCCGAACCACCTGCACCAGCCGACGACGACAAAACGACGCGGCGCATCATCGTCAGCACACACACCATCAGTCTGCAAGAACAACTGATCAACAAAGACTTGCCGCTGCTCAATGCCGTTATTCCCCGCGAGTTCTCTTCGGTCCTCGTCAAGGGCCGCGCCAACTACTTGAGCTTACGCCGTTTGGAATTGGCCAAATCGCGTGCCCTACACCTGCTGAACGATGTGGAATATCAACAGTTGGGCCAAATCCATGATTGGACCAAGACCACTTCAGACGGTTCGCTCAGCTCGCTGGCCTTCAAACCGTCTGCGGCCCTATGGGACGAAGTCAGTAGTGATAATGTGAATTGTTTGGGACGCAAATGCAAAACCTACAACAATTGTTTTTACTATATGGCCCGGCGCCGAGTCTACGGAGCGCAGATTCTGGTCGTCAATCACGCACTTTTCTTTACCGATCTGTCGCTGCGCAGCAGTTCTGGATTCGGAATCCTGCCGGAATACGATTGTGCCATTTTGGACGAATGCCATACCATCGAATCGGTCGCCAGCGCTCACCTGGGAATCAAAGTCACCAATGGACAAGTCCAATACGCGCTAAATAAACTCTATAATCCGGCCACGCAACGCGGACTGTTTGCCGCGCTGAAACTGGATCGCTTGATGGAGCTGGTCAGCGCCACACATGCCAGTCTCGATCAGATGGCCTTCGATCTTGACCAATGGATGGGGACAGATCCTAGTTCCGCAAAACGTGTTCGTGCTACGCAGATCGTCCCTAACCCGCTCAATCCTCTACTGACGACATTGATCTCAAAACTGGATCATCTGGCCGATAACGCTCATGAAGCTTCGTACCGTCAGGACCTGGTTGCCGCCAGCGAGCGATTGAAATCGCTCGTACACGACATTGACACTTGGTTGGCCCAAACCGATCCGGCTCTGGTCTACTGGCTGGAACGCACGCTGACTCGACGCGGCGATATTCGTGTGGAAATGCACGCCGCTCCAATCGACGTTTCCAGCAAGCTTCGCGAAATGTTGTTTCAAAAGACTCGCAGCGTCATTTTGGCGAGTGCCACGATTTCGATTGGTCGCACCGGCGGCTTTGAATTCTTTCAATCGCGCATCGGTGCTGCCGGTTGTGCGACCATCAAACTTGGCAGCCCGTTTGATTATCCCAAGCAGGCCGAGATCATCCTGACTCCCTCCATGCCAGACCCCGCCTCCAATCGCAAGCGATACGAAGAGCTGTTGCCAGAAATGATCAAGCGTTATTTGATCCGCACCGATGGACATGCGTTTGTGCTTTTCACCAGCCATTCACTGCTGCGCACCGTCGCCGCTCAATTACAACGCTGGTTTGCAGAGATGAATCTAACGCTTTTTAGCCAAGCCGATGGTCTGCCGCGAACCCAGTTGCTGGATCGATTTAAACAAACTCCTCGTAGCGCACTGTTTGGCACCGATAGTTTCTGGCAAGGAGTGGATGTTCCGGGCGACGCGCTGCGCAATGTGATCATTACTAAGTTGCCGTTCAGCGTGCCCGACCATCCCTTACTGGAAGCTCGATTGGATGCCATTCGCAGCTCTGGCGGCAATCCGTTCCGCGATTACCAGATTCCCGAAGCAGTGATCAAGCTGCGACAAGGGTTCGGCCGGCTGATACGCACCGCTACCGATGAAGGCATCGTCGTAATTCTCGATCCGCGCATCGACAGTAAGCCCTATGGCAGGATCTTTCTCGATTCCCTTCCAAATTGTCGCATCGTGCGTGAACGTCTATCCCAATAGAAATCAAGCAGCCAGCTCATTAACACCGGCCGAAGCTGGTTGCAATGTAATATTCGGACAACGTTTCAAGCAATCCGGCATGCGCTGGTGCCGGCCACCGAATCATCTGGGTAAGATTTCCCCCGCATCCGTTACGGCCACACCTGTCTGGCTTACGAAAGCCAGGCAGACGTATTGAAGTGTGTTGCACCTGAAAATTACAGGTTGCTATATCTATGGCTCGCGCTTATTCAGCTTGAATTCGAGCATGCGATTCTCCAGCGATTCATAATCAGGAACTTGCGCTGAAATTTTCTTGCAAAATCGTTCTTCACTCAATAGCGACTTGTCTTTCTCATCCATAAATTTCCAATCTGCAAACGTGTACTGGGCCACCGTTTTTAATTTGCTGATTGGATCGTCATAGTCGAAGGTAACCCGCAGAGGAACGTACTTTCCCTGGACTCGTTGCCAAGATGTGCTTGTTTTACAAAAAACTGCCCATCTACCGACCACCGAAGCCAAACTATCTCCTCTCTTCCACTGGTCCTTTGGATTCAAACATACGAAGCTAGTGAATTCCACGGGCAGGTATCCAACCGATTTATCGAATACGATCCTTGCCCCTCCTTTTCCAGTGTCACTCACTAACTCCACAAAGTACTGGCCAGATCCCAATTTCCCTTCATCTGAAATGAGAAAATTGGCAAGCCGAACGTGAACGGACGGATACTCCTTTGCCAACGAAGTATAGGAAACTACCGGAAAAACAAGCGGATCCATCCAAAAACAGAGCTTAGACTTCGATGGTTTGCCGTTAACAGTCTGTACACCCAATAAGTCTCCGGAATTTGGCAAACGTCGATAGAATCTGTCTCCGACTTCCAATATTGACTCTTCCCAGGTCATCACGGGTTGAAACTGAGCGAATCGATCTCGTAAAGCGTCCGGTACCTTTCGTCCATTTGCATCGGTATCAATCGTTGGCGTTTGTTCCCGACGTCGCAAGTCCATTCGCCTCGAATGGCTGTCGCCATCAGCCGCCAACATACCAATCTGGTAAATCTCTTTTACCGATGTCGCGTCTTTTTCACGGAACACTTCACAATCGAAAATGCAGCAGTAACGCCCCGACACCACCTCATCAGAAGCCAACATATATTTGCCAAGGCGATCTTCGGCTGTATCTGCTCGTACACACACCGAGAACATTCCGATACAGCCGACCGACGCAAAAACCAGACCCAACCTCATATGATCACCGACCCACAGCGTTCCCATAAAAAGAACGTAAAAATAATATTCCGGAATAAGTCATTCCAATCAGTCACGCACTGAACTCCATCATCTTCCGTTGGCGTGCAATTGCATGGGGCATTCCAACTGCAAACAACATATCCCATGTTGTCAAGCTTGAAGAGATCACCGGGAGGGGTACCCGAACCAGTTTCTATGTCAGCTTGCCGATGTGGATGATAATTCTGTTCTCCATCAAACACAGCGCTTCCAACTTGCTGTCCGTCTCTCATGCACTTAAATACAGTATTTCCTCCTTCTTGAAATCCGACACAAGGACCGGTTGGGCAGGTTCGTTCTGCGACTACCAAACAAAACGCTGATTAGTTGTTATAACTCGCACATGTCTACGCGATCGCATGATTCGCCTCTTGCTAGTTTTTTTCCTGCGATTTTAGCTCAAACTCTATCTGCCTCTTTAATGCCTCCGACACCAAGATGCGTTTGGCATCCAAGAAACCACTAATATCAAAGATCTCATTCTTGACTTCGTATTCAGGCGCGTGGAAAACGTCGCACTGCCACATGTGACCACCATCAATATTGCCGTAACATACCTTCTTTAGAAGGTGACTCTGTGTGTCATACTCAAACACACTATCAAATAAAGGTACTCGAAGGCAAACAACCGTTTCGTGGTTGACTGCGACATTGCGATATTTCGTTATTCGGATAGGTCTGATGGTGGGCGTTGTTTCAATTTCGAATTGCCATGCAGCCCAACTAGCGATATTTGCCTTTGGGTTCTCCCACAGCGTAAGTTGCCACATGTTATCGCCTAGCGATTTTACCGCAAAAGGTTCCCACAACTTAACGATCGTCATCCATTGATCAAATGAAGTAGGCAACTCCCATTGACTTTGTTTTACCCATCCCAATAATCGCATGTCTAATAGCTGTACAGTGTATCGCCTTGGTTCAGTCGGGAGATACATTAGTACATTTTCGGACCCTTGATATATGCACCGATCTAACGTGCGAGCAAGGACAGTAGTACGTTCCTTCAACTCAGAGTCGTGCGCACGGAACAAAGGCAGGGTGTGTGTATCAAAAAGTTCTACGTAATCCACGGGACGACTTGGCAGCGCCAATTGAACCCAGTTTTGCCGCATGACAATTTCCAAATGGTCCTGTACAAAATCACACACGACAGCTTCAATTGGCAGAACCGAACTTGGACCAGCGACTATTTTTGCTCGCGATGTTGATGGTTCTGTAGTTACAAATTGCTCCCATTTATCGATGGTGAATTTTCGGAATAGAACTCGCCCTTTGAGCGTCTCCTGTTGGTTGATCGATGCGATTAACTGATCCCAGAGCTGCGAGAAGTTTTCTTTGGTTCCTGAACGCGGGATCCTAAGGATTTCCGTTTCCTGTGTGGCTGGAGCAACAGCCCTAACGTTCGCATCGCCCTTGCTCAGTTCTTGAGCCTGACAGTGGTGAATACTTACTAGCCCCGCAAAGGCACACGCGAATACGCGAAGATTTCTTAACTGCGAGGCTCAGCACCTTATAAAAATTGTCTACGGTTCTATGACGTCCAAGTTGAACTTTGCGGAACGCCGGTTACGCCCAGGGCGAACTTGTCTACATCGATGTACTTTCTATATAAACATACTCCCGCGAAAATAGAAAAACGGCCGGGCTTTCTGAGCATTTCAAGGTTGCTTTTTGCATATCCTCTATGGATCGGGGGTTCGCCTCAAAATTTCGTCTTTGCTCGAACTTCGTCGCGGATGTATGTGTCCACGTCGTCCATTAAATCGGGTTTCACCAAGCTTCTGACGCTAGCTGTGTCACTAATTCTGCTAAAAGCGAACTTGTCTTCGTCCATGTTCTCGTTCACGGAAAACCAGCGGCACGTAACAGTCGTGGAAAGGTTGTACGGACGTAATTTTTTTTCGCCCCCTTCCGAAAGCTTTGCCTGATAAACTTTTTGCTCGTCACTTAAAATCCTAATCGGAACATACACCCCCGTGCCGTCCCAATCTTTCCAATCATAAACTTCAAGGTATAGCGGTTGCGACCTAGCGATCCCACTCTCGGTGATTAGATACGACACCGCATAACGCCTGGGCATTAATGAAATTACATCGTATTCCCTTGTGGCTACTGCCTTGGCATCCACATCCTTCGCCTCTATGGGTCGCTCTATTCTAAATTCAACTGTGGAATCAGACGGTTCGCGTTTAGTTGCGTCAGCCAAATTCGACCTATAGCGAAAAAGACTTTCGAACCCCAGTCCATATTTGTCTGCATTATACATAACGGGAAATCGGGCAAGCCCAATGCAGCGCACATCAGGAATCTTCATACTCGATAGCCTTTCCAATGGATTTCCTATGTGCGACCTAACTGGATTGGGAAAATCATAAATCCTAGCACCATTCTCGTTCCAAACGAACGCATTCAGCTTCTTTCCGTGACTACCCTTCTTGTCGTTTTGACTGTCCTTTTCGTAATTCTCCAAATCAAGGGAATCGATTGTCTTGTTTCCTTCGGATACGCATAGAAAACGGTCATTTGGGAAATCCGCGACAATTCGGATATAACTTTTCTCGGATATATACCCAACATCTTTGACTTCCGCTTCGCATTCAACTCTTAGAAGCACATCAAGGGTTTTCCAAGCGCGAGCGTTTTCCCATGCTCCAGTGACAAATGAAATTGCTTCAACTCCCGGCGTATCTGCACGACACTCTGAGCATTGCATCAATACGACGACCATAAAGCTAATTGGCAACCATTTGCTATGGAGCACTGCAAATCCCCTTTCAAATTGATGTGTATTACGTGTATTGTCAGTTTTTATGGACAAGGCTCCCCATTGTCAGCCCAACTGTATTCATCACCAACTTCACCAACGAACGCACCGCCGGAAACACACCACCTTGAAATCTGTCCCTCGAACTCAACGAAATTGCACAATTGGGCACAATGTTCTTGGTAAGCACATTTGGCTGAACTGTTATAATCAAAATTCTTCAGACCAGTCCCAACAGGCACTAAGTGATTTATCGTCATTTCGTAAGGAATTGTCTCCGGCACGGTTTGCTTGCATACCCAAGCATGTACTCCACCTCCGATGTGCTCAAAATTACAATTGTTAGAGTCATTACATCTGTTGGCGGCCGGAATCTCATCTGAGCATTCCACATCAATAACCCGAAAACACTGATCGGCTAATAGTTGAGGTGCGGCAAGCAACGTGAGGGCGAATAGAAACGACACAGCTTTCTTCATAATATCCCTTTCTATTAGGTTTTTAGAGCTTATCCCGTTCTGGGATCACTGCCAAGCGACTATCGATCTTCAAGGACCTGGACGCCAATTTAACTTGCCATTCGATGCGACTGGAATTCGGCAAAGAAACGTTGTCGCCCTTTCCTGCATGAGTAGGCTTTATGTCCAATTCTAAAGAAACTCGCAACAACGAAGACGAAAGCTTTTTTACGTTCAAGGTAATCGGCCCTGCTTCCGAGAATGCATCAATCAAGATCGAAGAGTCTTCGTGCTTTTCAGCTCCTTCTCGAACCGACTCTAAGACTCTCGGGTGAATGCGCACAAACGCATTACCGCGAAAAATATTCTTCCCTGCAACCGTTTCATCTTTCACGAATCGTATAAGATGTGGAGAAATTGAGATCATTTTGTCAACATCAATCAAACATGGTATGGACGCAGATCGGCCAGTAATCGGGTCCGAAACAGCAATCTCACCGGATAGGCCCTGCTTCGCAGTAGAAATCTCACTAAGCTTGACAACCAACTCCAAGCCGACCGCAGATGGCACAATAGAGGAAGACATGGCAGCAAGATCGCCTGTACCTGAAATCTTGAGAGAATCGATAGCTACAGGCTTGGTGATAATCAATGGAATAGTAAGTGTACATTCGCGGTCGCCCTCAACGACGGATCCATGTACTGCTCGGTCCGCAAATCCCAGCAGCCCCATTAGTTCGTAGGCAATCTGCACATTAATAACCTGACCAGCATCGTCGGATAAGAACACAGAATACCTTTGCTTCGCGCTCTTGGCTCGCGAGTCTGTGCGAAGTACGATCTCTAAGCGAGCGTCTTCCATTCTTCGAATGATACTAACTTCTGTAGTAACGGTAATACAAGCGCAGCCAACCTGAACATTCGAAATCTTAAAATCATCATTCGTGGGGTTACGCAACTTCAAATCCAGAAAAACCGACTCGCCCGCAGGAACTGGGCCCAAATCCACGTGTGCGCGTAAACTCTTTGGTCCGAACGGCGAAAACGACGACTCACGAGCTATACGCAGTTGTTTTTCCGCGTTTGGCGCCACGGGATCTTGAGATCGCAAATATTGAGGATTTATTAGGCAACACATCATAAAGAAATACGCTATGTGAGTTGCACTTAACCCGTAATTGCACATAATCTAACAGCTCCAC
>CAZVBC010000017.1:0-36356 GCA_964625155.1 uncultured Pirellulaceae bacterium
CCGCCTCAGTATCAAGCGATAATTCGCCTTCGCAACTGGCATACGCACGATCGACCAGTCTCTCGGCACCCTGTGGTACAAAGCTGCCGTGTATGAATTCAGCTTGCAATTCCAATCGCACCGCCAACTCGCGCGAACAATCATGCAAGTCTCGGTCGATCTCAATACCGTAAGCTTTAAATCCAATTGCCGCAGCGAGAAGTGTGGCGATACCCAGTCCACTGCCCCATTCGCAAAATGTGCTACCAGGTGCAAGTGATTCGCGTTCGATTGCGTTGAGAGCTTCGTAAACAGTCGCGGGACAACTGGGCACAAAACCACGATTGCTACTCGATCGACCACGTACATGCAGCTCGTGCCATTTAGCTGCCTTGAGTATTTCGCCAATGATAGGTGGGTGTTCACCGCGCACCATTGGCACTGGGACATTTACTAGTGTCATACCGCCACCTGGGTACGATTGGACAAGAACTTTTTGTGCATGGTCAAGTCGCTCAATCGACCCATCGGAGGCGGTCTAGCCAATGGATGTTAGCACGGCCGTCCCCAGTGTGATGCCTGGTGCAGGTAGCGTGCTCTTGCCCTGCAAGAAGATATCAATCGCACGCGCGGCACCGCGACCCTCATTAATTGCCCAGACAACTAACGATTGGCCTCGGCGGCAATCACCAGCCGCAAAGACTTTCGGCAAACTCGTCGCGAACTTGCCATGCTCTGCTTGATAGTTGCTGCGCGCATCAAGCACCACGCCAAGCGAGTGCGCTAGGTAGTGCTCTGGTCCTAGAAAGCCCATTGCCAAGAGAACTAAGTCAGCATCGACGACGTGCTCGGATCCAGTCACCTCTTCCATTTTCATGCGCCCATCAACTTTTGACCACTTCACATGAACCGCACGAATGCCTTTCACGTTACCTTGATCATCACCGATGAATTCTTTGCTGAGTATGCAGTACTCTCGCGGATCGCGCCCGAATTTGGCTTCTGCCTCTTCATGTCCGTAGTCGACCCGAAAAATACGCGGCCACTGTGGCCAAGGATTGTCGGCCGAACGCTGTTCAGGCGGTCGATCCAGCAGTTCAAAATTGACCAGTTGCGTGCAACCATGCCGCAGGCTGGTACCGATACAATCCGTCCCAGTGTCACCACCTCCGATGACCACAACTTTCTTGCCTCTAGCCGAAATATACTGACCATCGGCATGTTGACTATCCAATAGCGACTTGGTGTTCTTCGACAGAAACTCCATAGCGAAATGGATGCCTTTCAGGCTACGTCCTGGGATTTCCAGATCGCGTGGCTGAGTTGCTCCCGTAGCTAGTAACACTGCATGATGGTCGGCGATCAACTGTTTTGGATCAACCGTTTTACCAACGTCGGCATTAGTAACAAAACGTATACCCTCCTCCGCCATAATCGACAGCCGCCGCTGAACGACACCTTTATCGAGTTTCATGTTCGGGATACCGTACATCAGTAGACCGCCAATTCGATCCGCACGTTCGTAAACCGTGACCGTGTGACCAGCCTTGTTTAATTGATCTGCGGCGGCCAAGCCTGACGGACCGCTGCCAATAATGGCGACCTTCTTCCCAGTTCGGTGCGCTGGAGGATTGGCCTTGACCCAGCCTTTCTCAAAAGCGCGATCGATGATAGCGTTTTCAATGTTCTTGATTGTCACCGGTGGATCTGTGATGCCCAATACGCATGCGCCTTCGCAGGGTGCGGGGCAGGTTCGACCTGTAAATTCTGGAAAATTATTGGTCTTGTGCAAACGCTCGATCGCTTCCTGCCAACGCCCTTGGTAAACCAAGTCATTCCACTCTGGTATCAAGTTATCGATCGGGCAACCAGTTGCAGATTGACAAAACGGTACGCCGCAATCCATGCACCGCGCACCTTGCTCGCGCAACTGAGAGTCGTCGGGTGCGGTGTACACTTCGTCAAAGTCTTGCAAACGGACAATGGGCAGACGCCAGGGAACTTTCTTACGATCAAATTCTTTGAACCCGGTAGGTTTTCCCATGTTTCTAATTTGCCCTCAACAACATGCAGTAATGATTCTTGATGAGTTGTCTGATCTTGCGGCATCAGATTAGGCTTGCAGCGACGCCGCCGAATATCGCTGCTTACTGACACTGTTAGTCATCAGCCCCAATTGCAATGGGTTCGCGCTGCTGGCGAATCGCTTCCAGCACACGTTTGTAATCGATGGGCATGACTTTGACGCATTGCGTGAGAAATCCATCCCAATTATCCAGCGCGCGTCGCGCAGGTTGGCTGCCGGTGTAACGAAAATGACGTTCTATCAAGTCGCGTACTTCGGCCTCTTCTTCATCTGCGTCGATATGCTCGAGTTGCACAGTCCCTAAATTGCATCGCAGATTGAAGTCTCCATCGACATCCCACACGTAGGCAATGCCTCCCGACATACCCGCAGCGAAATTACGACCAGTTTGGCCCAGCACGATTGTGCGACCTCCTGTCATGTACTCACATCCGTGATCTCCGACCCCTTCGATCACCGCTCGCGCACCAGAATTCCGCACGCAGAACCTCTCCGCAGCTCGACCGCGAATAAATGCTTCACCACCTGTGGCACCGTACAAACAAACATTACCTACGATAATGTTGTCTTCCGCAGAAAACGTCGCTTGCTTAGGCGGATACACCGTCACGCGCCCACCCGACAGCCCTTTGCCCACATAATCATTAGCATCACCTTCCAACTCGACAGTAATACCGTGAGCCAAAAACGCACCGAGGCTTTGGCCAGCAGAACCGGTCAGTTTTATGTGAATGGTATCATCTGGTAATCCAGCCTGACCATAACGTTTGGCGACGTGGTGACTCAGGATGGTGCCCACTGTTCGGTTAATATTTTGCACCTTGAGATCAATGTGCACGGGACTGGCAGACTCGAGCGCAGAAGCTGACATGGGGACCAGTTTGGTCATATCCAGCGACTTTTCCAGTCCATGTTCTTGCGGAATGCTATGCCGTGTCTTTACATTCGGACGCAGGATCGGAGCTGGAGTCAGGAGGCCAGTGAGATCCAAACCATCAGCCTTCCAATGGTCGATTGCTTGCTTAGTATCTAGGACATCGACGCGTCCAATCATATCGTCGACTTTCTTGAAACCCAACTGCGCCATGATTTGGCGCGCGTCTTCGGCTACCATGAACAGGTAATTCACCACATGCTCAGGTTTGCCAGAGAACTTCTTGCGCAGATCGGGATCTTGTGTCGCCACACCCACTGGACACGTATTCAAATGGCACTTGCGCATCATGATGCAACCAAGTGTTATCAATGGAGCTGTCGCAAAGCCAAATTCCTCGGCACCAAGCAGGGCAGCAATAACGACGTCACGCCCTGTCTTTAAGCCTCCGTCTGTTTGCAATACAACTCGACTGCGCAAATCGTTCATGACTAACGTCTGATGGGTCTCGGCGATTCCCAATTCCCAAGGCAAGCCCGCATGTTTGATGCTAGTCAAGGGCGAGGCGCCCGTTCCACCAGTATCGCCTGCAATAACAATGTGTTCAGCATGGGCTTTGCTGACACCTGACGCGACCACACCCACACCCACTTCGCTAACCAATTTAACACTAATTCGGGCACTTGGATTCGCGTTCTTAAGGTCATGTATAAGTTGTGCTAGGTCCTCAATGGAGTAAATATCGTGGTGGGGCGGAGGACTGATCAGGCCAACTCCCGGGGTGCTGTAGCGTATGCGCGCGATGTTCTTGTCGACTTTCTTACCGGGCAACTCTCCACCTTCACCTGGTTTGGCACCCTGTGAAATCTTGATCTGCAACTCGTCGGCATTGGTAAGATATTCAATAGTGACACCAAAGCGCCCTGAAGCGACTTGCTTGATCGCAGATCGTCGCGAATCTCCGTTGGGCAGTTGACGGAACCGTTGTGGATCCTCACCACCTTCACCTGTATTACTCTTGCCACCCAGGCGATTCATAGCAATGGCCAATGTTTCGTGCGCTTCGGCACTGATCGAACCGAAACTCATCGCACCTGTACAAAACCGCTTAACGATTTCCGAGGCGGGTTCAACCTCGTCAAGCGGAAGGGGCGGGCCGGCAACGCCAGGCTTGAATTCCAACAAAGCACGCAACGCGTACTGCATTTTGTTGTCGCGATTGATGTGTTCGGCGAAACGCCAGTAAGCATTCTTGTCTCCAGCCCGTGCGGCAACCTGTAGGTCTGCGATCGCTTGCGGATCCCAACCATGGCGTTCTCCTTCGGCTCGCCAATGAAACTCGCCCGGATTGATCAACGTTTCTAGGCGAGCATTCGACGATTCAGGGTAACCCAAAGCATGGCGCCGGAAAGTCTCTTCGGCCAAAACATCAAAGCCCACACCTTCAATGCGACTGGCCGTACCAACAAAACACTTTTCAATCACCTCGTCGCGCAGACCCAGCGCTTCAAAAATCTGCGCACCTTTGTAACTCTGCAAAGTACTGATGCCCATCTTGGCCATCACCTTGAGCATGCCCTTGGCAACAGCTTTACGATAGGCTTGGACGATTTTATCGTCTGAGTCAAATTTCTCGCCGGGCAGGAGGCCATCTTGTCTGGCTTGCCACAACGACTCGAAAGCCAGATAGGGATTGATCGCGTCTGCACCATAGCCAACCAACAGGCAGTGATGATGAACTTCGCGAGCCTCGCCTGTTTCCAAAATGATGCCAATCTTTGTCCTCTTGGCTTGGCGAACTAAATGATGGTGAACAGCTCCACAGGCCAACAGCGAGCTTACTGCGACACGGTCCTGCCCGACCGCGCGGTCGGTGAGCGTGACTAGCGTGTAGCCTGCGTCGATAGCTCTTTCGGCTTCAGTACAAATTCGTTCAATCGTCTGCAGCAAACCGGCCTTTCCATCGGCGCGATCGAAAGTAATATCCACCGACTTTGTTTTCCAACCGCGCTTGGTCATGTGATTGATTGCCGCCAATTCCTCGTTAGTCAGAATTGGGTGCGGAACAAGCAGGCGATGTGCGTGTGCAGGTGAGACATCGAGCAAGTTTTGTTCGGGGCCAATGTAGCATTCCAGCGACATAATGACTTCCTCCCGAATCGAATCGATGGCGGGATTGGTCACCTGTGCAAAAAGCTGCTTGAAATAATCGTAAATCAAACGCGGCTGGTCGCTCAGGCAAGCCAGCGCTGAATCGTTCCCCATCGAACCGACAGGATCACGAGCTTCGCGAATCATCGGCAATAACATGAACTGCATCGTTTCGTGCGTATATCCAAACGCTTGCATGCGCGCGAGAAGAGTTGTTGGGTCAAATCCGTGTGGATCTTTCTCGCTTTTCAATTCGTCCAGCGTAATGCGTTCCTCTCGCAACCATTGAGCGTAAGGCATCTCGGCCGCAAACTTATGCTTGAGTTCATCATCTGGGATCAATTTGCCTTCTTGAAAATCGATCAGAAACATGCGTCCGGGTTGCAGACGCCCTTTTTCCCTGATCATTTGGGGAGGAATATCCAGGACACCCACTTCACTGGCCATGATCACTCGATCATCGTGCGTCAAGTAGTACCGACTGGGGCGCAGTCCATTGCGATCAAGCACAGCGCCAATGTAATGTCCGTCGGTAAATGCGATCGAGGCTGGGCCATCCCACGGCTCCATCATCGTGCTGAAGTATTCGTAGAACGCACGCTTTTCCTCTTTCATCGTCTCGTGCTTTTGCCACGCTTCGGGAACCATCATCATTATTGCTTCTTGCAATGTCCTGCCGTTCATCAGCAAGAATTCCAGGACGTTGTCGAACGAACCCGAATCACTGCAATGAGGTTCAACTACGGGAAATAGCTTGCTCAACTGGTCTCCAAACAACTCACTGCGTGCAACTCCACAACGAGCGCGCATCCAGTTCACGTTGCCTCGCAGAGTGTTAATCTCACCGTTGTGGCTCATATAACGCAGCGGCTGTGCACGATCCCAGCTAGGAAATGTGTTAGTTGAAAACCGACTGTGGACCATAGCCAAATGCGTTTGGTAATCGACGTCGGCCAAGTCAGGAAAGTAGGGTACCAATTGTTCGCTGGTGAGCATGCCTTTGTAGATTATGACCTTGGTTGAGAGGCTACAGATGTAGAACATCAGCGCCTGTTCCAAGTTAGTCTGGCCTCCGCGAATAGCTCTGCTGGCTTGCTTGCGAATCAGATACAATTGTCTCTCGAAGCTCTCGCCACTGAGGCCATTGGCACCAATGAAAAGTTGTTCGATTACCGGCTCGCCCGCCAACGCCATCGGCCCGATATTTGCCTTGCTTGCTTCCGTCGGAACGCGACGCCAACCGATCAGCCTCTGCCCCTGTTCTCGGATAAAACCTTCAACAATCGCTTTGCATTCGTTTCTTTCCCGATCAACCTGAGGCAAGAATACTAATCCTGCTGCGTACTCTCCGGCTGGCGGCAGGTCGACATGCAATTCGTCAGCAGCCACGCGGCGCAAAAACTGGTGCGGCAGCGCGGTCAACATGCCGGAACCATCTCCAGTATTCGCTTCGCATCCACACCCTCCCCTGTGGTCCATCGCGACCAATACATTCGCGGCGTCAACCACGTTCTGATGACTGGCGACCCCTTTGATGTGTGCGACAAATCCAACTCCACAGTTCTCTTTCTCGAATTGAGGGTCGTACAAGCCTTGCTTGGGCGGTAGGCCCCGAAGAGTCTTCATATGCGTATGCTCCGACGATTCCGATACCATGGAGTTCAACAGACGTTCGCGAAAAAAGGAAATATCGACAAGGGTCTTGTAACCAACCAACAGAAGTCGCGCCGGGAGGTGGTTGCTGATCGCCCACTCTCCGGCACCAACTAAGATGCCACCGCAGCTCGATCTTGTTCGCGGTGTTTGGGACGTTTTGAAGATTCGCTTGCACCGGCATGGGCTGCATCCGCAGAAACCGGTTCATCGAACGTGCGCTTGGCTGACATCAGGTCCGTGTCGCAAGCCTCGATACATGCGATTTCATCACCGGACGCATTTGCCAATTGCTGCATCAGTTCCAACAAACCTCGAGCTGTGCGCCCTAGAGTTGAATTCTTCCTTTGAATAATTCCTAGCGGTCGATTGAGTTTTAACCATGGGCATTGAAGCGCCACCAATCGCCCCGCTGCAATCTCCTCACGCACTGTGGGCTCGGGCAAGAATGCAACACCAGCGTTCACCGTCAATCCATGTTTAATGGAATCAATGTTGTCAAACTCGGCAATAATCTGCATTGAAATCCCAAGCTGCCGCAAGTAACGGTCAATCTCGTGCCGAATTCTCAGGTTCGGAGCAAAAGCCACTAAAGCTTCCAAACCCAAATCCTCGGGAGTCACCAGCTTGCGACTCGCCAACCGATGCGATTCAGTAGCGACCAGCAACATCGGCTCCTCACACCAGTGTTTTGTAACAATTGTGCGCGACTGCTGAGGAAAACTCACTAAACCAAAATCCGCGATTCCCTGCTCGACCATGCGATAGATCTCGTCTGGATGCTCATGCAGGAAACGCACCTCTGCCTTTGGATATTTGTCTTTAAATTGCTTTTGAATTTCCGGAACGTAACTTAATCCAATCGAATAGATCGAGGCAACCGTGGCGCGACCGCTGATCTCCTGCCCCAACGAACGAACCTCTTCAGCTAACGACTCAAACTGCCTCACGATTTGCGAACAACCAGCGTGAAAGGCGCTTCCTTCTGCGGTAAGCACAAAAGGTCGCTTGCTGCGGTCGATTAACTTGACCTGCAAAAACTCTTCAAGTTGTTGAACGGCTTGGCTGGCACCACTTTGTGTCATGTCATTGTCTGCCGCAGCTTTGGAAAAGCTGTGCCGGCCAACCACGTCACAAAAAACTTTCAGATTCTTAATTTGCATTTGCCACGCACTCTCAAGCTGAGGAACGACAGCCATCCAGAATTCAAAAAACTAATCCAAAGCCAATCTGCATCAAGATTTTAGATATGATAGTATTCGGAAACGGCAACTCGTCAACAAAGTCGCAACGGCCTGACCATTCCGGTTTTGGCTCAAGTACCGATCACAGCCTAATGATGGTGTCTATCGCGGCATTAGAGTGCCTTTATTGTCCGCCAGGCTTCCAAAAAGTAGTGCAACTTATTTATTCGGAATCTGGGCTGGTCCATACCCGATTGGCTTGGCTTGCGGAAAAACTGTCAACAATTGTTATATTTGGATATTTCCGTTCGTGACCGAACATCTTCATCAGATCACCAAACTTCCGTCAAAGAACGGGTACTGTCCGCAATGAACGCCGTCGAAGTAATTTCTAGCAAGCGGGACGGGAAACAGCTTACTGGTGATCAGTTGCGGTTCATGATCGACGGTTATACCAATGGGAGTATTCCAGACTATCAAATGGCGGCGTGGTCGATGGCTGTACTCTGCCGCGGAATGGACAATTTGGAAATCGCTGCATTAACCGACGCCATGACCGCCAGCGGCACTCGATTAAGCAGAGTAACGGAGCGCCCGCGAGTCGATAAACACTCAACGGGAGGCTTAGGTGACAAGACTTCGTTGATCCTTGCCCCACTGCTCGCCTGCTGTGATCTTGACGTGCCGATGCTCAGCGGGCGTGGGTTAGGTATTACTGGTGGAACACTGGATAAACTGGAGTCGTTCCCAGGATTTCGATGTGATCTGTCGGAAAATGAAATTGAGCATCAGCTCCGTCGAGTCGGTTGTACCATCACCGGTACCACTGCGACGATCGCCCCAGCCGATCGCAAACTGTATGCACTGCGCGATGTGACAGGGACTGTACCATCCATTGCCTTGATTACCGCCAGTATCATGAGCAAGAAGATTGCAGAGTCGCTGGATGCACTTGTGCTGGACGTCAAATTTGGTAGCGCGGCATTTATGCAAAGCCTTTCTCAAGCACGGATTCTGGCCGAGAGTTTAATCGGCACAGGGACGAGAATGGGAGTGCCAACGTTTGCATTGCTCAGTGATATGAATCAGCCGCTCGGTTGCGCGGTGGGCAATGCGTGTGAGGTGAACGAGGCCATCGAGGTGCTCAGCGGCTGCGGCCCGCGCGATGTGCGAGACCTGACGCTTGAACTGTCGAGTCCTTTATTGGTTGCCACTGGTCGCGCAAACAACAGGCTTGAAGCTCGGAAGTCGCTCAACGAGCTGCTTGACGGTGGCCAGGCCTTACAACGATTCGAACAGATGGTTGTGTTCCAAGGAGGCACTTTCTCCACAAAGTTGCCAATGGCGCCAGCCGAAACGATCGAGGTGAACCAGAATGGGTTCATCGCGTCGATTGATGGTCAATTGTTAGGTTTTGCGGTCATTGAACTTGGCGGCGGACGAAAGAAACTGGGTGACACTATTAACTCTCGAGTCGGCTTGGATATGTTGGTCAAAGTCGGTGACCAGGTCGCCAAAGGACAACCTCTTGTTCGTGTTTATAGTGATGATGAGCACCGGTTAACAGTGGCTCGCATGGCCATAGAACGTGCGATCGTTATTTCTGATCAACCTGTCAAACAACTACCACTTATCGTGTCATAGGGCCGAGGATCACTTGCAACCACACTGCGACATTGTTGACGAGCAAATTGATCGCTTGCGTGAAGCAGCCTTGCTCGCAAGAAAACGAGCTTATGCTCCGTACAGTAATTTTCTGGTCGGCGCTGCTATCCTTACGGATTCCGGACAGATAATTCAAGGTGCTAATGTCGAAAATGGTTCGTTGGGTTTGACCATCTGTGCCGAGCGCGTTGCAGCTTGCACGGCTATTGTGACGGGGGAAACTGCCTGGAAAGCCATAGCGGTTGCCAGTTGTTCCGGTGTAACTCCCTGTGGTGCCTGTCGACAGTTTCTTGCAGAGTTTGCGCCCTGTTTGCCCATTGTGCTGATCGATGCCAACACGAATGCCGTCACTCAAAAAACTAATCTAGAGGTACTATTGCCAGGAGCTTTTCAATTTCGTTCGCAACCGGACCGCACGATTAGCGAACATCCGGCGGGCTCTGCGAAAAAGATCGGACCAGCGACCCTTTGGGAGTTTGACTAAATCATTCTTGTGTTACATTGACTGTTCAAGCAGGCGATCGAGCGAGGTATTTGCCAGCTAATTAAAATGTTAAGGAGGACTTCGCATTGGTTCGTGAGTCGATTGTACAGCCTGAACAGCCCAGTGATGAGAATGATAGCGTTCTGCGCCCCAAGCGTATTGCTGAAATGGTGGGTCAGCGCGATGTCATCGACGTCCTTCAAATTGCAATCGATGCGGCCAAGAAACGAGCGGAGCCGTTGGGTCACATTTTGTTCGATGGCCCGCCGGGGTTGGGCAAGACCACTTTTGCCACCTGTATTCCTCGCGAGATGGGCGTTTCAGTACAAATGGCCAGCGGCCCAGGATTGAAGGCACCCAAAGACCTCGTGCCTTATCTGACCAATTTGGAGAATGGTTCAGTTTTGTTCATCGACGAAATCCATCGACTTCCCAAAGCTGTGGAAGAGTATTTGTATACTGCCATGGAAGACTTTCGGATTGATATTGTCCTTGGCGAAGGAGTCAATGCGCGAACTCTGAATTTACAGTTACGACCGTTTACATTGATTGGGGCCACAACACGCGCGGGAATGTTGAGTGGTCCCCTGCGTGATCGATTTCAAATTCGCGAACACCTTGGTTTTTATACGGTAGCCGAATTAACTCAGATTCTCAAACGCAACGCATCGAAATTAAACGTTGCATTGGAAGAAAAAGCCGCCACCGAAATCTCCGAACGCAGTCGCGGAACCCCGCGCGTAGCCAACAATCGTTTGCTGTGGGTTCGCGACTACGCGATGAGCAAAGCGGATGGCCGCGTTACGTTGGAAATTGCGCAGCGAGCCTTAGCCATGACGGGGATCGATTCGGTAGGCCTAGACCGCCAGGATCGACGTTATCTGGAAACCGTCATACGCGTTTTCTCGGGTGGCCCCGCAGGGATCGAAGCCATTGCCCACACCATGAACATTTCGGCCGATACTTTGGTTGATGAAGTTGAACCATTTCTGTTGCGTAGCGAGTTGATCATTCGTACCTCGCGTGGCCGATGCGCTACTCCCAATGCGTACGCTCATCTAAAACTGACGCCACCCAAATCCGCAGACGATGAAGAGCCACCTCTTTTTCGCCAGCAGTTGTAGCCACCTGTATTTCTCCTACTTCTTCGCAAACAGTCGAACAGAGCTACACGCGTTTTTGAAGAAAGGGCCAATTTGCCGAGCCGTACTAATAGCTGGCTAGTGAAACAGCTTGTAGATTAGTTACCTATGCCATTCCAGCATTATTGTTTGAGTAGAATACGATACTAAGGTGCCCCCTGATGCAACCGAAAGAAGAATTCATACGGCGCAGTTGGTTGGCAACAACTGCAACCGCTGTAGCTGCTGGCGCCGTTGCCACGCAAGTCCTGGGAAACCAAGCAACCGCAGCTCCATCAGAAACCGTGGTCAACCGCAAAGGGAAAATTCGCCAGTCGGTCATGGGTTGGTGTTTTAACCCTATGCTCGCGGCTGATTTGGCTCGCGAGGGAAAGCGACTCGGTTTGACCGGTATCGAAGGTATCAGCACTGCAGATTACCCGGCAGCCAAAAAACTTGGGCTGGAGATCTCCTTGGTCGGTAGCCACGGTTTTGCTAAAGGGCCTGTCGATCCCGAAAACCATGCCTTTGTCGAATCCAAACTGCGAGAGTCGATCGATACGGCCGTCCAGTTTGATGCCAAGCGCGTCATCACCTTCACAGGCATGCGAGCCAAGGGAATTAGTGATCAAGCGTCCCGAAAAAACTGCTTGGACTGCTGGAAGCGAGTGATCAAGTACGCAGAAGAAAAACAAATTACGTTGTGCTTAGAACACCTAAACAGTCGTGACGCTTCCCACCCAATGAAAGGCCATCCTGGTTATTTCGGAGATGATATAGAGTTGTGTGTGGAACTTATCCAACAAATGAGTTCACCGTACTTCAAACTACTATTTGACATCTATCATGTACAAATCATGAACGGCGATGTCATCCGCCGGATTCGCAAATACCAGTCTCTCATCGGCCACTACCACACCGCCGGAAATCCCGGCCGTGGTGAACTGGATGATACACAAGAGATCAATTACCCACCAATCATGCGTGCCATCTTAGAAACCGGTTATGATGGCTTCGTCGCCCAGGAATTTATTCCCACTTGGAAAGATCCTCTCAAGGCTCTTGACCACGCCATCGGCGTGTGCGACGTGTAACAGACGAGTTAAGTGCCAACTAGTTGCTCAACCACTACGCTCTGCTGACGCGAAATAAACATGCGTCCGCAGTTTGGAAGATCCTACACCAACTCGGGCAGTGGCGATTGATCAACCAACCGTTGGGGACGACCTGTCGGATCAACGATAGTTGCCGTATCCACATCGATACCCAAGTTATGGTACAGAGTGGCAATGATTTCTTGCACCTGCACTGGTCGACCAACCGCAAATTCGCCCAACCTATTTGTCGATCCGATGGCTTGACCGACTTGCATTCCACCACCAGCCAACCACGCACAGCTCACTTTTGACCAATGATCGCGACCAGCACCGTTATTGATCTTGGGAGTTCTACCAAACTCTCCCCACACAATCACGGTCACGTCCTCCAGCATACCGCGTTGGTCGAGGTCTTCGACCAGGGCACTCAAACACTGGTCCAGCTTGCTTCCGTGGTCGCGTACCAAGGCGAAATTCTGGCCATGACTGTCCCAGCGACCGTAACTCAAACTTACACACCGCGCACCAGCCTCTACCAATCTCCGCGCGATCAATAGGTGCTCATTGCACGTTGGCGCACCGTCGTACTGATAATTGTAGGGCTTGCCGTCACCGTATCGGGCAATGATTTTCGGATCTTCTTTCGCCAGGTCCAGCGCATCAAGCAATTTGCTACTCGTTAGGACATCCAGCGCCTTGATTCCAAAGGCATCCATGCTCTCCATCATGCCACGCGAGTCCAGGTCGCGTCGCAGCAAATCCAAGCTGTGAATCAGTTGTTTACGATTTTGCAACTGTTCGAGCGAAATGCCATTCAGCTTCATGTTGTCCAAGCCTGGACCATCCGGCTTGAAAGGCGAGTAAGCCGCGCCAAGGAAACCAGCGTTTCCCGAGTCCGACCAAGGCACATGTTGCGTACGATTGGCCAGCCCAATGTAAGCCGGCACTGAACTGTCTGCAGGCCCAAGTATCTTTGCAGCCGCCGAACCAACCGCCGGCCTGCCTCCCAACGACTTCATATCTTCATGCAACCAGCCACTCATGCACTGAAACGAATCATGTCGGTCGCGGCACCCCACGACAGAACGGATCACAACCGATTTGTGCATCAATCCGGCTAACCGGGGAAACACCTCACAAATCTGAATTCCAGAAACGCTCGTGGAGATTGGCCGAAACTCGCCACGAATTTCGCTGGGCGCGTCGCTTTTGATTTCCCACATGTCTTGATGTGGCGGCCCTCCAGCCAAAAAAACGTTAATTACTGCCTTGTGGCGGCGAGCGTTTCCCGAAGTTGACTCAGCTCGTAATAAGTCGGCTAACGTGAATCCGCCGGTACCAAAAGCCAGACCACCGATCTTCAGAAAACTGCGGCGGGAGTGGCCATCACAATATGGGCGAGCCTTACCTAGTACGGTGAGCATAACAGGCATCCGTGGAAGGTTTTAACGGGAGGTGGGAGCAAACGGGAAGGCAGCGTGCTGGTGTAAGCAAAGTCTGCGCAACCAACTTCGTAGCTTAATCCATATCGAAAGCATACACTATTTCGCTCTCAAATCGGCAGATCAGTATCCATAAATTTCAGATATGGCTCCTCTTGGCTCTCGAAAAGTACGAGCGATTGTTCCAGATGCATTTTCATGGCCGCAAGCATTAGATTTGCCTTCTGGATTCGGATCGTAACAGCCTCGCGTTTTGAGCTGCCAATTACGAGCGGATTTGTCCTAGCCGTTAGCACCCAAAGCTGCATTGTCGCCTGGCTTTGAGATTGTCGCTTGGATTGCAGGAACCGGTTGCATGCGCAGTCGCTCGCGCCACAGATCTGATATAGCGGGGAATTGCCCGTAGAACCGTTTGATGTAATGCCGCCCTGACCAATTCAGACAATGTGGCTGCCAATTCCATCGCAACATGAGCCGAGGGGATATGCGTGAGTTGACGACGTTGGTGACGATGGCGCTGGAGTTCTTCAATCTGGCGATTTCATCCAAAACCAACGTGGCTGCGTAAAAGGTGCTCAACGATGCACCGGAAGTGCAACGCACATAACTTAGCGTCAAATAGTTCGGAACAGAAAAACTTTGGTGATAATACAATTCACAAACGTTCGATGATTGAGCACAGGTCCTGTTTTGATCGATCAACACACGCAACAGATTTCCGGTGTAAGCCCACCAGCGGCCGAAAACAGCAACTAACTGGCTGTCCTTTACAACTATACACCCACACCTGCGCTGGTACAGCAATTGACGCTGAGCATCCATATCGACAACTGGCTCCAACCCCCAGCTCGCCAATCTTCGGTGGACTACAGTTCGACGCGGGGTCGACCGCGAATCAATCGCCAAATCCATAACATGATCCCCATCACCATGACGCAAATCACCATCACCATCAACAATATCCAGCCCAAGCCGAACAGGCCCTTGGCCCACTCCCACATGCGTACCCAATCGACCAGCACCCACAACGTCGCGGCGCACAAGTACGGCCCGTAGGGAGTTGCATTCTGGCCCGTGAGCAACCACTGAATGACGACGATCAAAATGGAAACCATGGGCGCAAAGAAGAAGATCAACAAACCGGGCTGCCAACCCACAAATGTGCCGATCATCGCCATCAAAGTCACGTCACCAAATCCCAAGGCTTCAACTTGCAATCCCCATCTCGCGGAAATTCGCACGCCCCACGTAATCCCCGCCGCCCCGGCCAGCCCCATTAGACTGCTCAGCAATTGCGGCCACCTTCCCAGCACTTGCTGGCGGCTCCACGCAAACCAGACGCCGAGCGCCATCAGCACGCCAACGGTCATTACGACTTTCCACCAATGGGACCGGAACATGACAGCCAAGAAGTACTGAATTGCTTTCAGAAAACCGCGACGCGTTATCCAACGCCGATCGGAAATTGCAAAGCACCAGAGGCAAATGATGGCCAAGGCAATTCCTAATCCCCACGTACCATCCAGCCAATTCACCCATGACTCCGGTGAACAAAGTTGTAATTCGTCATGGCGAGCCAAAGAGGGGACCCAAGTATATGGCAACCAACCGGGAACGGTTGCTGCACCGATCAATCCCAGACAGGTACCGGGTACGGTAATCAAATCGGGAATCGTTTTCTCGTCGTAATCGATGAAGGTGGCCACCAACATCAAAGCGATGAGAATAAAGTGCGCCAGGTATCCCCCGTGTAACTCGACGTGCATGACGCGTGCGACGCGTGAAACACTGAGCGTGTTCCCACTGAGTTCGTAGTGGTAAAGCCACAACATACACACCGGGACAATCACTTCCAGCAGGAATGGGCGCAGCCAAAACCACTGACCATGTCGTTCGAGTTCTTTCCGCAATCGCCACCAGCCAACGATCGGCAAGCGATCGACCCAAGTGCGCCGCACACCTTTCTTTTCGGATTTTGCCCAAGGCCCAAAGGGTCGCGAGTCAAACGCCCAATGATAAATCGCCCAGTTTACGAACTGGGTCATGAGCAAGCTGGCAATGAACACCAGCAGGTACCGAAGAGGCGCGGAGAAACTGGCAAAAAATGAGATCACCAAAATACCTTGCATGGAGCCAAGGGGACTGTACTTCCATGCAGACGAATCAAGACGATCGCAAGTCAGCCATCCGACTTAATGATCAATCATCTTGGTTACCGGTCGATCCTCAAACCAGTTAGGATGGGTGTTGCGTTGCAAGCCAGCGCAATACATCGTGGCAGATCTTATCGGTGGTTAAACCATCGGTCTCCACAGTGTAATCAGCCAATTGTCGATAGATTGGTTCCCGGGCCGCCAGAATCTCGATAACTTCCGCAAAGCCACCGCTGGCGGACAGATTCGGCCTTCTCTGTGCAGTCGATTCGTCCGCCACGATCCGTGCGTACAAGGTTTCAGGCTTGGCGAACAACCAGACAATTCGTCCCGACTGCCGGATCGCTCTTTGGTTCGCCTCTCGCAGAATCGCTCCACCTCCAAGAGACACTACGGCGGCCTGTTTTATGGCTGCGATCGATTCAACTGTGCGTTGCTCGCGATCGCGAAAGCCCTGTTCACTTTCCGTTGCAAAAATCTCACGGATCGACTTTCCAGCCTGTTGTTCGATAATTTCATCGGAATCGATACAATCCCAACCGAGTTGATTGGCTAAAGATTTGCCAACCGACGATTTTCCCGCTCCCCGATATCCAATTAAATATAGATGTGACTTGACCATCGCGCTCTAGTACTCCCCGGTCCGTGTGCGAGTATTACACGCAACGCTTTTTTCATGCTGAGGAACATCAAGCCAATTTTTTGGCCATCGCCATAATTCTCCAAGAACCTGCATGCGGTTCTTGGAGAATCCTCTGTACAGTTAGGGCTGCAGCCCAGCGGCGACCCTAATCTAGAACAATCAGGCGATCGCCGACGCGTGGCTATTTCGTTTGCTTTTTGGCGACGCCCAATTGTTCAAGTTTGCCAGCCAAATCTTGGGCATGAGTTTCTGTGGCGACTTGCTCATCGACGAACAAGATCTTGCCGTTAGCGCCAATTACGAACGTCACTCGATTGGCCGTTTTGCCATCTGGTCTCAAAACGCCGTAGGCTTTGGCAGCTTTAAATTCTGGGTCGCACAGAATGGTATAGTCTAGGTCGAGACTTTTAGCAAAATCGCTATTCTTTTGCACATCATCTGTACTCGCCGTGAAATAGGCGACTTCGAATTCTTTCAGTTTCGGACCCGCCGTACGAAACGATTTACATTCCTTGGTACAACCACCAGTAAACGCACGTGGATACCATGCCACAATCACGGCTTTCTTGCCAGCAAAATCTTGGAGTTTATAAGTTTTGCCATCGCTCCCTTGCATTTCGAACTTCGGTGCCTCATCGCCGACCCGAGGCAGATCTGCAAAACAAAACGTCGAGCTCAGTAAAGCTAAAACCAATGCAGTTACCAATGTGCGCATCACAGTTCTCTCTATCGCCAGTTGAAAGACTTACAATTTGGCAAGGACCTAGAGCGAAGTTGGCTGACCAATTCAATTCTAAGCTGCCACGCAAGTGCGACATTATAACGCCACCATCGAATGACAACACCACATTACGGCAATTGGTGAATCTGTTCGAAAATCGCCAGCAATTGGCGCGCACGATCGATCGAACCTACTTGCCGGACAAATGCCAAGGTCGCTTCGATTTCAGAAAGTGCGCCTGCAGTTACGCTGGTCTCCGTCGGCCCCTCGGCCCTGGGGATCGGAGCCGCAGGTTCGACTTGCACCTTTCCCTTCGACGCTAATTTTTTTAGATGTGTTTTGGCATTGGATACATCAGCGGGCGTAACTCCGAATTGGTTCAACGCGGAAACCACGTCGCGGTTGCGGATTCCCGGGTTGTTTATCAGAAAATCGCGGATGCGCTGTGACTTGCTGCAATTCTTCTCGTTCACTGCTACATTCTTATCGAAAGGCTCAACGAAGTGGATCAAGCAATATTGTGAAGGCAAAGAAGTCGCATTTTAACCCCCCCTGGCCCATCCACGTGAGCAGTTACAGCAAACGTTGTATGTAGGAGTTAGCTCATGAGTCGTATCGCCTTGATGATTTTGTTAGCGTGTTATTCCCAAATATCTGCGTGCTTCGGGGTCGAAACCAGTTGGCACATCGGTTTTGCCAAAGAGGATATCACACCTCTCCAAGCCTTGCGTTTGAGCGGTTACGGTGCACGAGAACGGGCGTTTGAATCCGTCGCCGATCGTCTTTATTGCCGCGCGATGGCGCTGTCAAATTCGGCCCGCGATGCTGACGCGATGATCATGGTTTCAGTCGACAGTATCGCAGTAACGGCAGAACTAACCAACCACGTCGCTCGATTCGCCGAGGAAGCATTCGGAATCCCGCGCAGTCAATTGGTGATCTCGTCCACACATTCCCATGCGGCACCTCACGTTCATGCCGGCTTACAGAATCTTTTCCGCGTTCCTCTAACGAACGACGAAAAACTAGCTATCAAAGCTAATACTGACAACACCATCGAACGCATTAAAACGGCGATTCGCCAGGCGCTACAAAATCGAAAACCAGCGGTACTTTCTATAGGCGAAGGACAAGCAACATTCGCGGTCAATCGACGAGTGCTCAAGGGCGGTTTGTGGTCTGCCTTTGGAATTCAAGCCGATGGGCCAGTCGATCATCGTGTTCGCGTCATGCGAGCCAATGACCAAGACGGCAAGTTATTGGGAGCTGTCTTCATGTACGCTTGCCACTGCACGACGCTAGGACCCGATTTTAACCGCGTTAGTGGAGATTGGGCTGGTCTAGCTGCGAGTCAATTGGAAAGTGAAAATCGGCAAGCTGTGGTTCTGGCGAGTATCGGATGTGGAGCAGATGCGAATCCCCATCCGAGAACGGGATACGAGGACGCGAAGAAACATGCTGGCGAGCTTGCCTCTGCGGTTAATCGTGTTCTCACGGGTACTATGCAGCCGCTGACATCGTTCCCGGTAGGGCGATTCGGTTACGCTGGACTGGCACCTGAGATTCCTACACGCGAACACCTCAAACAGATGGCAGAAGACGGAAACGTTGCTAACCGAAACTGGGCGGCAGCGATGACTGAGATCTGGAACAAAATGGGGCGATTACCCGAGACCTATCCAGCTCCGATTCATACTTGGCAGTTTGGCAATCAACTCACCTGGGTTTTTTTAGGGGGTGAAGTTGTGATCGATTACCAAATGGGACTCGAACGCACATTACCAGAACACAAGGTCTGGGTTTCAGCATATACCGATGACGTGTTTGCGTACGTTGCCAGCGAGCGGATGCGTGCCGAAGGAGGATACGAGGTTGATTTCTCAATGATCTATTATCAACAACCAGGTCGCTGGCAATCTGGAACCGAACAACTCATTTATCGCCGTGTCCAAGAAGTGCTCGCCGATAATCAAGCAGAAGACAAACCTCGAGCGGCAGAGGCCGCACTTAAATCAATCCGTGTACCAAGTGGATTCCAAGTCGATTTGCTGGCGGCTGAGCCACTGACCACCGATCCTATCAACTTAGCATTTGGCCACGACGGAAAAATCTGGGTCGTAGAGATGGCTGATTACCCATTAGGCTCCAGTTCGGCCGGCCGTGTTCGGTGGTTGAAGGATTCTGACGGTGACGGCCGTTTGGATCAAGCTCAATTGTTTCTGGAAGGAATCGACTATCCGACTGGTGTTTGTCCGTGGCGTGATGGAATCATCGTCTTGTCCTCACCCGACATCTTTTTTGCTAAGGACACCGATGGTGATGGTCGAGCGGACCGGCGTGAAGTGTTACTCACAGGTGTTCACCCAGCCAATCCTCAACATCGTGCCAGTGGTTTTGAATTGGGCTTAGACGGTTGGTTGTATTTCGGAGCTGGAGATGGTACGAGAGAATTATTCAGTTCAAGAAATGGCCAAACGTACGCAGGACTGTCAGGGCGGGATGTTGCCTGGAATCCCGATAGTGGTGAAATTCGCCCAGCGACAGGTCACACTCAATTTTGTCGGGCTCGCGATGAATGGGACAACTGGTACGGCAATTCGAACAGCCAGCCGATATTTCAGTATATGATCGACGAACGCTACCTACGCGGTCGTTCCCTTGGCGGCCCAGCCGTTCAACATCTACTTGACCCACCCACCGCGCCGCCTGTTTTTCCGGTAAGCCGCACCGTTGACCGATTCAATGATCTATTTGCATTTAACCGATTTACTAGCGCTTGCAGCAGTATCATCTGCCGTGTACCCGGGTTGGGTCCCTCCATGCGCGGTGCAGCCATCGTCTGTGAGCCCGTACATAATTTGGTGGCACGCTTCCAAGTCGAGACAACAGGAGTCGTTCAGCGAGCTTCGAGATTTACTGAAGATGCCCAGCAAGATTGGTACGCTTCGACCGATGCTTGGAGCCGACCAGTCCGCGTCGTCAATGCTCCGGACGGAACCATTTGGATCGCAGATATGGTGCGCCGAGTCATCGAACATCCGCAGTGGATTCCTACCGCATGGCAGCAGCGATTCGATCTGCGATCCGGAGAAAAACACGGACGCATCTACCGCATTCGCCGACAAGATTTCGCCCCGCAAATACTACCGGATCTGACGAAACTAAGCAGCCAAGAATTAGTCGTCTTGCTTAGCGACGACAACAGCGCCGTGCGCGACCTGGCTCAATATCAATTGCTATGGCGTAGCGTAGCTGAACAAGAACACGCCGCAGGTAGTATCGCCGAACTTATCCAGCACTCTGATAATCCTGCGGTGCGCATCCAAGCACTCGGCTTTCTTTTGTCCGCCGGCTTGATGAAGCGCACGGATATTCTACAAGCGTTACAAGATTCTGATCCGCGCGTGGTGCGATTTGGCATTCGTTGTAGCGAAGAGTTGGCAAAGGCTGATCCTACGGTATTGGTATCCGTTGCTAAAGTTGCACAGCGGAACTTGGGGCCGGTGGTCGACTTGCAATTACTTTTGACATTGGGGCAATTCCCCGATGACTCGGTGCAACCCGCATTGGGCGAAGTCGTCTCACGCGCTGTCAGCAACCCTTGGTCGATCCGTGCTACAACTACGGTCGCAGACTTTCATGCAGCCACGGTGGTGCATTCGCTGCTAGCTGGCGTCGATCGACAAAGTGAGATTTCTGCTACCGATTGGTCGGAACTCGAAAATGGGCTCAACCGGCTGCTGCCCCGATTGCAAAAGGAAGAACGGTTGCGATTGGTGGCAGAACGGTTTACTCCGTCTGCCGTGAGTGCTGCGATTTCCAATAGCCAATTGCTGATCCTCGGTGGATTAGCCACGTCGAACTCGCAAGCGCGTAATCGAAGCGACAATTCATCGAGTCTACGCGAAGCCAATGGCCCAGAGATGGATCAAGCCGTTGACCAAGCGTACCAGTTACTTGCAGCGCCGCAGACCAACGCCGAATTGCGCAGCCGCTTGGTGAACTTGATTGGCCACGGCTGGCGGCCACTAGCTGCGGAAATCGACGTCCTCAAGCGACTGGTCGCACCCAACCAACCACCCGAGATTCAGCAAAAAGCCCTCTTAGCTGCTGGGCGGTTGAGTGATGTCAGCGTGGCCGATCTTTTGATCTCTGTTTGGCCTAGCATGACGGCTGATGCTCGCAGAACGATTTGCTCCACGCTCTTGCGGCGCAAGGAATGGGTTGACCGAATGCTAAGCGCCCTGGAGAAAGGGGCGATTCGAGTTGCCGATCTTGATGTGGCCTCAGCACAGCAATTGCGTTCATCGGGTGACCGTAACATGATGAATCGTGCCGAAAAAGTGCTGGGCAAACCAGCCAACTCCGATAAAGCGAAGCTGGTACAATCCTACATAGACCAGATTCCCAAAACGCTTGATCGTTCGCGCGGCGAATTGCTGTATCGCGAACATTGTGCCGTCTGCCATCAGTCTAATAGTGGAAAGCCTTTGATAGGTCCGCCGCTGGAAAATCTGAAACACTGGACGACCGACCAGTGGTTCGTTGCAGTACTTGACCCCAATCGAAACATCGAGCCAAAGTACCATCAGTACTCCGTAATCACGGATGAGGGCCAGGTTTTTGTCGGCATAATCGAACACCGAAGTGGAGCCACAATCCAGTTGGCGTCCAGCGATGGCACAAGACGTGAAATCCCGCTAGCACTTGTCGAAGACATGAAAGATGCTGGAATCTCGTTGATGCCCGAGGGTATGGAAGGGAAGTTATCGCCCAGCCAACTTGCCGATCTTGTACAGTTCCTTCGCACTAAGAATTAGTTCCACAGCGCCACTTTCGATAATTGCTGAAGGAACTAAATCAATGCAGCGAAATCGTTTAACCGCGTGCCCAACGGGCCGCGCGTGCAGCTTTTCCCCGCGTACTTGCCTTCACCTAATACCGCATAGGCGGCATCCAGCCCCTGCTTCTTCTTCCGACCTCACTTCTTCAGCCTCAAACACGCTGACTCACTCGGTTAAACGACAAAATAGTCGACCTTAGGGCCATGTTTGGGGCACAAAGCGGCGCCGCGCAATTAGCTATTCGTAATCTAAATCCCCGTGAGCTCATCGGCGCGAAACCGGTGGTGGAGCTGATTGATACAAATCACAGGTAGAGACGATCCTCGAGAATTGTCAAAAAAAGCGTTGCGAATCTGTAACTCGCTGATATCGTATTAGCATTCCGCTTGATGGGCGCACTGAATATTCTTGCGGGAAATCGACGGGTTTGGCGCCATACAAGTATGCAGAAGTTATTGATTCATTTTCTCGGAATCGTGTGATTAATTTGGAGTCCTCAATGAAAAGTCGAGCTTGGGCGCTGCGGGCCGGTTTTACGCTTGTTGAGTTGTTGGTGGTCATCGCGATTATTGGTGTTTTGGTTGGACTTTTGTTACCTGCCGTTCAGTCGGCTCGCGAAGCCGCTCGGCGCATGCAATGTTCCAACAACATGCGACAAATTGGGTTGGCGTTGTACAACTTTGAGTCCACTCGGAAGAAATTTCCGCCGTCGAGCATCCAATTAGCCAACGGAGCAATTGGTACCACGGTTCAAGTCAACGAATTGAATGAGTATCGAAAAGCCGGGACTAATGGCACGCTTGGACAACATTTCGCCAAGCAGTGTTTTCTAACGAGTGTGTTGCCCTACCTCGAACAAAATAATGTGCTCAGTGCCGGTACGGGTTTTGACACCAAGCGAGATTGGTATGAGGCTCAGAATCGTCCGGCTGCTTCGGTGAAGATTGCAACTTTTCTTTGCCCTTCCAGCCCAGGCTTGAAAGACGTCAACACAGCCAATCTTGGAGCGACCGATAGGACCACGTTTGCAACTGGAGGAAACTGGAATCCGGCAGTTACTGATTACATGGCGGTAAACCGCGCCAATAATCGAGCTGCAGTTTGGAATGCAATTACTGCTTCGAATCCTGCCTATCCTGGTGATGACGCCGTGCGCGGTGTATTGGGTTCGAATGTCTACACTCGCATTGGTGCGATTACCGATGGGCTAACCAATACCATCATGTTAGCCGAAGCGGCGGGACGTCCCAGCCGATACAGCTTTGGAACCATGCGCGAGCAATATGCTGGTGGCACTGCGGCCTATATGAATGGCCCCTGGGCTCATTCGGGTAACGATATTGCCGTTGATGGTTCAGCAGTTACCGTCAATGCTGGGATGCGCGACGCCAACACCCTTTCGACTGCCGCCGCTGTTGGAGGGGCGTGTACCGTCAATTGTACCAATCAAGGTGAAATCTACGCTTTTCACGTAGGTGGCTCCAATGTTGTCCTCGGAGACTGCTCGGTCAAATTCATCAGCTCGACCATCGATCTTAAAACGCTAATGTTGATCTGCTCGCGTGCTGACGGAACACCCATCGGTGACGTTTTCGGAAATTAGTACGCCCCCTTGGGCTGTCGTGCTCGCGATCCTTCGATCGACTCATCCCACTAACTTCTTGAAGCACCGGATCAAACACGTGATTTCGGTGCAGTTCTGTCTGGCGATTACACTTGCTGGCGATTACTTGGTGAGGATCAACTTGCCAAGTCGAGTTCTGCGCAAACGATATAACTGCCCATCGTTTTCTATCCAAACCTCGTCGCCGCAACGACACAGTTCCCGAAAAGAAATTATTTTCGGCCGATTCTGGAAGGGCGAATTTTCCAAAGGGTTTGGCAACTCAGGACGATCCGAATTGCTTTCTGTGGTAGGCTGGGTTTCATCCATCGCAACTGATTGTTTTTCAAAGGTTTGCGATCATTCTCAGGATTTTTCATCATCTTTGTCGTGAGATTATTGACGTTTTCCTCGATAATTGCAATACTCTTGTTGATACTGATTCTCAGTAGCATGAATTGATCGATAGATAGCCAGCGATTGGAGTCATGCCGCAGGGCATGCCTTTCTCCTTAGCCAGCGTTCAGGTTCGTTTTTTGTTGAAGCGAACCTTGCACGAAAACCCATTGAGAAAGGTTGGTGAGCTATGAGTCGGCATACGGTTGTATTTCGTACCAAGCAGGGTGCAGCAGCATTTACGTTGGTAGAGTTGCTGGTGGTGATCGCTATTATTGGCGTGTTGGTTGGATTGCTGCTGCCGGCGGTTCAATCAGCTCGTGAAGCGGCTCGACGGATGAGCTGTTCCAATAACATCAAACAACTCGGCTTGGCCCTGCATAACTACTTGAGCACCCATCGAGTCTTTCCTCCGTCGACGATTGTCGATGGTGCGCGTTTGACTCAGCCTTGGTCGGGGCAGTCAATGCTGTTGCCGTTTTTGGAAGCGGGTAACGAGTACAACAGGATCAATTTCTCGATCGGCTACCACGATGGCGTCAACAAGGCGGCGTTTCCACCTAACGGAATTGCTGCTGCGAGAATCCCGGTGTTGCTCTGCGCTTCAGAGCCCAACGATCGGCAGCGATTGAACAGCGCCACGGGCTTGGGTGAGCATTACCCAATTAACTATGCATTGGGAGTCGGGCAGTATTTTGTCTTCAACCCAGTGAACAAGCAAAATGGAGGAGGAGCGTTTGCTCCCAATGGTCGATTGGGTGATCGCGACTACATTGATGGATTGAGTAATACAGTAGGGATCGCCGAGGTGAAGGCCTACATGCCACGCTTTCACGACGCCACCCTACCATCCGTTCAACCGACCGATGCCTCGCAAGTGGCCAGTGTGATTACCGGAGGAGAGTGGGGACCACAATCTGGACACACAGAATGGGTTTGCGGCCGAGCCATACACAATGGATTCACAACTGCATTTAGTCCCAATACCCGCGTTCCTTATTTGGCTGCGGACGGCAGGAATTACGATATCGACGTGACATCAAGTCGCGAAGGTCGCAGTTCGACAGCCATCACCTACTCAATTATTACCGCACGCAGCTACCATCCGGGAATCGTCAATACCTTGATCATGGACGGCTCGGTGCGCTCAGTCAGCAATTCCATTCAGTTACCCATCTGGCAAAGTCTCGGTGCACGAGCGGATGGCGGAGTGATCGGAGATTTCTAAGCTAAGCACTCCAGTCAAAGTGCAGTACTTGGTAGAGCACTGCACGATTTGCGTACGGCAAAGTTCTGGGAACCTACTGACTAACTTGAGTTGCCAGAACTTGCCAATCCGATGCATTCCAACGATATTTCGAGATCTGGCCGAGCTTAGAAATGCGGACTTGGATCGCCCCATCGCGATTCGTCATGGCCAATTCGTTGTCGGTGGAGGAGAATTTACGAACCACCTCGGGCCGAACGGATCGGTGTGAGCCGCTGATGACGACAAATTGCGGGCGGCACCATTGGAGTAGTGGTTCCGGATCATGGCTAAGGCTACCGTGATGAGGTGCCAATAATATTTCGCAGTGGATTGGTGGATAGCTGACAATCGCGCTAATTCCATCCGACTCGATATCACCTGACAAAAGTATGTTTCGACCAGCGTAGTTTACTAGCAGGCACATACTGGCCGAATTGTCGTCGCTGCCGCGCCAAGACACAGTTGGGTGCAGGAGCTCAAGCGAGACATTACCGAGCGAGATCTTATCCCCGCGCGCACCAGTCGAATGCGCAATGCCCGCAGCGCGAATTTGTTGGCATAAGTTCTTTACATCCGCGCCTGTGTGTTGCCATACGTTGTCCGGTGCAACAATATGACTGACCGCAAACCGATCCAATAAACCCGGCACAGCATTATAGTGGTCCGCATCAGCATGTGAGATGAAGAGCCGGTGGATCCTCGCGGTTTTCAAATTCCACAGGACATTAGCAATTTCCTGATGACTGCGGTGAGCCGCTCCCTGATGTCCAGCATCGTACAGTATGATTTCGCCACTAGGGAGTTCCAGGACGATGCTGGTTCCGTGACCGACGTCTATAAATGTACACCTCAGTTCACCGGAGTTTTGCCCCATGGGTTTTATTGCCGTGAGTCTTATCCAGTCTGGTCCCTGTCCTCGCGGCCCCACGATCCACGGCGCCAGTCCGAAGGCGAACCACAATAACAAGCAAACGCCCAGGAAACTGCGCCGCTTGCGATTGAAGCCCCGCACAGCTAACCAAATCGCGCATATCGCATAAAAAACCGCGATCCACCAAGCGGTCGGTGGCGGAGCCCAAATGTAGGCACCGGGAAGCTTTTCGGCTAACCATACGATGCAGGTAATGCACCATAAGCTCGCGCCACACAGCCAGCCGGCTAACCAAGCGGCTGGGGCCAACCAACCCACGATCAGTAAGATCAAACCGCTGAGCAGTCCGACCAACAGCAGTGGCCAGAGCAAGACATTCAATGGAACTGCCACGGGTGAAACGATATGAAAGTTACTCCAAATCAGCGGAGCTGTTATCAGCCAAACCCAGAAGCTAATGGCAAGCATATCCACCAACCAGCGACGCCAGCGGAACATCCACTGCTGAAACCGAGGTAGACCTTCTTCAATAGCCGCTCTCAGTCCGTTCCGCTTTTCCGCTTGGCCTCCGCGAGCAGCAGAGAAAATGGCGATCGTGGCGACCGCAAGAAATGAAAGTTGTACTCCGACATTCGTCAGCCAGGCGGCGCGAATAGCCAGTACAGCAATCGCGGCGGTGGCTAAAAGATTTCCCAGCTTGGTACGTCTACCCATCCATCTAGCCAAACACGCACATAAAACCAACAGGGTCGCGCGAATCACTGGCGGATTGCCACCCGAGATCAGCGCATAAAACGTGATTACCAACCCTACCACGATCAACGTTGGCCGCACAGGCACGTGCAATAACAAACACAGAACCAATACCGAATAAGCAACCATTTCGACATGCATACCACTGATCGACAACATGTGCAGCGTCCCTGTCGCCAGCAATTGTTGTTGATCTTGCCAATCTACTTGCTGGCGTTGTCCAAAGACGAGTGCAGCCGCCAATGGAGCTTGCTGGAGCACAACCCAGCGATGTACCAATTTGTCAATGTAAGTAGTGATGCTGGCCAACCATCGCTGCACCATAAAATGCCGGCTGGTTCCTAAGAACTTAATTTGCGTCTCGTGATCGCAGCGCAACATGACAAATTGATTTTGCTGACGATAATACTCGCGTAAATCTTGCTCTCCAGGATTCGACGGCGCAGTGATAGAAGATACTGAGCCATACACTTCGATGCGATCTCCGGGCAAGAGGCGATGAATTCGACCATCGACGGAGAGTGGACACCAAGCCTGGAGCGGCCGCCATTCTTGTCCGTCGCGGATCTCATCGCAGAGCACGTTCCATTGTGTACGCCAAGGTTGGCTGCGCGGTTCCTCCGGTCGATGCAAAGAGTTTGGGCGCCACACAGCCGCTGAGGCAATCGTCGCGCGAAAGATCATGGGCCGCCAGCGTTCACCATTTAAGCTGTCTGAGAGTGCATCACCATCGTCGGGCGTTTGTTGCAATTGATGAAAGATCCCAATCGCGATAATACCCACCAGAGCTGACCAGCAAGCTGCAACTCGAAATTTGTAAACGTGTAAGAGTGCTGCAAGTGTCAGCCAGCTCAAGCCAACTAAACCAGCCGGAATCGCCAAGTGAGTTTCAAGACTGCGTCCTATTACGATCCCTGCGATGAACGCACAGCAGATCGCGATCGCGGGATGGCCACGAAAAAAGCCGAATAACCTTTCGCGAGCAATTTGGCTCATGATTGTCGCTCGACGCGGGCGCGGTCATTCTCGGCAGACGGCGGTCCGCAACGGCACCGACAGCCCACAGTCACAACCATAAATGCTCCCGCAGAAAGCGCCGTATCGATTAATTCGTGCGGGATGCGCAGCGATGAATTGACCCAAGGCTGTAGAAAATCGTCCCAGCCGAAAAATATGTGTAATCCCCAAAATGTTGTGCCAGTAACAATGGCCGCAATGGCTGCTGCAGCAGGCGGCTTGCTCAGGTAGATCCCTGCCAAAAATGGAACGCACAAACCCACTAGACTCATCGCATAAGATCCTTGGACAAGTTCATAGGCTCGTGCACCACTTAGTGCAAGGAGTACAGAGATCGCCGTGATGACAATCACAGCCGACCGCTGTAATGCCAATTGACTTTGGGTGGAAAGGGGCCCCGCAAATCTCGCGACGAGTGGCTGGACAAGATTGTGAGCCACGATCGCCGCTGGAGCCATCACTGCACTAACGATCGTTGAGAGTACGGCAGAAACGATTGCCAAAACAAATAGGATCAATAGAGATGGACTAAGAATTTGCTGAGCGATTGCCGTCAACACACCTTGGTCCGGTACTCGCGGTAGAAGCATAGCTGCTGCTAGTCCAGCTCCGATGGGTATCAACCCCATTGCCAAGTAACCTCCTGAGGCAATCAAGCAAGCTTGTCGTGCCACTCGAGCCGATTTCGCTGACTGAATTCGCTGTAATAGATCTTGTACAGGCAGGTTGCCCAATGCACCTATCGACAAGGCAGATACAGCCAGCAGCACATCTGCTTGAAAAGTCTCTCGGTCGGCTATGGACCAATGTGATTCGGGTGGGCCATCTCGCAGTACTTGAATACCCACTGAAATATTACCGCTCCCCAAGCGCACTAAAATTTCGTAGCCTAGCACTAACAACCCGACCACGATGAAGACCATTTGAGCCGCATCGGTCCAGGTGATCGACCACATTCCACCCATGATCGCGTAGCCAGTTCCCAGTAAGGCAATGGCAATAACGGCCAATGTAAAATCAACTCCTGTAAATTGATGGAACACCGTTGCTAAAGCAACGAACTGGGCAGCGACCCAACCTAGATAGCTCGGTGCCAAAATCATAGCGGACAACAACTCAGCCGACTTGCCATAATGCTGTGAGAAAAAATCTGGGATCGTCAACACTTTCATACGCCATAGTGGTCCGGCAACGAACAAGCTGGCAATCACCAAACAAATCGAGATGCCAATGGGATCCATCAGGGCGCGCCGGATTCCCCTTTGGCTGACTTCGTCGGTGGTCGTCATCAGTGATTCGGCACCGAACCAAGTCGCAATTATGGTCATGCTGGCTAAGCCAATCGATAGTTTTCTGCCCGCCAACAAATAATCTTCGACATCATAAATACGCCGTTGAGCCATGTAGCCGATGAAATACATCAGGGCAAAATAAACTACCAGTATGCCTGCGAGAACCCATGTCAGCTCTCTCGATACATGTTCCATTGAGTTGCCCTCGATTGCGATCCATTATCGATCGTGACGTATGTATCCACACCAAAAAACTGCCAGGCGACACTTGACTATTGTGCACTAAATTATGCAGTCGCTGAATATAACGAACGTACTTCACAACGATGTATTCAAAGCCGCGCGAACTGGGGTCAATGCTTTTGCACTTATCCATGCGACGACTGAGTCTAAAGTCAATTGACGAGCCATTGGTTAGTAACCTAAATTGGAGCCGACTAGAAACAAGCATGGAGTCATCGGACGAATTAGTCAGACTCTCGAAAGAATAAGAAGCCGGCGATCGCGGCGGCGAAAGTCACCATTTTCGCTGTGACCCGTCACATGTATTGGGGAAAATATGAGAACTGCGACGCCATTCAAAACCTGGCTACAATCACAACTCGATCGCGTTATTTCGAGATCGCTTGCGAGCGCGTTGTTCGTTGACGATCGGTATACTACAAGCTGTAATTTTTCTCCAAGCATTCTCCATCGCATCCAAAACCTACTTCGCTCGTTCTGCAAAAACAAGATCAGCGAGCAGATTCCTGCGGTGGTTGTATTTGTGTCATCTTTGATATTGTGTTCTGTCGACCTTGGTGCGCAAACTAGCGCCATCCCAAAGCTTGAGTATCCGACCAGTCAGAAGTTGAGCGTCGAAGATAATTATCATGGTACGCAAGTAGCCGATCCCTATCGCTGGCTCGAAGACGTGGAAAGCGCACAGACCGCTCGCTGGGTCGGTGAGCAAAATAAATTGACAGCCGCCTACTTGTCGCAACTACCGCAGCGCGCGGCGATTCACAAACGACTAACCGAAGTGTGGAATTTCGAGCGTTACGGATTTCCGATTGAACGCCGGGGAAGTTACTTCTATACGCACAATGATGGTCTACAAAACCAAAGCCCGATCTATGTTTCACATGGCTTGCAGGGATCGAAGAAACTGTTGCTGGACCCCAACCAGCTTAGCGAAGATGGAACGGTTTCGCTTGCCGAGTGGAAGCTCAGCGACGATGGTCGTTGGTTAGCTTATGGCGTTGCGGATGGCGGATCTGACTGGCGCACTTGGCGCGTGCGCGATACCGTCTCTGGAAAAGATACATCCGATGAAGTGCGCTGGGTGAAATTCAGTGATGTCGCTTGGACCACGGACAACGCCGGCTTTTTCTATAGCCGTTACGACGAACCAATCGCCAAACAGGAATTGACTGGGACCAATTATTTTCAAAAGTTGTATTATCACCGATTGGGTTCACCACAGAGTTCCGATCGATTGGTCTATCATCGCGACGACTTCAAGGAGTGGGGCTTTCGTTCGGAAGTCAGCGAAGACGGTCGATTTCTGATAATCAGCGTTTGGCGGGGGACCGAAAACAACAACCAACTCTTTTATGTCTCCCTAACATCCGCAGACTGGACCGTTCGGGAGTTGATCTCCGGGTTTGACGCCGAGTATGTGTTCCTCGGTAATGATGGAAACATTATTTATTTGATGACCGATCATCGAGCGCCGCGCCGGCGAATTATCTCGGTGGACATTCTGCAACCGAATGAGTCGAGTTGGAAAGAAATTGTGCCACAGTCGTCCGATACGATGCAGGCTTGCAGCCTGTTTAACGACCAATTCCTGGCAACTTATCTCAAAGACGCTTGCCATGAAATTCGTGTATTCGGACTCGATGGTCAGAGCAGAGGACGGATCGAATTGCCTGGGCTAGGAACTGTTGATGGTTTCCAGGGAAAACGAACTAGTACGGAAAGTTTCTATTCGTTCACAAATTACGTTACGCCACCCACGGTTTATCGATATGATTTTTCCCTTCAGCAGTCGACGGTGTGGCGTGCACCGAAATTGGCGTTTTCAACAACCGACTACACAACGGAGCGAATTTTCTATCACTCCAAAGACGGCACGCGCATTCCCATGATTGTTTCGTCAAAGAAAGGAGCTACGAAAAATGCTGCCCAGCGTACGCTCATGTATGGTTATGGTGGCTTTGATATTTCAATCACACCTACGTTTTCTCCTGCTCATCTGGTTTGGATGGAGCTCGGAGGACTGTACGCGGTTCCCAATCTGCGCGGAGGTGGTGAATACGGACGAGCTTGGCATGAAGCAGGCATGCTAGAAAAGAAACAAAATGTCTTTGACGACTACATCTGGGCAGCAGAGCATTTGATCGCTGAAAAATACACGCGCACGTCCAGGTTGGCCATTTCGGGGCGCAGCAATGGTGGGTTGCTGGTAGGCGCCTGCATGACCCAACGACCCGACCTGTTCGCCGTTGCTCTGCCAGCGGTAGGCGTAATGGACATGCTGCGTTATCACAAGTTTACGATTGGTTGGGCTTGGGTAAACGAATTCGGCAGCAGTGACAACGCTCTACAGTTTCCTTACATCTACCGATATTCGCCGCTCCATAATCTTCGCGAAGCGACATGTTATCCCGCTACTTTGGTCATGACAGCCGATCGTGACGATCGGGTCGTACCAGGTCACAGTTTCAAATTCGCAGCACGATTACAGGCCTGCCAAGCTTGCGACAAACCTACTCTAATTCGTATTGAAACCCGAGCAGGACATGGTGCTGGCACTCCTGTCTCCAAACTAATAGACCAAGCTGCTGATACTTTGGTATTCGTCCTCGATAATATGGACTGATTGTTGCTCGCTCCTGGGTTCTGCAGGGAGCGGATCGCGATTATGCTCAACCTTAAGCAACATCTATGGGCTTTCCGTTCACCTTGCAAATACTAAAAGTTGGCTAATAATAGTCCTCGCCTAGTGAGTAGTTAACTTATCTAGTTACTTAAGCTTTTCTACATAGGGTGTCTATCGATGGTTCGTTTCTCATCCGGGTTATTATTTGTTAAACGTAGAAGATTAGTTGGGTTTACGTTAGTTGAATTACTGGTTGTGATTGCCATCATCGGGGTATTGGTTGGATTATTGTTGCCAGCGGTACAAGCAGCGCGCGAAGCAGCCCGTAGAATGCAGTGCACGAACAATCTCAAGCAGTTGGGACTGGCGATTCATAATCACGAGAGTTCGTACAAGCGGTTTCCCGTCGGCACACAGGGACGCGCGTTACCCAGCGGCAACTACCCCTCCACAAACGCCAAACCTCGCACACCCTTCATCCCCCATGTTCTTCCGTTTATCGAACAAGGGAATACTCACTCGATCTACGACCAGAAAGTGGATTTTAATGCGGCTGTTAATGAAAGGGCTCGTTCTCAAAAACTGCCTTTTATGCAATGCCCTTCCGATCAAACTAATGAACCCTGGACTCCTACGCTTGATTTCAAAGGAAACTACGGCGTGAATTGGGGACGCTGGAACTTCATCGACCAGGGTGGTCCCGCCACAAATCCTGCTCCGCTGAACGTCACGCACAGCGGTGGAAAAGCTCCCTTTTACATCGATTTCGGTGCCAAGTTTGGAGACATCTCTGACGGCACTTCTAATACGCTGTGCATGATGGAGATGCTGCAACCGCCACGCGATCACAGTGGCCAATTAACCGATCGACGTGGCCGAATTTGGAACGATGATACCGCTTGTTACCAGATTTCGACTCGCATCGGCCCGAACAGCAAATCGCCTGACTTTGGGCAGTGTATCAACGCGCCGGCACAAGGATGGCCATGTACTCGCGACACCACCGCCACTACACAATTCTTTATGGGCAGCCGCAGCCGGCATACTGGTGGAGTCAATGTCGTATTGTGTGACGGTAGTGTTCAGTTTATCAGCCAAACAATTGACTTGACGACATGGGCTTCCATGAGCGGAATGTCTGACGGCGCCGTTGTCGCCAATGTATTCTAGTCGAGCAGTCAGTTGTTTCAGTTGGAATAACTCCTTTAGTGTTTTTAACTACCCTCAGCTTGTCGATAATCGAATTGTTCGGGTCAGCTATGTGGGCCAGAACAGCTCCTTTGCGAATAGGCATAGAATTGTGTTTGTCATGATTGAGAAACTATCAATGTTACGATGGTTGTTTGCGCTTGCGAGCTGCGTATGCTCAGTTGTTGTACTAGGCTGTTCAACGGACACCGAAAATCGAGGCAGAGTATTCGGTAAAATTACGTTGAACGGTGCGCCGGTAGCGAATGGCCAAATTCGTTTCTTTGCCCTTTCTGCAGAGGGCATCGGCACGGACGGTGAGGTAAAAGATGGCGCTTACGACATTCCAATTGCCAGCGGCATGACAGCAGGAACATACCGAGTTGAAATCTCTTCACCTCGCTCAACCGGCCGAAAAGTGCCAGATCGAGATGCTGGACCAGGCGCCATGAAAGAGGAAATTGTCGAAGAGATTCCCACCAAGTTCAACCAGAATTCGACTTTGCAAATCGATTTCAATCCATCAGCCAAGCAAGCACATGATTTTGATTTGAAAAAGTGATTTTTCTTCAACGCGCCTTGAATGGCGGAGTGCATTGACTTGTGGATTCTGCTCCAAACGCAATAACCTATCGCGCTGCTGGTGAAGGAGACATCCGTCACCTCGCTCAATTGGGCGCCGAACTTTTTCGCGAAACCTGGTCAGATTTGTACTCAACAGATGACTTGAATACATTTCTTGATGAGGTGCATTCGGTAACAGGAGTCGCCCAAGATATCGCCTCAGGCTGTGTGTTTTGGATTGCTCAAGCTGATGATGATTGGATCGGGTACTGTAAGGCAGGCCCAGTTCATGTGCCAATCGAAGCACCACCGAACGCCGGCGAACTACGCCAACTTTACGTCCGGCGCAGTTTCCACGGCAAGGGCATCGCCGATCAATTGATGTCGTTGTTTTATAACTGGGCAACAGTATCCAAACTGCGGCACGTCTACGTTAGTTGCTGGAGCGAAAATCACCGGGCATTAGCGTTTTATCGCCGCCATGGTTTCCGAAAAGTTGGCAACTATCAGTTTCGAGTCGGCAGTCAATTGGACGATGAGTTTATTCTCCAACGTTCAAACGATAACGACATGCAATGGAAAGAACCTCCAATTGTGGTCCATCCATAGAAACGCAGTAAGAGACATCGTATTCTGGTGAAGAAACTGCACTGCGATCCAGCGCCCCCCAGCGCAGATAACTTGCTTGTTTCCAAAATTGCAGGCTGCGTCCGATGCCTGTTTACTCGCGAGACGATCCACATAACCTCAGTTGCTCGAACGTAAATGTGCCAGGTGTGGATTACGATAGTTTGCATGGGATCGATGGGCCTGGGTTGCGAGAAGAGCGATTAATAAAGTAGTATCTCAGTAAACCGTTTTTTCTCCCCTTCTTCATCGCGAGAATTCATTGTGCGAAATTGGGAAATAGATCGACGTTGCTTTTTCACTTCCAGCGCGTTGGGCTGTGCTGCGGTACTGGCCACTGGTCCCGACGCTCACGCCCAAGTACCACAAGTGTCTGCGCACCCTCCAAAGTTTCGTTTTTGCTTGAATACCAGCACGATCAATGGTTCACAAGTACCTCTGCGGGAACAAATCAAGATTGCGTCTGCAGCCGGTTACGATAGTGTGGAAATTTGGCTGCGTGATGTCGATACATACGAGAAAGGTGGTGGAGACCTCAAGTCGCTTCGCAAGGAAATGGAAGACCTGGGTTTGGGCGTCGACAGTGCGATTGCCTTTGGTAAATGGATTGTGGACGATGACAAGGAACGTGCGGCGGGACTCGATACATGTAAGCGCGACATGGAACGCGTACGAACTCTTGGAGGAAGCCGCATTGCAGCGCCGCCATCGGGAGCAACCGATATTGGTCCTAATGGAAAGAAGATCGATTTGGATGCAGCCGCAGCGCGATATGCCGCGTTATTGGAAGTTGGGCGCTCGCAAGAAGTAATTCCCCAAGTAGAACTGTGGGGATTTTCTAAAAATCTTTCAAAACTGGCTGAGGTCCTCTATGTAGCTGCCGCCGCTAATGACGCTGATGCCTGTGTTCTATTGGACGTGTATCACTTGTACAAAGGAGGCAGTAACTTCGGGAACATTGGCTTGGTACCCGGAGCAAAAATGCACTGCTTACATATGAATGACTATCCCAACTCACCGCCACGCGAGACCATTGGCGATCGCGATCGAGTCTACCCTGGCGATGGCGTCGCTCCGCTCGACCATGTCTTGCGCACCTTGGCTCGTGGTGGGTTTGCAGGAGTGCTAAGTTTAGAACTGTTCAATCGTACCTATTGGGAACAGGACCCGCGATTAGTCGCCAAGACGGGACTTGAAAAAATGAAGGCTGCTGTCGCTGCCGCGTTTCGTTCCACTTAGAGCATCCACCAAAGCGGAATCCACCGCACCTCGCGATCGTATAACTCTCTGCGAAACGACTCTTTGATCAGCCGGAAGGCGTTAGGCAAATGGCACTCATTTTGACATTTTAACGATTTCGCATGGGCCCATCGTACAAACGGCACAACGTTTGCGCCTGCAGTTTTGGTTTTCTTTTCACTGCCAAAGAGAACCAACATTATGCCCGACTCGAGTGAACAACAAACGCAAGGACAAATATCACCGCATGATGGAACCTCGGCGCGCACTTCGAAAGCGACTCAAGAACGGCGACAATTCCTTTGAATTATAACACTTACGTCACGCTGACAGTGCCATTCGTGGGTGGCACTTTTGGGATTGTTATGTCTTTGCGGTTCAGCACAATATCAACATCGCGCGTGTTTCGTACCGCAGACTCATCAACCTGGGCGACCCAAAGCTGCACTGCGTTGCCGCCGATCACTGCATACGGAATCTGCGCATCGTTAAGGGCGCTGGTAACGCGTCGAAGGACACAGTACGATCAAGCAGCGCCTTGGGATATCGAGTCTCACCGGCCACCTGCAACGGATTCGACGTCGTATGGAAGCG
>CAZVBC010000018.1:0-34047 GCA_964625155.1 uncultured Pirellulaceae bacterium
AGGAGTCCGAAATTCCAAGTGCAAGAAATGATCTTGGAACTTGGCTTGTGAACTGCAGTCCGCCGCTAACAATTTGTCACCAGTCAGCTTGCCACTCGTAAAGCCGTCTGCAGTGCTCCCGTCGAACAGCACTGTCGCGCCTTCGGGCGGTTTTTGGCCGAGCGTCGTACTCTCGCGCTGAACTTTCATCAGCGCACCTAAGGCCTCACCCGATTTAGTACTAACCTTCAACTGACCTACGACCAATTCTGCGACGAAATCGTCCCCTTCGAATTTGATTGTTCCCGCAACGCGTTTGCCGTTTGCGGACTTGATTTCATCGCTTCGTCGATATCCGTCACCGGGCAAACCTCCGGGATATCCGACCAGTCGAAACTCATCTTTCCCTAAAGCTATCACGTGGGCTCCCCAGTTTCTGCCTCCATCGGCCTGGATTACACCCAAGTACTCGCCTTGCAGCGGGAAATCTGGACCAGCATTCACAGGGTCAGTGTAGGTCGCGCTATCACTTTGCCCCATCGACACATGGTCGAAAGCTACAGTAGTGACAATGGCTCCAAAAATAACAAGGGGAACGGATGGCTTAAACATGGCAAGGCACCTCGGTGGGGAAGATGGTCGAGTGGGGAGGCAAGATTGGCTGATAACTGCTCAGAATAATTGTTTGTAGTGCAAACGCAACGTCCATTGTGGTGTAGTTAAATACAACCGATTTGCGACTCACGCGCATCACCGGTCGAACTCTTGACCGCATTCGTACAAAGCTTCGAACGCAAAGATCCCCGAGTCGTGTCCGTCGGAAAAAGCGATATTGTAAGCGTAATTACCCACCGGACGCATGCGTATCACGGTTAATGGCTGAGCCTCTGCCAGCGACAAGACTGGCAGCAATTTATTGGGTGAGGGTTTATCGGGCTCGCGCCGTTTTTCTCGGCAAGTCGCGCAGGGACAGAGTTTTCGCAAATGCGACGGACTGTAGATTTTCTTCTGACCATTATTCCAAGTGATGGTCAATCGCCCGTCCTCGGCCTGGAATAGTTCCTGGGGAAACAACTCTTGGTTCACCTGATCTCTCTTTGTTGTTCGAGCCGCAGTCTGGCAACATTCAACCGATAAACAGAATTGAATCACAAACAAACCGAATAGGCGATAGCCTCGTCGCTTCCGGCGTTCGGTTCGCATGGAAAGCCTTGCATATCATTGCCATTGATTTTGCATTTCGCAGTCACAAGGAAGCATAAAAAACGCTGTTGACATAATTGAACGAGCTCCTATGATGCATTAGTTGATCAATTGGTTGATTGAATAGGTGTTATGTGTGATGGGGAAAACAAAAGCGGCGGAAGGGTGTGAGGGGATTTTGCACAAACCGCCAAGCAGTTCGATAAAACCTGCTAACAAAGACACATGCGAAAGAGCCGCAGCTATTTTTCGTGCTTTGGGCGACGCGAATCGGCTTAGGCTGTTGTCGTTGCTGGCACAAGGAGAAATGTGTGTCACTGATTTGACTAAGGTCCTCGCTGACAATTTGCCTGCAGTTTCCCAGAGGCTGAAATTGCTGCGAGCAGAGAAGTTAGTATGCACTCGACGGCAGGGCAAGCATGTTTTCTACCGACTGGCTGATGAGCACATCAATATGCTAATCGCTAATGGCTTAGCTCATGGCGAAGAACTTTCGCAGTGAACCACGCACTTGGACTTACATTTTTTCCACAAACAGGATAGGAGAATTTTAGAATGTCACATCAGCATGCTGATCATGATCATGTTCACGGTAGTGGCTGTGGTCATCCAGCGATCCAGCACGGCGATCACGTCGATTACTTGCATGATGGCCACCTACACCATCAGCTCGCAGCAGGCGTAGTGGAAGAGCATACTTTAGAGGTTTGCCAGACGAACCCTGTTTCGTGCACGGGGGGGCATATATGTTCCGGTCACGCTCCAGATCACGTGCATGGACCCGGTTGCGGTCACCCTGCAATTCCGCACGGGGAACATGTGGACTATTTGGTGGATGGACATTTGCACCACCAACATGACGGCCATTGTGATAACCATGGTCCTGTAAAAGTGGTTTGAGACGGGTTGCTGCGAGTTGTTGCAAGTGTGTAGTTGTCTCGGGCTGTCGATGCGGTCAACGTACCCAACTGTCTAAACTGTTGGGTGCATACCACTCAGCCGCGTTTTATCGACAGCACATCTGTCGTCTTGCCTTTCGGCCTGCCGAGCCCCCCAATGGAACTGAGGCTAGGAAAGTTCCTTTCAATTTCTTGATTTGTCGTGGTAAAGGGCTAAGTACAAGCTGAATTTGCCAGACGCTTGTAATTACACGTGGACTTGGTTTGATGCCTTCCTATTACTGCTGCAACAGTCATTAGACGCTACGGCTACAGTGCGGGCGAGTTGGAATTAATTGACAATCTTATTGGCAATCGCTAGCTTCAGTATTATTAGAGACTCATCAGGTCCGGTCGCAGGGCAAACTTTTCTCGATTTGAAGTAGGCTGCCGGTGAACAAAGGTTACATCAGGAGGCTGCGGATGTTACGAGCTGTTTTTTTCGCAATCACGGTTCTGTTTGGATCGATGTTGTACAGACCAACTGCGGTTTGTGCAGCGAATTTCGATGTGGCGAATCTGAACGAACTGAATGCGCTGATGTTGCGATTGCGCGCGACACAGTTCTTACAGCACGCTACGTTTGGCCCGACTGAAGCGGAGATAGATGCATTAGCCAATCGCATGGCTGCCATTGGAGCATTGAATGCTGCGGAGGAGTGGATCGACCAACAATTTGCTCTGCCTGCTACGCTACACGAGGCAACGATCAAAACTATGGCGTCTGCCGACGGTTTCTCGTTAATCGACTCGGCGGTGAACCCAATTCGTTACCGTTATCACTCTTGGTGGCATAATGCGCTCCGGGCACCTGACCAATTGCGACAACGCATGGCGTGGGCACTGATACAAATCTGCGTCATTGGTGACCAGATGGATGAGTTTAATCAGATCGTCAATGACAAGACTGGCGAACCGAGTTGGATGGGCGTGACCAACTATTATGACCTGCTTATTGGCAACGCTTTTGGAAACTATCGTCAATTGATGGGTGGAGTGACCTTCCATCCAATCATGGGCATATATCTCAGCAGTCTTCGGAACAACAAACCGACGACCACGACCTTTCCCGACGAGAACTACGCGCGTGAAATTATGCAGTTGTTCTCGATCGGTTTGTACCAGCTTAACCAGGATGGTACCCACATCTTGGACAATTCTGGCCAACTGATTCCAACCTATGACAATGATGATATTCGGACGTTTGCTAGGTTGTTTACCGGAATGACTTATAACCAATCGACTTCATTTACTTCCGGCTCGGTGAATTTTCATCAGCCGATGATGATATTTGAGAACAATCACGACAAAGATGCGAAGGTAGTTTTTAACGGAGTTACTTTGCCAGCCAACACGGCCACGCTGGTCGATATTAATGCTGGTTTGGATAATTTATTCAGCCATCCCAACGTGGGGCCGTTCATCTGCCGCCAGTTGATTCAACGATTCGTGCGGAGCAATCCTTCGCGAGGGTATATATCGCGAGTTGTCAGTCGATTTAACAATAATGGACTCGGCGTACGTGGAGACCTGCGAGCCGTGCTAAAGCAGATCTTGCTGGACCAAGAAGCTTGGGACGGTATCAAAATGGTGCGCAAGGCCAATCCATTCCGCTTGGAGGTCAGTGGACAAGGATCAGAAAAGAGTCGCTTGCAGGAACCAGTAATTATGTACACTCAGTTCCTCCGGCGTTATGCAACCTCGGGACATTCGACAGGGCGTTTTTTACTTCCCTCACTTGAGAATAACTGGCCGCAAGGTCCGTACCGTTCACCCAGTGTTTTCAATTTCTATCCACCCAATTACCAGCCTCCTGGTCATATTGCGAGTGCCACCGTTTCTCCAAATATTCCCAATGGGGATTTGGTAGCTCCCGAAATGGAATTGCTCGACTCATATTGGGGGAATGTCAGTCCCAATCGTTATCGAGCGGATGTAACTGCAACGAATGGGGTCGTCAATTACACGTTGGCCACGATAAATGGAAGTGCTGTGGTCATGCCACTGAATTTTTCATTTGCAACCGAAGTTAACTTGGCAAGCAATGGGGCGGCCTTGGCGGAGCATCTAGATCGTGTTTTGTGTTGTGGAACGATGACTCTAAAACAGCGAACCGACTTGGTAACGTTCATCAATGCTGAACCATCCAATACGTCTGCGGCTTTAACCGCGCGAGCTCACGGTGCTTTGTTGGCCGTTTTGACGTCACCCGCATATGCGGTTCAAGAATAAGATCCACGTACAGCGGCAATGATTGCGCAAATGGCGGTGGGCCTTGCAGTGTCGTGTAAGGCGTGAGCGTCTTGATTTGTAAACAACTACTTTTTCGTCCGGCCTGATTGTTCAAACCGGTTATTCGATAAGGACTTGGCTGCTATGGCAACCGACACCCAAGACATGGCCAATTTTTTTACTCGCCGTAATTTCTTGAAGATTACGGGAGGTTGCGCGGCACTTAGCTCGACCAGCATGTTATCGACGATCTTGGATCTACAGATGACGAAGTCCGCGCTAGCAGCTCTGCCACCTTTTCCCGATTACAAAGCTTTGGTGTGCGTATTCCTATCCGGTGGAATTGATACACACAACGTATTGATTCCTTTCGAAGATCAAGAGTACACCGATTATTCGGCGGCTAGAACCAATCTGGCGATCCCTAAGGCTTCGCTGTTGCAGATCAATACACCATCGGGCCGACGCTTTGGACTTCATCCTCGGTTGACCGAACTTCGAGATCTTTACAATGCTGGCAGGCTCGCGATGGTGGCAAACGTTGGGAGTTTGGTGGTCCCGATCGCCAATAAGAATGTGCTTGCATCATTGGCCAAACCGCTGGGTTTGTATTCTCATTCGGATTTGATTAAACACTGGCAGACATCGGTACCGCAATCGCGAACCCAGATTACTGGTTGGGCAGGACGCATCGCTGATATGATCACGGATCCAAACATCAGCGCCACAAACGCGGCTATCTCGATGAATATTTCCTTAAGCGGGCTGAACATTTTTGAGACCGGTCGGTCTGTAACTCCGTATGCGATCTCGTCCAATGCAACAAGTCCAGCGGTTGTCCTCAGCGGCTACAGCAAGACGACTACGAATGCTCGAGACCGAATTTTCTCCAGATTCAGCGATAGTGCATTGGGGGAAACCTACGGCGACTTGCTGGAACGATCTTATGCCGAATCGCGCCGTGCATCGATCGACGCTGCGATTACTTTCAATGCCGCGATTGCCAATACCCTGACCACGGTCTTTCCATCGACGACGTTGGGTAATCAGTTGAAAATGGTGGCGAGAATTATCGGTGCCAGACAAACCCTTGGGCGATCGCGGCAGATTTTCTTCATCAACGCTGGCGGTTGGGACCACCATGCCGATCTGTTGACTAACCAAAATAATATGCTGCCCACGGTGAGTCAGGCTTTTAAAGCCTTCCACGACGCGACGGTTGAACTTGGAGTCGCGTCAAACGTGACCACGTTTACTACATCAGATTTCAGCCGCACACTGACTTCGAATGGTACCGGAAGTGATCACGCGTGGGGAGGAAATCATATTGTGATGGGTGGAGCCGTTCGTGGCACCAACGTATACGGGACATTCCCAACAACTTTAGCTCCCAATAATTTACTCGATACTGGTCGAGGGCGTATTATCCCGACCACGTCCGTCGACCAATACGCGGCCGAGTTGGCTATGTGGTTTGGAATTCCCAACGACAGTAATCTCGTAGATGTTTTTCCAAATATTAGAAACTTTTTCTCCGCTTCGGCGAACGGACGACCATTGGGATTTACAAACTGACGCCTGCCTGCACTGAGTCGTGATGCGATTCAAGGAGCATTGGATGCAGGCCACGTTTTTTGATCGGGATACCTGATTTAGTAAGCTTGAGATTGATTCTGTTTAATTGGCAATGACAATTGAAGATGGCCTAGGCAGCGGCTGGCTAGTTCTCAGCGTTACGGTTGCTGCATGGTGTCATGCGTTCTTGGCTTCTGTTCACTAGTGTGGGATAAAACTAAATGCGCGGCATAGTACTTGTAAGTCTGGTCTCTCAGATGCTTAGTTTTGTTCTGTGGACCCACAACGCGCAAGCAGCGTTTCAGACCTTTACAACGTTGAGCAGTTTTACGACAGCCACTACCTCATTGGTACCAACCTTGATCAGCTTTGACGCAGTCGGTTCCCCGACGACGATTGCCAATGGATCGAGCTTCCAAAACGTCACCTTTGCGCACGCGCAAAATTTCTTCGGATCCAATTTGGTCATTACCGACGGCTTGAATACAGGCACCACAATTGGTCCCGCGCAATTACCCACAGTTTCCGGGACTCAATTTTTGGGCAATTCGGTGAATGCGAATCTTACTGCTGGCCGACACAATATTACCTTGCAGTTTAACCCAGCATCGCAGATAGCAGGCGTGGGAATGTTTATTGTCGTTCCGGGAACAGGACGGGGAACAGGAATTCTTGATGTTGGCATCAGTGGGGGCAACGAGATTCGTCTGAGCGCCAATAACGGAAACAACTTTGTTCAGCTCGGAGCTGTGCAGCAAACTCTGAGGGCCGGTCAGGCGGACGAAGCGCAGGTCTACTTTATGGGCTTGTACAATGACTCGGGGTTGTTGGGCGATATTCTGCTCAGCACGCCAGGCATCAATCTTGATGCCTACCAATATCGAATTGACGATCTTCGTTTGGTAGCGGTGCCCGAACCTTCGTCACTGGCTGCACTGGGCATCGCTGGAGCAATCGCTGGCGTAAGGCAGTTGCGGAAGCGCAAAAACAAAACTGCATAGAATCGCCCTGGCTGATTCTTAAACCCCTAACCGATTCACGTCACGTTTGCAAAGTCTACAAAGTTGCCGTATAGCGACGAAATTCATGGCGGCTGTTTGGTACAAATCCGTCCAAAGACTTGAAGTACATATAGTGAGAGATGCGGATAGTTTGCCGAAAAATCTCCACCACATTGAAGGTGTTCTTCTCTTGCTCGCGCCCCCGCCCTCGTCGTGAGGTTGAAGTCCCAGATTGCGCGATAATGATGCCCCGCTCGCGATTCACTCCAGGGTAAAAGTCCAAAGAGTTCCCTATATACGCTCGATGCAAGTGTCCTCCAAGAATTAACTCGACCCCTGATTCAAGAAAACACTGCATGGCTCTGCGTGACCTGGGCATCGCCACGTCGCGTAAGCTGTCCGGCGCGGGAGCAAAATGATGATGTGCAACGACGATGCGGAAAACGTCGGTGGATAAATTACGAAAGGCATTACGGCAAAAATCGAGTTGCCAAGAGTTGATACGTCCATTGGTGATTGCCGATCGGGGCGCCGTTGAATCCAGTCCGACTATGACCGCATGTGGTAGTTTTAGGGTGCAGTTGAGTTCATTACATATGATCTCGCGATAGAGTTTGTGTGGATGTATCAATCGTTCTCGCAGTCGATAAAGTGGTACATCATGGTTGCCTGGCACGATCAATTGAGGCACTTTGGGGAGCCGGCTCAAGTAATCGCGTGCTGCAAGAAACTGCTCTCGTTTAGCACGCTGTGTCAAATCGCCACTTACAACAACCACATCCAAATCCAACTGATACGCACTTCTTAGAAGTGCCTCGGCCACATCAGGAAGAAACGGTGGCCCAAAGTGGAGGTCTGAGATTTGAAGAATTCTCAGCAACGGCTTTTCGGAGTCTTGAACTGAATTCCCGATCAGATTTCCTGAATCCATCAAATCAATCACCTACATCATGAGCCTGCGAGCAACCAGGAGTAAGACCAGCATGTTTGTCCAAGTGACTATACTGGCCAGGTGTACCGTTTGGGACAAGTTGCTAAACTCTACTTTTTGCAACTGACTCAACGCGGCATTGCATCTGCTTGTGGAGATAATATGTCATCCAAAAGAAGTTTTCATTGGCTTGTGATCTCCGTTTTTATCGTATTCTGTGGCGGTATGCAGGGACGCACTCAGGATCACCCCAACATTGTGGTTATGTTGGTAGACGACATGGGGGTAATGGATACGTCGGTGCCGTTCCTGACGGATGAATTGGGCCGCCCCAAGCGATTTCCGTTGAACGATTATTATCGAACTCCACACATGGAACGACTGGCTTCGCAAGGAATTCGCTTCAATAATTTTTATTCTATGAGCGTATGTTCACCTACGCGAATTGCGCTGATGACGGGCCAGAATGCGGCGCGACATCGTACTACCAATTGGATCAATCCCGATCGCGACAATGCTGGGCCACAAGGGCCCAAAGAGTGGAATTGGCAGGGACTCAAGCCCGGTGATACAACCTTGGCTGGCGTGTTGCGATCCCAAGGCTATCGAACAATTCACGTCGGCAAAGGGCACTTTGGTCCGCGTAATTCGCCAGGCGCTGATCCTCGAAACCTTGGATTTGATATTAACGTGGGCGGAGCATCCATCGGAGCACCTACCAGTTACTACGGCGAGGAAAATTATGGAAATGCAGGAGGTAAACGCACTAAGGCTGCTCCAGCAGCGGTGCCTGGGCTGGATAAATATCATGGTAGCAACACGTTTTTGACTGAAGCATTAACGCTCGAAGCCAATTCGCACGTCGCTGACGCGGTGCAAGCCAATAAGCCATTTTTCTTGTACTTTGCTCAATATGCGGTGCATGGCCCATTCAATTCCGATCCTCGCTTTGCTCCAAATTACGTTAATTCCGGCAAGCCACCTGCGGCACAAGCGTTCGCAACATTGATCGAAGGCATGGACAAATCGCTGGGTGATGTCTTAGACAATTTGGTGCGATTAGGGGTTGCAGAGAATACTCTGGTGTTTTTCGTCGGCGACAATGGCAGTGATGCCCCCTTGGGTCGTCAGCATGAGGTCGCGTGCGCCGCACCGCTGCGCGGCAAGAAAGGTGCACACTATGAAGGTGGTATGCGCGTCCCATTTATTGCCGGCTGGGCCAAGCCCGCTGACGAAAACAAGAACCAGGCACGTTGGGCCATTGCTCGCGGTGCCATTCAGAATCAGCAAGCGGCGGTATTTGATCTGTTTCCCACCATTTTGGAAATTGTTGGTACCAAACCCCCTGTCGATTACAAGGTTGATGGTATAAACCTCGCCAATTTGATGATGGGTAAATCCGATCGAAGCAGGTCAGAGACCTTTTTGATGCACTACCCACACTCGCCTCATCGGACTGATTATTTCACTGTCCTGAGAGATGGCGAATGGAAAGTGATCTATCATTATTTTCCTACTGAAGTTTCCGGAAACTCACATTACCAGCTCTACAATCTAAAGACGGATCCGTACGAACAACACGATCTAGCGTCGGCTCAAACTACGGTGCTGCGAGAAATGATGGGCAAGTTGGTGGCTGCACTTGCCGATCATCAGGCGGTGTTGCCCATCGATCAGCAGAACCAACCTGCCATTCCGCTTGTACCTTGAGTTGCGGAAAACCAACTATTCCAAGCAGTCCAGACAACTCGGCAAAGCCTCTGTACGCCAGCGCGACTCGTGCCGCGATGCTTGGATTGGTAATCAATTGCGCGCTGGGTTTGGTCAAGTTGATTGGCGGATGGTTGGGTGATTCATTTGCATTGCTTTCCGATGCTGTCAACTCGCTGGGAGACGGGTTATCTAGCGCCGTAGTTGTGGTGGCCCTGTGGTATGCTCAACGGCCTGCTGACGACGATCATCCTTATGGCCACACTCGAGCTGAGTCCATTGCTGCTGCGAATGTGGCGTTGTTCATCATTCTGTCAGCCTGTGTTATTGGTTGGGAGGCATTGCAACGTTGGGGTACTGCCCACGGGATTCCGCCTCTGTGGACTTTGTGGATCGCAGCAGCCAACATCGCTATCAAAGAGACACTCTACCGTTACAAAATGACCATTGGTCGCCAAACCGGATCGACATCGTTGATGGCCAGCGCGCTCGACCACCGCAGCGACGCACTCTGTTCGTTGGCCGTATTGGCGGGATTGTGCATTGTGCGTTGGGGAGGTCCCGCATACATGTGGGCAGACGAACTAGCCGCCTTGTTCGTGGTTGCAATAATTCTTTGGAGCGGAGGTCGACTCTATCTTGAAAACACTCGTGATTTGCTCGATTTGCAAGCCAACGAGAGCTATGTGGCCGAGATCCGTAGAATCGCCGAATCGATTGAAGGTGTTCTGGCTGTGGAAAAACTTCGGGTACGTAAGTCAGGTATGGAGTATTTGGCTGATTTGCACTTGCAAGTTGATCCACAATCCACCGTCCGCGAAGGCCATCGTATTGGACATGTCGTACGAGACCAATTGGTTTCCAGCATCGCCAGTTTGCGAGATGTGCTCGTGCATCTAGAGCCTTTCGAAAAATAGCCTACGCGGGAACGGCCACCCACTTACAAATGCGCTTGCCATATTTTCTTCGCTGTCGACGTTAAGGGCAAATCCAGAGCTTCTGCACGCGAAAGCCAGCGCCAATGATCACTCGGAAATTGCTGTCCCTCGTTGCTGATCGAGGCGATGCAACAATCTAATTGAATGCGATAACGCGTCACCGAATGACGCAACCTTGCCACTCGAGCGTACAGTTTGGTTTGTACAGCTAGCATCGTCAAAAACGAATGCTCAATGGTCAACTTGGTTGAGCTGTCATATCGATCAAACATCTCCTGGTTAATCGAATCGGACACATCGACCCGTGGGAAGTCCCACAATCCAGTCCACCACTGACCATCTTCGCATTGGCGCATAAGAAATCTTGGAACCGTGGAGACCGCGGGAAATTGAATGATTGCCGCCACGTGACGCAATGGTGTCGTACGTTGTTTGCAAGCGATATTCGGTATTTCCAGTTGCAAGCCTTGCGCGAAAGTTGGGCACAAACTATTTATCGGACACTGATCACAGTTCGGTTCGCTGGGTTTGCATATCAAGCTTCCTAATTCCATAACTGCCTGATTGAGTTCACCTGTTCCTTTCTTAGGAGGCAGAATCCAAGTGGCGAATTGCCAAAGTTTCTGCTGTGAACTATGCGTTTTTACTTCGTCACGCAAACTTATCAAACGGCTGAATAAACGCACTGTGTTGGCTTCAAGGATCGGCGCCGGTCGATCGAAGGCGAATGACGAGATGGCACCAGCAGTGTAGCGCCCAACACCAGGAAGTTTTTCGAGTTGCTCAACTTCAGCGGGAAAATGGCCTCCCAATTCTGACACAATTAACTTAGCTGCGGCGTGCAGTTGTCTGGCTCGACGATAATAACCCAAACCTGCCCACAATTGCAGCACTTCTTGTTCTGACGCTTGTGCAAGTTGTGTTACATCGGGAAATCGTTGGAGAAAGCGGGCGTAATACCCCAGCACAGTCGCCACCTGCGTTTGCTGTAACATGGCTTCGCTGATCCAAATTGCGTAAGGATCGCGAGTTCTACGCCAGGGAAGATCTCGTGCGTGCCGCCGAAACCACCTGACTACTTTTTGACGAAAAGCCGTTCGCCAGCGGCTGGAAAATGGCACTTCATATAAGGACTGTTGTGCGCGCATGTTTATTGAGTCGATGCAGGCATAGCAGTCAACTTCACCGACACGCGACCTTGTGCCCCGTCGCGCAGAAAGCCGATTTCCACCGTCTCACCAGCGCCGAAGTACGAAAGTTCGGCCCTCAGTTCTTCGAACGATTTGATAGGATTGTTCCCCACATGCGTCAAGCGGTCGCCGGCACGTATGCCAGCCTGGTCCGCTCCACTGCCACTTTGAACGCTGTCAACAACAGTCGAGTTAAGAGGAGTTGTGGCAACCCCAAGGTAGCCACCTTTGCCAAAATAGAATGATAATCCTGAATATCTTTCTTTTAATCGATCTGCACCGGCCCGCGACAGCTTTGTTCCGAACAGACGCATTGAATTCCACACGGGAAGTGATTCTAAGATTTCAAGCGACTCGTCTCCAATATCCACATAAGACAACTCGAAATGTTCAAAGTTTCTCATTTGACTCATCAACAGCAACACTGGTGGCGCGACCTTGACTTCACGCAGTACCAAATGTTTAACGTTGGGCATCTGACAAACGGCCCGCATCAGGTCATCGGTCACGGTGACATCCTGGAGGTACACTAGCGTTACACGCTGCAAGAATTGCATGCGCAACATATCTTCTGCAGTACCTGTGAATTCTCGATTCACCCAAGCTGCATAGACGGGCGACGATTGAGGAACGTTCAGCCTTGCACCGTTAACTAATAATTCTGGAAACCCAATCGTCATTCCCAAGTGTATTAATAACTCCGTGGCACGTACCTCTTGAAGATTGGCAATTGATTGCAGTGAGCCCTTGGCCAGAGTCGCCACGGCTGTCGTGCCACTTTCGGCTGTTAGTTGCAATACTTTTTGTGCCTCCAAACCAAGTGCTCCGTCAGCCGCAGTCGCAATACTGCTCAATAGTTCAATCATGGACACTGATGCATGAAAATCTACGCTTGCAAGCTGTTCACGGATCAATGAAATTGCTGCCTGCGGATTCCTGCGGATTTGCCACATGGCCATCTCACGAGCCCGGTAGCTCGTGGAACTTAACTTGCCGATTTGTGCCAGCAATGCTTCCCGCGTCGGGCGTTCGATGGCGACTGGAATTTGAGTCGTATCGTGGCCAACCTGGATACCGTCACGATCGCGACCACTATCAAGTTGACTCTCAATTGACGACTGGCCGTATGCTTGAATAGAGATAAAGCAGGCAATGACGAACACACCAGCAGACGTACAACCACGCTGGTAAAGCGCTGGATCGGATGTGGTCAGGTTGTCCGCACCAGGAATCACCCTTCGAAGGAAATTCGCGTTGGCATTTGCGTGGTTCAAAGTTATATGCCTCCAAGATCCTTGGGTGATCTAGCCCATTTTGCTTCTAGCCTACGATTTCGCTGATGTCCAGCAAATGCAATTGGCGACCAGCGCGTGGCGAAGGCGAGTCGATACATACAAGTTTACCGTTGGGACTGAGACGCGGGTGGGTATCGCATCGCCATTCGCCGGTATAGAGTGCTGGGGAATGAAAATGCCCTAAGTCAATGCGTCGCTTGGTGGCAATATGGAATAGGTGAGGTGTCTGCAAGCGCTGGCTTCCTTGTGGATACGTGTCATTGAGTATCCATTGACCACCTGGCAAAAAACTTCCATGACCGGCACCATCGAGGATATTGCGCCCGATTTCTTCGACTACCCCATTCTCTTTGTCTTCAAAGACAAAGTTACTCCAATTTGGATTTTCGAGGTATTCCTTAGTTTGCACAAAGATGTGCTGGGGATCTCGCCAAACAAAGTGTGATGCATATCCATTGGGAATGACGATTCGAACGTCGCTGCCATCCGGATTGGCAGTTATTAGACGTGTCAAACGTGTTCCGTCAGGATATCGCCATCGATGCAGGGCAATAAACCGGGAGCCATCTTGGTTAAACAGTAGATGATTAAAGTAGTGTTTGATACCTGGGTTTTCTTGTGGAATCGTCCCCGTTCTCGCGATATCTGCTACCGAAAGGATCAAGTCTGCTCGACCACTATGCAAGTCCACTCGAAAAATTCCAGTTTCGCGGGGAGCCAAATCCAAGGCGTAGGGATCGGGAATGCCGTTGTAACCATATCCAGGTCGCACATCACCCAAGCGACTAAAACTGGTCGATATCGCCGTCTTGCCGTCGGGGCTCACTGCATAAATGGCATGTGGTATAGTTCTCAGTGCACCGGTTTGAACATTCAAAATCCTGCACACATATCGATTCGACTCTCGATCGTTCCACAATACAGTGTCCGGCGATCCAGGCAACCATTGCAGCATACATCCTTGTTGCCAACACCATGCTGACGAAGTCCCCAGCTCAACCCAACGGTCATTTTCCTGGATATCGACCATACCGATGACGATCTTGTCTTCGGGCGTAGGTGAGCGATGCTCGAATCTAACTTGTTGTGCCAAAACGTATCGGTTTGTAGGATCAAATTGCAGCTTGTCGTAATAACCGAACCAGTGATGGCGCGGTCCACGAGTAATCTCACGCACGGGTACGGTACGCTGTTCAAACGCTGAACTCGCGTGAGTCGGCCGCACAGCTCCCATCAGCGCCACCGTCGCGGAAGCCGATAACTGAAGTAGGGATCGACGTGTCAATTTACCGTGAGCCATGGGAGCTGAGCGAGTTGTGTACGTCGCTTGATCGTCGCTAATGTGTGGTTGCACTGGACTTCCTCTCTCGCGACAAACTTACCAAGATACAACTTCCGTCGTCGATTACGTTCAGACCTGCTTCGCGTGCTAACTGGCTGGCATGCAAATCTTGCGCACCGGGCTGCATCCACAGGTTCTTTATGCCAGCCGCGATCGCTTGCTCAACTACCTGCCGAGTAACCGCTGGAGGAGTCACGATGGATAACGATTCTGGGACAGTGGGTAACGCGTTGACCGAGGGGAACGCCGGTTGATTCTCGACGCTGCTCGCCGATGGCGTAATCGGATATACTGTTCGGCCGCCAGAGAGCAACGCTCGAAAAATGATATTGCCATACTTTTCGCGATTGGTTGATGCACCAGCCACGGCAAAAACTTTGGCACTTAGGAATTCCTCAATGTTACTCATCGTTTCACAGCATAGGCATAATGGAAAGTAACCGCACACATGACCTTATGTTGGTCCCATTTTCTAGTGTAGCTAAATTCACTACCAAACTTGTCGGCATTGCATCTAATTTGTGTTTAGCAGTTTGAATTCTACACGGTACCAACCTATCAACGAAAGCTGGCTTGAACTTCAGAACATCGTTGCCACCTTCGCTCCCCCGGCAAAAGCCCTACATCCCTTTTCTAATCGGAGAATTACGAATGCAAGGAACTCAATACGCATGCCTGATTGGATTCATTGCAGCTATCGGTGGATTTCTATTCGGATTTGATACGGGGGTTATCGGCGGTGCGATGCCGGCGCTGGAGAAGCACTTTGCGATGGATCCTGCTGAATTGGGTTTTGCTGTGGCCAGCGTCTTCGTAGGATCCATTTTGGGAGGACTGGTAGGAGGGCTGTTAAGCGATCGCTTAGGACGTCGGTCCGTATTGATTTTTACTGGAATATGTTTCTTAGTTTCCGCAATCATGACTGGATTGGCACAAACGCTGTGGCAGTTTAACGCAGGAAGATTCTTGGGAGGCGTTGGGATCGGGATCTCGATTCCCATCGTAGGTATCTACTTGGCTGAGATAGCACCGGCGGCAGCGCGCGGCCGAATCGTTTCGATAAACCAATTGGTTATCACCTTCGGCATCCTCGTGTCCTATGTCGTAGGTTGGTATGCCAGCGGTATTGGCGACGAAGCATGGCAAGTATCGCAATCATGGCGTTGGGCATTCGGCAGCCAAGCGATCCCAGCCGCTCTGTTCGTGTTGGCGTTGTTTTTTGTACCCGAAAGCCCTCGCTGGTTGGTACAGCATGGACGCGAAAGCGAAGCTCGCCAGATTCTTACTCGCATCGATGGGCCAACCAATGCCGAGATCGCACTGTTCGAGATCCATTCGTCGCTTCAATCATCGCAAAAGAACTTTAGCCAGTTGTTCAAACCCGGTGTGCGCCGCGCTCTGTTGATCGGCATCATGCTGTCATTGTTCGACCAGATCACAGGGATCAACATCGTCATCTACTATATTCAGAAAATTCTCTTGGAACTTGGTTTCACCGAACAACAAGCGCGACAAGGCATGTTGTTGCTTGGGCTAAATAACTTTGTGACAACGATCGTGGCACTTTCGTTCATCGACCGTGTCGGCCGCAAACCCTTGCTAATGTTCTGCCCGCTGGGGATGGCTGTCAGTCTGTTCCTAGTGGGATTGCAATTCTACGCACACGTTCTGCCGCCAATATTTGTCCTGTTCGCCATCATGGCTTTTTGTTTCTGTTATGCACTCGGTCCGGGGCCGGTAAATTTGTTGATTTTGGCCGAGATTTTTCCAACGCAGGTACGGGGGCAAGCTGCCGGGATCAGCACATTATTTATGTGGGTTTCGTGTTACGTTATCTCCGAACAATTTCCGCGTTGGCTGGAATGGTCGGAATGGAGAACCTTCGGTATCTTGGCAGTGATGTGCTTGTTGTACTCCGCATTCAGTTGGCTCGTCGTGCCTGAGACCAAGGGGAAATCGCTTGAACAGATCGAGCAACAGTGGACTCCCTCAATCGGCCAGAACCCTCAGTAATTCCCTACTTTCATCGTTATTGTTGTGCCACGCGAACGTATCACGGAGCTCGTAAACAATTCCGGCTTTAGTGAAGTTCAGCATCGGAACTCCCCAGATTGGACCGAACCGGAGCTCGTGTTCATCTGCTTCGCACCTATTCAATAAACGACCAAGGCGCGCGCAGCGTTAGTCGTGCTTTGCGAATTGCTGAATTGCGGCATCGGTGAATTTGACGCTGTAGCCGGGCGCTGCAGGAGGCATGTAACGTCCGTTGCGCATGCATACTGGCTCGCATACGTGTTCGTGAAGGTGATCGGAGTACTCAGCGACTCGATCGACTTGCGTAGCCGAAACACAAACGTAATCGATAATACTTAGATGTTGAACGTATTCGCACAGGCCAACTCCACCGGCATGTGGGCAGACGGGCACGTTGAATCGAGCGGCGAGCAACATGACAGCCAGAACTTCGTTGACACCTCCCAAGCGGCAACTGTCGAGTTGACAAACTTGCATGGCACCGCATTGCATGAATTGTTTAAACATTACTCGATTATGGCACATTTCCCCTGTCGCCACGCGAATTGGTGAAATGGCCTGAGCGATCGCGCGATGTCCGAGAATATCATCCGGATTGGTCGGTTCCTCAACAAACCAAGGCTCGAATTGGGCAAGTTGGCTTACCCATTCGATGGCTTGCGGGACATCCCAAACTTGATTGGCATCGATCATCATTTTTGCATTCGAGCCCATTTCGGATCGCAGCACTCGGCAGCGTCGCAGGTCATCGTGCAAGTCACGTCCCACTTTGATCTTGAAGTGAGTCCACCCACGAGACTTCAGGTCTTGGCATTTTTCCCTTAGAACATCATCAGCGTAACCGAGCCAGCCAGCAGACGTCGTGTAGCTCGGATAACCTTCCGCCAGCAGTTGTTCTACTCGCGATTGTTTATTGTGTTGATGTCGCTGCAGCAATTCCAAAGCTTGTGATTTCGTGAGAGCATCCGTCAGGTATCGAAAATCAATACAAGCGACGAATTGCTCCGGTGGCATGTCGCATACCAATTGCCAAACCGGTTTATTCTGCACGCGAGCCCACAAATCCCATACTGCATTGATCACTGCGGCCGCAGCCAAGTGAATCACTCCTTTTTCAGGACCAACCCAGCGCAATTGACTGTCGCCTGTCAATTTGCGATACAGCGTAACTGGTTCGGCCATCAAGTCGTCGAGCGATTGCCCAACTAATAATTTCGCTAAAGCTCGGATCGCCGCAACGCAGAGCTCATTGCCGCGACCGATAGTAAATGTCATGCCGAATCCTGCCAGCTCCGGCGAATTCGTGTGCAGTTGCACGTAAGCCGCTGAATAATCGGGATCGGGATTCATCGCATCGCTGCCGTCCAGGTTCTGCGACGTGGGAAACCGTAGGTCGAACGTATCGAAGGCCACAATCCTATGTGTCACCACTGGCACCTTTCATCGTAAAGCTCGTTAGCTCAAGTAAAATCTGAATTCGCTGATTGCTTTACAGCTTCCAGCCATCTTTTTAATTCGAAGCGAACTTATCCAGCAACTGCGAAGCAGCAAGTTTACCGCTGCGCACACATTGTGGAATTCCCACTCCTGAATATCCAGCACCACATAGATAAAGATTGGGTACGGTATCAATCAATTGCTGTAGGCGGTTCATGCGTAATAAATGGCCAACATGATACTGTGGCATCGCATTTGTCCAACGCACCAGAGCTTGCCATTTTGGAGAGCTGCCTTGCCAGTTCAGTATTTCACGTACTTCTTGTAGACCAATCTCGATCAATCTCGCATCGTCGAGCTCTAGCACTTCGCTTTGCAATGCACCTCCCAAAAATACTCGCAAAAGAATCTGACCCGCAGGAACTCGTCCAGGATATTTATTGCTGGTGTAACTGATGGCCAGGGCGCGACGTTTTTCAACGCGAGGCACGATCAAGCCGAAACCGTCGATGCGTCCCTTGATTTCATCTCGATCTAGTACAACTGCTAATACCGCACTTGAAGCGTAAGAGATTTCACTTAATGCATTTGCAATCTCGGAGAATTCAGACTGCAAGATTTTGCTGGCTGGGCCAGTTGGCGTGGCAACAATGAGCGCATCGCAGTTAAGACTTCCTCGCGAAGTCTCGATCACGAATTTCGATTCGGCTGGCGATCCGGACAATAATTGACTATCTGCTGACGGTGTGCGACGGCAACTTTTCACCGATGTACTAAGTTGTATACACCCCTGCGGAAGCATTTGCTGTATGTGGTCCAGCCATTGATTCATGCCAAGCCGAGGAGCCAAGAATTGGTCATACCTGGCGCCGCTGGCTCGCTTGGCGGCCGCTGAAGCGTCGTCCCGACGAGCGGCAAGATGGCCGCGAATTAATCCACCGTGCTTTTTCTCCATGGCCACGAACTGAGGCAGCGTAGCCTGCATACTCAATCGTGCAGGATCTGCAGTAAAAATGCCACTTACAATAGGCTCGACGAGGTTCTCGAACGCCTCGGATCCCAAACGACGCAAGGCATAATCTTGAAGACTCTCGTCTTCATCACTTGCCCGCTTAGGCACGAAATACTCGCCGAGCAAACGCAACTTACCTGACCACGACAGAGTTCTGGTGCTGAGAATTGACGCCACGCGTGTTGGCTGCATCAAACTGAATCCGGCTGGAATCGGTAGAATCTGCCCGCGATTGAGCACGAACGCTTGTCGCCCTTGTTGATTCGGTGAGATCAGTTCGCTGTCGAAACCAGTCGATTTGCAAAACTCCAGCGCATCGGGAACCAAGGTCGCAAAGTTATCCGCGCTGCGTTCAATCAAGTAATCGCCATCCCGAATCGTCTCCAGTACTCCTCCCACGCGCGAACTGGCTTCGATCACGGTAACTTTTAATGGTCGTCCAGAGTGGGTCAAATACCAAGCCGCCGCTAATCCGCTGATACCTGCCCCGACGATCACCACTTCACGGCGATTCTGTGATTCTATTGCGTTCACTCGCAAGACACCCTTTCAACGGTTGAGTAAGCCACAATTGCTACAGATCTAAACACCATGAACGATGTTTCTCTGGACTGCGTGGCCACAGATCATTTTCGCTGGCTTAACGAAAATGTAGTCAACAACTGAAGCTCAGCAAGCACGGCCTTGGATAACTAACCTGTCGACAATGTCGCAGGCAACTACCGACATTATCGGCGGAATTGGGATCGCATCCTGTTACTTGGGTTTTCCGCGCCAATCAAAGACCAGCAATTAAGCGCACGATGCTTGAATTTGCACAAGCAATATTCAAACCCGATGGGCTTACAACTTGGAGCCGAGGAGCCAATAAGAACTTAAAAATCGACAAATGAAAGTGGACAACATTATCGTACCGCAATTTGTAACCTACATTTGGGTGTCGCGTCCATTGTTTATTAGCGAGGTATCGATCGTGCTGGGAATTCGCTTTTTGCAGGCTGCACCCACAACCTATGTGCTGGTTTATCGTGGGGGTAAAATTGTAAGGCAGGGAGCGGGATTGTCGTTCTTCTACTTCGGCCCATTTTCGGAAATCGTTCAAGTTCCAATCGCTAGCACGGATGTACCATTTGTCTTTAATGAAGTCAGTTGCGATTTTCAAGAAGTCACTGTTCAAGGTCAACTTACCTATCGCATTGAGGATCCACAAAAGGTCGCTTCGCTACTGGACTTTAGTGTAAAAACTAATGGCCAATATCGCTCGGACGACCCAGAGAAACTACGTGATCGCTTGACCCACGTGGCTCAGATACTCACTCGCTCCTTTACCCAACAACGAACTCTCAGCGAACTGCTAGTATCATCCGATGCCCTGGTTACGAGTGTTTTGAGTGGCCTACAGAATTCCGAGGCCGTCAAGCAACTGGGATTGACCGTATTGTCGTTTGCAGTACTGTCGATCAAGGGAACTCCAGAGATGACCAAGGCATTGCAGGCTGAAGCGAGAGAGCTATTGCTGCGAAAAGCCGACGAGGCGGTATTTCAGCGACGCAACCAAGCAGTCGATCTCGAACGTCGCATCAAGGAAAACGAACTCAATACGGAAATTGCGGTCGAACAGAAGCGGCGCACGGTGCGCGAGACTCAGATGTCGGCTGAAATCGCCGTAGAAGAACAACGATCATCGCTGGTCGACAAACGAGTCGATAACGAACGCAAAGAGGCGGCTGCGCGCGGGGATGCTCTGCGCGCGACACTCAGTCCACTAAAAGAAGTTGATTGGCGGACACTGCTGGCGGCCTCGTCGGGAGCAGCGAACCCCAAGAGCATGATCGCCCTTGCATTTCGCGATCTGGCGGAAGGAGCTCAGAAGATTGGAACTCTGAATATCACTCCAGATCTTTTGGGACAACTGCTAGACCAGCCAAAATCCGGTACTAAGAAAGAGTAGCGGAAAGTGTATAGTCCACAGATCGCCGTCGTCACTCGCGAAACGCGACTTAAGGGGCTGCTAGCCCGTTGGGGAACCAAGGGAGCCGCCAAGTTTCGTCTGTCGGCTACGCGGGCTCATGAGCGCGAATTGCGAAACGCGAATCAACGTCGTGACCAAAGAGTGATCACATCTACTCCAATTCAAACGAACGAAGCCGAAGTTGCAGCGGAATTTGCTGAATACGAAGACGAAGATAGCGTCTATCGAGAGGCAATCGATGTACTGAACAACGAGCTCAGCTCAGGTTTCGTGATTACGCATGTCGAGCGAGAGTTTTTGGCGAACTACGATTTTCGAGGCTGCGTGGCCGTCGTTGTCGTTGGTCAAGATGGTTTGGTTGCCAATACTGCCAAGTATGTGGGTGATGTCCCGATCATTGCCGTAAATCCCGATCCGCAGCGAATCGATGGAGTCCTTTTACCGTACCAAGCTCGACAAGTTGGACAAGTCGTTAAGCAACTGCTTAAGGGCAACTGCTCAATCCGCGAAGTAACATTGGCAGAGGCAGAATTGAATGATGGTCAGCGGCTCCTGGCCTTCAACGATCTGTTTGTCGGCTGTAGTAGTCATGCGTCAGCGCGATATACCTTGACCGTGGAGGGGCGAACCGAACCTCAGTCCTCCAGCGGTCTAATCATTTCCACAGGCGCAGGATCGACTGGATGGCTGTCATCGATGTTCAATATGTTCAACGGAATGGCGACCTGGGTCAACCGTTCTTCCTCGCACCTACCTAACAACGAAGCCACTGAGAACCAAGGCGAGCATGGATCAACTTGCCGCCTCGAATGGGAAGATCCGCGACTGGCATGGGTTGTCCGGGAGCCGTTCCGCAGTAAACAATCGGGGGTTTCTTTGGTCGCAGGAATGCTCCATGACGGAGCTGAACTAGTGATCGAATCGTTGATGCCGTCACGAGGAGTCATTTTTTCCGACGGAGTCGAAAGCGACTTTCTTGAGTTCAGCAGCGGTTCGATCGCTCGTGTGCGACGAGCGGCACAACGAGCCAGATTAGTATTTCCCCAAACAAACGGGCGCGATTAAGTCAAGAGCTTTGTTGCTGCATAAGGATTGTATGCCACTATCTTGCCGCGCACGATTCCGTTTCATGCCAGTTAGACGATCCAGCTAGGCTCCCAACCATTACGATACTTCTTGGTGAGCATCCCAGCAGCCGTATCAGCTCCCGAAAGAAGCATGGAATCGGAATTCCATTTCAGCGTGGTCTGTGGATGACGAATGGCGATCGTTCCTAACAACACTGTCTCGGTCAAAGGCCCAGAGTAATCAAAATTTGACGTCGCATGATCTTCACCCAGACACGCGTGAGCCCATGAAGTGTAGTGGTCACGAGCAGGAACAGGCTCAACTTTGTAATCGGCAAATCGCTCTTCAGGCAATAAAATCGGTTTGCCGACATGCGGAATGATCATCGAGCCCTTTTCTCCAATCAACATCGAACCCGAGCCCGGGAGTTTGAAACCTGCCGAGACACCGAGGATTTCGCGCGATGGAAAGTGTTTCTCGCCGTCGTACCAAGTAACTCGAATAGAATTTCCGGCAGTCAACTCTGTTCCCGGGAAATCGTATGCAACCGTCGATTGACGGTACCAGATTTCGCGATTCATCGCCGTCGCCTCTGCGCGAACAGTCATCGGTGCAGTTAGCTTCAAAGCCATAAACACCGGATCAAGAATATGGCAACCGAAGTCGCCAAGCTGGCCGTTGGAAAAATCTTGCCAAGCTCGCCAATTGAACGAGTGGTAAATCTTCGATACAAAAGGTCGTGACGGAGCAACCCCCAGCCAATTATCCCAATGGACGGTTTCGGGTACAGGTTCGCTCGCAGCCGGTCGGTCGTCGACCAAGATCCAACCCATCGCGCCACTCTGCCAAGAATGTACCTCCCGAACCTTACCAATGACACCATCGTGCACCAACCGCACGGCTGTGCGATACTCGGAATAAGATTGGATTTGGTTGCCCATCTGAGTAACAACTTTGTACTTCTGAGCGGCCAATCGCATTTGTCGGGCTTCGTGCACGGTATGAGTCAACGGCTTTTGGCATTGAACATGTTTGCCCAATTGCATCGCGGGCAAAGAAATTGGGGCATGCATGTGATCCGGCGTGGAGACAATCACAGCGTCGAAAGTACTGTGATCGGATAACAACTTACGCCAATCGGAATAACGCTTGGCGCCGGGAAATTTTTCTGCTGCGCGCCCCATGTGTTCTTTGCTTTCATCGATATCACACAGGGCGACAATTTGCACTTTGTCGGAATTGGCCGTGGCGGTCAAGTCCGACCACCCCTTACCACCAACGCCAACGGAGGCAACACGCAATCGGCTGTTGGCTCCATAAACTCGTGACCAACTTTGCGCCGATAACGAAACTGCACCGCCAGTCAATATCGAACCCTTCAAGAACATTCGGCGAGAACTGCGATTCGGCATTATTTGTGTCTCCCAAGAACCTAAGCGTCGTTACGTAATCGGTATAAATATCCCAAGCCGTTGAAGTATTAGATCAGATTCGCTCACTTTGCAGAACTGTGACAAGGGAAGTGTGCGTAAATTCAAATACTGCCAACTGGCGTCGGTCACGATCCCCTTCATCGCACCATGATAATGATGGTCCGCAGTGGTCGCAATGCAACCGGTTTTTAACTCCCACTCGTTCCACATTCAGCGAAACGGATCGCAGTATATCTTGCACACCTTCAACAAGGCTCGAATCACGTCAGGTTTCGATACCACAGCGGAAGGAATAGATCAGTAATCGGCGACCGAGCCATCGGGATTTAAGTGCGGACCCCGCCATGAATATTTGTAGTTGGGATCAGTAGCTAGTTTGTGCATTTCGTCTTCGTCGACGTCCAACCCCAGCCCACTCGAATCGGACAGCGAAACGTAACCGTCAGCAGACTTAGTCCACGAAGTGCGAATCACCTTCCGCCACATATCGTCATCGTACGACTCGTGTATCAAGAACAGCGGGACCGAAGCTGAAACGTGAAAGCTGGCGGTCATTCCCAGGTACGATTGGGTACAATGAGGAGCGAGTGGGACATAATACGCTTCGGCCACCGCAGCGATCTTTTTCATCTGTGTAATCCCTCCGGTGTAACCGCAATCGGGCTGGACTATGTCGACAACACTTTCAGCCAAATAGGGCAAAATTCCCCAAATAGTTCTGTCCCGTTCACCGCACGCGATCGGTATTCTGACTTGTTCTTTGATGCGTTTGAATGTCTCAATATTCCCAGGAACCGCCGGTTCTTCGAGAAACAGCAACTCATAGGGCTGAACGGCTGCTGCAAATTGGATTAAGGTTGCAGGGGGCAGAGCGCTGTGCGCGTCAAACATCACTGAGCCATCGCGGCCTACTTTCTCGCGAGCTGTACGGACTGCTTGCACCATGCGTTCAATATTCGCCGGGTCACTCGATTGCGGTTGCGGACTGTTGCCAACTTTCAATGCTGTGGCAGAAGGATATACACGTATGCGGTCTCGAGTTGGGCCCCCGAGCAATCTGAAGACAGGAACTCCCCACAGTTTTCCCGCGATATCCCACAGCGCCATATCGATTCCCGCAATCGTATGCAACATAAATGCTCCGCCGCGCTGGTTTCTTTCGGCGCGATACATCATCTGCCACAAATGCTCGATACGCGTCGGATTATGTCCCTGTAACATTGAAAACATCGAAGTGGCCAATGCTGCAGCCACGCTGGGAACAACACCTTTTATTTCACCCCAACCGAAGACACCGTGGTTGGTTTCAAGTTTGACAAACACTCGATCTCGGCACACACGCGCATGCAAATTGGTCAACCGAATGGAGCTAGTACGGTCACTAATCTCTGCTGCAGGATTTCCCTGCACAGCCTCGGCCTGATCTTGAAGACATGAGACGCTGGCCGCACTGGCCAGAGCACCCAGGATCGACCGACGCGTTATAGCTGATGGCAATGGCGACATGAAAGTGACCTTCGTAGTTATGACCTTCGTAATTAATCGTTGAGGTTTCTCGAACTGTGAATTAACAGTGACGCACTTTGTGACACGGTAATTACCAAGCAGTCCAACCGCCATCGACCAGAAGATTCTGACCAGTAACATAGCTACTGGCGTTTGAGGCCAGGAACACTACCGCTCCTTTGAGTTCTTCTGGCTTTCCCATGCGTCCCATCGGGCTTTTGGTACAGAGTCGATCAACCATCTGCACATTTGCTTTCTCTGAAGGAAATGGGCCTGGGCTGAGACAATTCACGCGCACACCATCCTTGGCCCAATAGACTGCTAAGTGGCGAGTCATATGCTGAATGCCCCCTTTGAGCGCATGATAGGCCACTGGACTGGCCACCACGAGACCAGCATACGCGTCAGGATAGGAGCCTACTGAACCATACATTGAGCCGAGCATAATAACACTACCCGACGCACGTCTCGCGACAACATGTTCACGAAACATTCTAGCGAGCAGGAAGTAACCAGTTGCATTAGCAAGTTGCCGCGTAAATTCTTCTGCACCGATATCGGTCCAATCGTGTTTGCAGTGTTCGTTCCCGTTATTCACTAGAATATCGATGTGGCCATGTTGCTGAAAAACCTGCAAGAATCCACGTTCGATGGACTCCGGCTCCATATGATCAAGCTGTACTCCCGAATGACTTGCAGCCCCTGGGAGTTGCTGTGCGGCAGCGACAGCTCTCGGTTCTTCTCGACTACCAACTACGACCGTCGCGCCAGCTTCCGCTAATGCTCGAGACATAGTCGTACCCAAGTATCCTGTACCGCCTGTGATCAGGGCGACTTTGCCGGTCAAGTCAAATAACTGCTGAATGGTCTGTTCGGGCATCGAGGTTTCCAGTGCTAATCGGTAACAAGCGTGACAATTCGAAATTCTGCTTTACTAAACACACAATTCAATCTACAGCAGTCGCGTGAAGTTCTTTTCAGGCTTCATGACAGACCACGCATAAGCAGTGCCGGAGTGGGTATTTGAAAAAGATCAGCTGGGTGATCGCAATGGACAATTGACGCAGTGGTTCGACCCAAGGTAGATTCCATCATTCTCGCATTCCAATGACACCTTGAATTGGTGAGTTCCCAATGTACAAGCAAGTTACCCGACTTTCCACCGCAGTTGTCTTACTGGTTCCAGTTGTGCTTCAGCTTTTGACGGGCCACTGCGTGACGGCTGGTGAGCCCATCGTGCTGACGGCTTCGCAGAGAGAAAAATGTCTTAAGATTTTGCGAGAAGGATTGCGGTCGGACGAGTTCTGGCCCGCGATGCACGCCGCAGAGGCTCTAACACTGGCGGGGTTGGGAGATGAGGTTAAGCAAGTCGTTGCACCGAAAATCTCTACGGAAACCGACGATCAACGACGATGTGGTTTGGCGCGGGAAATGGTGCGAGCTGGCGATCGTAGTCATGTCACGAATATGTTGAATATTCTTACCAGCGCAAACACACATGGACACGTACACGCTTGCGAAAGTCTATTCAAAGTATTCGAAATCGGGGACGGCCAAGCGTTGCGTCATGCCTTGGCAAAGGATGCGAATGTCACAAAGGTGCTGATGGCCGCCGGCGCATTAGTGCGTGGAGGAAGTCCCACAGCAATTCAGAGAATTCGAACGGAACTTGCGAGTACCGTGGCTGATCATGCGCGCATTGCCGCTTGGCTATTGGGGCAAATAGGTAACGAGCGTGATCTCGAACCACTCAGAACAAACCAGCGGAGATTCAGTGACCCAATGGTGGTTGCCTATTTCGACCATGCATTGGCATTGCGTGGTGACCGCGCTGGTACCGATGCGACGATCGCTAACCTCAAGAGTGCTGATCCCGCGATTCGAGTTTATGCAGCGGAATTCTCAGGACACGCGGGCTTGACGCAAACAAAAGATACGTTGATTGCCTTGCTCGAAGATTCAATTTTAGATGTCCGTATTCGAGCCGCTCAGTCGTTGCTGGTGCTCAGCCAGCCGCCGCCAGTGTCGGTTGGTGGTAACATTATCAGCGATCCTTACGTGGCCACAGACGCAAATCCGCGTTACAGCGAAGGGAGCGTCGTGGTTCTCAAAGATGGATCGTTACTGTATGCGACCACTGAGTTTTTCGGCAGCGAATCTGATTTTGCAAATGCCAAGATCATCGCTAAGTCCAGTCGCGATGGAGGGCGATCTTGGAGTACAGCGAGAGTATTGCAGGAAAACGTTGGAAAGAACAACGTAATGTCGGTAACGCTGCGCCGACTGGGTGCCGCAGAACTGGCAGACTCGCCGATCGCGTTCTCCTATTTGGTGAAGAACAGTATGCACGACCTGAAAGTACATATGCGATCCTCAACCGACGAAGCTCAGACTTTTTCACAACCAATATTGGTCAGTAACGATCCAGGCTATCACGTCATGAATAATGACCGTGTTGCCAGACTTTCTTCGGGACGCTTACTCGCACCGATTGCATCCACTGCGGATGTGGGGTCAGTCAACCACTTTATTTCGTTTTGTTACCTGTCCGACGACAAAGGACTTACTTGGCGTCGCAGCAAAACTACCGTCGATTATCCTCAGCGTGGTGCGCTCGAGCCTGAAATTTTCGAGATGCAGGATGGTCGAGCGGCCATGATAATTCGCACACAGTTAGGGCACATTGCCATCGGTTATTCGATTGACGGTGGCGAGACCTGGAGCAATGCAACCAGTTGGAACGTGCGTGCCCCCGAAGCACCCTCCACGATTCGACGCATTCCGGCCACGGGGGATTTACTGCTGATCTACAACGACACGTACACCCCTGGCGCTGGTCACGGTGGCAAACGAACTCCTTTGACAACGGCTGTGTCAAAAGACGACGGCAAAACCTGGCAGCATATTCGGAATATAGAAACCAACGCTGAACAGACTTACGCGTACACAAGCGTAGCGTTTAATCGCGGGCAAGTTCTACTCACCTACTATGTCCGCGATGAACGCTCGGGGAAGATTTCGTCCAGATTCCGCAGCTTACCGGTCACATCGTTGTACGAATAATCCTACGGGTGGCGTTTGGTTCCTATGCGGTCAGCTCTGGGATTGGACGTCCTTCATTAACAATTGCAGTCGGTCGTCCATTGAAGTCTTCAATGACCACCTGCGATGCATCAATCCCCAAATGCCGATAGATGGTGGAAAGAAAGTCACCTGGACCGTATCCTTTTTCGACGACATCTTCGCCGCGTTTATCGGTAGCTCCGATAAAACCACCAGTTTTTAGGCCACCACCCGCCCAAATATTGCTGAACGCACGCGGCCAATGGTCTCGCCCTGGCTGCAGCGTTCCTGTGGCTGCACTCGCGTTTCCAGCCCCTGTGCTGCGGTCGTAGTTGATCTTCGGCGTTCGACCAAATTCACCAGTAACGACAACCAAAACTCGCTGGTCCAAACCTCGAGCATAAATATCTTCGATTAGGGCCGACACAGCCTGATCGTAGGCTTGCGCACGAAATCTAAGGCCATCAAAAACATGGTGATTAACCGCATGGTCATCCCAATTTCCAACGCGCCCGCACAATGGTCCATTCAATTGGCTGGTCACAATTTCAACACCCGCCTCAACCAAGCGACGTGCTAACAGCAGTTGTTGGCCCCAGCGATTTCGTCCATAACGATCGCGAGTTTGCTCATCTTCCTTGCTCAAATCAAAAGCTTCCCGTGTGCGTGAGTTGGTCAGCAGTGTCGCAGCTTGTGTTTCAAATTCATCAAGCGCCCCCAATTCACCCAACTTGTCGAACCGACGTTCTAAACGGTCAAGGCTCTGTCGCAATGACACTCGATCCCCTAATCGCGATGTTTCGGAACGGTCAGCCAAACCAATGTTAGGAACTTCAAAATCTGGGCGGCTTGGATCGTTGCTAACGGAAAATGGAGCATAAGCATCTCCCAAATAAGCTGGCCCGTTGTATTCCAACGGCGGATTGACACCAATATAGTTGGGCAACGGATTTGCTCGCTTGTGGTTTTTCGACCGCAGATAGTGCGCCACCGACATCCAGTCAGGCAACTTGGGCTTGGGTTTGTCGCGCTGGTCCGGGTCGCCGGAAAGCAATTGCATCGAACCTGCGGGATGACCACCCGCCCGTTGATGCATCGAGCGGAGGACGAGATACTTGTCAGCGATCTTGGCTTGCATCGGCAACAGTTCACTTATCTGCAAGCCGGGTACCGCAGTTGGGATCGTTTTGAACGGCCCACGATATTCGCTGGTACTTTCCGGTTTGGGATCGTAGGTGTCGATATGCGAACAACCGCCGGGCAGCCATACCATAATTACTGCGGTATTCTTCGATTCGACTGCCTGGTTGCTTGCAGCCCTCAAACGAAACAAATCCGATAATCCTAGCGACGCGAAACCCGTCATGCCCAAACTCATGAACTCACGTCGACCAATTGGCCCAGCACATTTCGGGCACGATTGTAAAGAATGCTTATCGGACATCATTAGATTCCTAGTTATGGCTGTTCACCGTGGTATGGGATTGTCTCAAAAAGCGGCTCTATTAAATTCGCCGCCAACCGCAAACCTTCGCATTTTATTCGGCTCTCAGTTGGTCTGCGGATTAACTCTTAAGCGAATGGGCTCAGAGACGACAATATCCACCAAATCCTTGGGCTGAGCTACCGCGTTTGCGGATTGGACGCGTTTGTTGGCCACCAAATTTTCGTTCTCAGCGGCTCTGAGTTTTTCATTGGCCAATTTAATATCTTCATCTAATTCGACACGTTGATCGGGTGTCGCACTGGCGGACTGGTCTGTGAGTCGCTTTACAAGTTCCGTGGCAGCCGCCAATCTCTCGGCGGCAGCTTTCAAATCTACTTCAGCCTTACGCAATTCGTCCAACTTGTCGCGGTACTTGGCAACCGCACCTCCATAGAAAGCGATTGCATATTCGCCGGGTTTAGTCTTGAGTGTTCCCAGCTCTATGACGGCTTCGACCTCCGGTGCACCTAGTGGAACATCAATGTGCTTAATGGTTTCGAATCCATCTCCAAAAGCTCGCAGTTTTACCGCTCCAGAAAATTCGCACCGCCAATCGAGCTTCAATGGAATCTTTAAAGTCTGACCTTCAGCGGCTTCCCAGACTTTGCTTTCTCGAGCCGCCACGGTCAGAGGGGCCAATTCTGCGGCAGTAGCGGATACTGGAACATCGGCCAAAAGTCTTGGATTGGGGATCTCCTGGCTGGCATCGCGCACCGGCCAAACAGTCGATGCCAGCGCACACGAACGAGTAACATACTGGCCAAGGATTGTTGCCGAGCCAACAATGCGCGCAACCGAGTACACCGTAGCTGCATCGGCATCAGCGGAAATCAACAGAATCCCTTTGTTCTTGCCCGCTGGAATACGCAATCCGCAGGCGGAGATTCCACGCGGCAAGTCCTCCATAGTAATGTCGATATCGCCATCAAAACCATCTTTGCGAATAGCTACGATTTCAAAGGCCATGGTCGCCCCACCTCGCAAGGCAATCGGCTTGGACAAGGCCGCGCGATCTCCGTTGCGCAACTCCATATGAATGGCCCAGCCGACTAGTGAAAAGTCTGGTGTGGCCTTGCGCACGACCAATTCATAAACATTGCGCGGGTCATTGCGTGTTCCTCCAAACAAATCTCTTAACTGCAAGCGGTAGTTTCCATCTTCAGGAATTTCGATGCTTCCTAGCACATCAGCCGAACCGGCGTCGTATACCGGCCCATCGTACGAATATCCATTGCTAGAGACTTTCATCGGGCTGGGAATATCCTGCAGTTCGGTCATATCGACCCAACTGACTTTGTCTCCTTCGCGCACAAGTCTTTGCACCAGGACAAAGGGATCAGTTAACAAGCCCAAACGCTCTGAGGCCACTTCGACCCACCAGCGTTCGCCCTGCTTGGCCTGAAACTCAAAAGTATCCACATCAGCAGCTTTGGCAAAACTCCCTTGGATTCGACAAGGTAAAGCGATGCGTTTGGTTTGTTCTTTGCCGTCATTGGGTTCGCCTTCATCCTCGCGCGCGACTTCACCAGAAGGTGATGACCAAGAAAATGCACTTACACGACGAGTTGATGCCTGCCTAGCGACCATGCGATCAGTGCTGGAGTCCATAATAGCCAAGCGATAAAAGTACTCGGCACCTCCTTGAAAAGTCAGGCCATGAACTTTTACGATGTACCGGCCATCGGCGGGTGGTTGGAAGCTGATAAATCCGTCCGCTCGATTGGCCATCAGGTCGCGACCTTTGGCGTCGGCCACGATAACCACTGGCACTAATTTAGAGTCAATGCCGACCGCCGCACAATCGATCGCGACTTGCTGATTCCGCTTAGCTTCAAAAGCATAGTAGTCAGCCGCCCGGCTGGTGATCGTAGCGTTGCAAACCGAGCCGATTTTTAATTCCATCGCGGTTGCCAGAGTCGTGTTGGGTTGTGTACGCACTACTTCAGCGAGCTTGCTGATTGAGAACGCGCGAGTCGAGGAGATTCCCAAGCGAGTCATCATGCGCGCATCGTGGACGCTGACTGGAGCATCTGCGGCAACTTTTACGATAAATTTCTGCGGGACAACCTGTCCTTTTTCATCCAGTTTGGGACGCGCGGTAATATGAGACGTGGAGAAAAGTAACTCGCGCGAGTCTTCGATATTCTCGCCAGTGACAGTTACGTCAAATTCTGTTCCTGCCTGGCCGCCCATGGGGGTCATCGTCAACAAACGCGGAGTTGGCAAGCCAACCGTTTGCGCCACGGCGCAATTCCACGCCCCAGACAATGCCCAACACATTCCAATTAGTAAGCGAAAGTTCTTCATGGTCGATTAATGATTAAAGAGGAACTCTTTGGTATTCATCAGGGCCCAAATCAAATCTTCGTAAGCGATACGCCGAGATTTTTGATCGTCCACTGAAGCTCCCTGAGCGTCTAGACGGGATTTTGCTATGTGGGTCTGCGCTACTTGCAGTTCGGTTGAGTCGGGAGCGCGCGAGTATGCCGCTAAATATAGTTCATGGATTTGATCGACAACGGCTTCTGATGCTTTTGATAGCCGATCGGCGCGACCATTGGGAACGGCCAATTTGGCTTTGATTTCAGGGGAATTCATCAAGAACAAACTTTGGGCGAGACTGGATGATTGAACTCTTTCGCATTCACAAACACTGGCACCTTCGGGTCGACCAAAAACTTTCAAAAACTTGATGGAGTTATTGAAACTGTTATCTGGCAAAGCGACAGCGCGCGTCCCCTTCGGCAACCCTGGAAAATCGGTTTGAGCACCTGTTAGGTGGTCGATGGCATCCAAAAAAACTTCGGCCGATAATCGCTTGGGATAATAGTGCGAGTAATTTTGGTGATCCACTTCGTTGTGCTGATTGGGCAATGCGCTGAGCTGATAAGTGGTCGATTGAGTAATGGTCCGCACGAGTTCCTTCAGGTCGAAACCCGTGGAAATAAAATGATTTGCCAAGGCATCTAACAGCTCGGGATTGGTGGGTGGATTGGAATCACGCATGTCGTCTTCCGGTTCCACCAAACCACGCCGGAAAAAATGCTTCCAGTAGCGATTAACAAGAGCTTTGGCAAAAAAAGGATTCGACTTCTCAGCCATCCAACTTGCCAAATGCAAACGCGGATCCTCGTCTGCGGAAATGTCCAGCGATGGCGCTCCAAGCGGGGCCGGGCGTACTGGCAATCGAGTCATTTTATTTTCTGCTTGAGCTATTCCACGCTTGTGAAAGATTACATCCTCACCGCGCGTCGCGGTCGGTTTCCGCCCGACTTGGCTGAAGAAAGCTGTCAAACCATAGTAGTCCGCTTGGCTCCAGCGTTCGAAAGGATGATGGTGGCACTGAGCACATTGCATCCGCACGCCGAGAAACAATTGAGCGATGTCTTCGATCTGCTGCTGAGGCTCTTTGACCCGCTTGTACCAAGCAACAGGTGGATTAGCTACGATCGTACCTGTTGCCGCCAAGACCTCGCGCACGATTTGGTCGTAAGGTTTGTTGACCAGCAAACTGTCGCGAAGCCACGAGTGGAATGCAAAATTTGAAGTGATATCGCTCGTTTCGTCGCGTCGATTTTTGAGCAGCGCCGACCACTTATTTGCAAAGTAATCCGCGTAATCGGGACCGTCCAACAACGATTGAATCCACGCATCTCTTTTGTCGTGCTGAGTACTATTGAGGAACTCCTGTGCTTCTTCAACGGTCGGCAGGCGTCCGCCAATATCCAATGTCACGCGGCGCAAAAAAGTGACGTCGTCACATAGTGGCGATGGAGGAATTCCAATCCGTTGCAAATTTGCAAAAACCAATTGATCGATAAAGTTCTTTTCTGGGGGCAATTGAGCCACCTCAGCACCCAAAGGGATCGATACGCTGAACACCGAGACCAACCCTTGATAACGGACCATGATGGCAACGTTGCCCGGTATATCACGGATCGAAACGAGCCCCGTTTCGTTCACTGAGGCCATGTTCTTTTCATTAGGCTCAAACAACGACATCGCAGTAACATCGCGATGGGTACCGTCTGCATATCGAGCCGTGACTTTTAACTGTTGCGTGGCACCAACCTGCAAAATGCCCCGTTTGGGCTCAACATCAATTGCCATCAGCTTGCGATCACGCGCAGGTTCGTTGGGGACCCCAGCTTGAATCCAGCGTCTAATTAATTGGTACGATGCAGAATCAATGTCGAACCGTTTGCCACCACCATGCGGTACCATGTTGGTCGCCTTAAGCAAAAGCAAACTCTGATCAGGAGCAGCTAAGAAAATGCGTCTGCCATGGCTCTCCTTGACAATATGCTCGAAATCTTCTTCAGGCTCAAAACCCAACAACGATAATCGGAACCCATTTTGGCCGTTGCCTGCCTTGGCATGGCAAGCCCCAGAATTACAAGAAGACTTTGTGAGAATGGGAACCACGTCGTTTACGAAACTTGGGGCTGAAATGCCCCCATCGCTCGCACCTGCCGAACCACAGCACCAAACAGCCAGCACGACGATTGGTAGGATCGCAATCCAGCGATTGGCACAGATTGCTAACGTCGACCGGCGAAATGCAGTCTTCATTGCAACACACTAAATATTCTGAAGGCGGGAAAAATGGAAGGAGTTTTTTTACCACCCAGTGTCAACTTCAATCCAGCTCTCTACAACTCCTACGCCAAGGGAGCTGTCGAGACGGATTACCCAAATCGCC
>CAZVBC010000019.1:0-33660 GCA_964625155.1 uncultured Pirellulaceae bacterium
TCGCAGGCGACGCCCTTTTGCACTAAACAATGGGCAACGCGATTTGCATACTCATCGAGCTGGCGGTAAGTCCAGCATCGCGTTTGCGCAACGATCGCGGGACAATCGGGAGTAGATCGAGCTTGCGCTTCGAATAATTCGTGCAGGCATCGATTCTCCGGAAACCCGGACTCCGTGTCGTTCCAGGTATATACGATCTGTTGGTGGTCACGATCATTGAGGAGTTGAATCTCGGACAGCCGACGGTGAGGTTGGTCAATGATGGACTGAAGAACGACAAGCCAATAATCACGATATTTTTCGACCGTTGACGCTCGGAAAAGATCATTCCGATACAGCAGTGCTCCTGATAATCCACTATCGCTTGGTCGCAATGCCAACACTAAGTCATAACCGGAAACTCGTACGATATTCAAGTCGGCAAGAGCCCAGGTTACATTACCTGACGAAAGTGGTTCAGAAGCGAAATCCCAATAGGTGAACATCGTTTGGCATAGCGGCATCATGCCTGGATTGGAGAACCGAAACGAATCAATCACATCGTCCAACCGTGGTTCGGGTTGGGAAAACGCTTCGATACACAGCGTACGAACGCGTTGCATAATCGCCACGAAAGAAGGATCTCCCGTGAGATCGCAGCGCAGCGGCAATAATCCGGCAAAGAAACCGATCAATCCTGCAGTTTCCGCATGTAATCGATTCGCAGCCGATGAACCCACGATAATATCGGTCTGCTGTGTCAGTTTATGTAAGAGCACCAGATACGCGGACATCAGCGTCATATAAACCGTGACACCTTCGCCGCGCCCGAGCGCTTGCAATTGCTCGTACATTACCTTGGGAATAGAGATCTCAATCACATCAGGCTCGACGGCAATCGTCTTGCCCCTTGGGTAATCGAGTGGCAGACCTAGAGTCGGCAACTCACCTGCAAAATTCTCCTTCCAATATTGGGCTCCACCATCATATTGGAGAGCTGGAGCGGTGCGTTGCCAGTAAGCATAATCCACAAACTGAATTGGTAACGTGCTCAATGTCGATGCTGTTCCTTGTACAGCGGCGGTGTACAGAGCGACGAGGTCTTGGAACAAAATGGCAAACGACCACCCGTCGGACACCAAATGATGGATGGCCACAAACAACACGTGCGATTCAGCATTTAGTTTTGCCAGTGCAAAACGCACAAGCGGCCCGGACGATAACACAAAGCGTTGTCGCGTTGTCTGTTGAGCCCATTGCAGGGCCGCAGGCTGCCCTTCAGGTTGATTTGAAAAATCCCGAATCTCCAACGGAACTGTGAATTCGTTTAGTATCCGATGTACGGGATGACCATCCTTGAATTGAATTGCAGCTCGTAAAATGGAATGACGCTGTAGCAGTGCTTCCAAACTGCCACACAGCGCCTGCTGGTTGAGTGGTCCTTGAATGTTAATCGCGAGAGCGGCGTTGAATGCAATCTCTTGTTCGAATTGTTCCATCAAGTACAAAAGCTGTTGACTGGAAGACAAACAAAGTGGTGCGTCAGGGGGTGCCGACTCGATCCTCGCTCGCCGAAAACTCACAGTTTGATTGCCGCTGTCCTGCAACATGCGGGCAACGGTCGCAATTGTCGGTTTCGAAAACAACTGACGCAAATCAACGTCGGCATTTAACTGAGTTCGTAATTCAGTCACCAACCGCATTGCCAACAGCGAATTGCCTCCTGATTCAAAAAAATCATCATGTACACCTACTTTGGTTTCACCTAACAAGTGGCGCCAGATGTCGGCTATCTGCATTTCCAATGGCGACGACGGCGGCACGTACTCGACGGCAGCTCGACGCAACTGATGTGGGCTCAGCACGCCGGTTTGCGCACTCCCTACTCTGCGGTGCTGCCATCGATTCAGTTCATCGTCGTTCAGTATTGGAATCTGACCAATCGCAACCGTAGGATGCTCGACTGCGTACTGCAGTAGTTTGGTATATTGTTCAGCCCACCGCACGACCGTCGCGGCATCAAATAGATCCGTGTTGTATTCGAAAATTGCCGCTATTCCGTGGGCATCCGGTTCGGTGCGCAGCGCCAATTCGAATCGACTGAATCCAGGATGCACCTCAATTTGTGCAAAGTCCAATCCAGGAGAGATTTGTGGATCAGGCAGCGGAAAGCTCTGATGTAGATAAACGACTTGAACCAGCGGAATTCGTCCGGCTGTACGTTTGGGTTGCAGCGCTTCGACCAAGCGATCAAACGGTATCTCTTGATTAGGTTGCACCGCCAACATCGAATCGCGCACGCGGCGAACCAAGTCTTGAAACGTAGGATCGCCTGACAAGCAGATGCGCACTGGTACAATGTTCACAAAGTACCCGATCAACGTTTGTATCTCACTGCGATCTCGACCATTAACTGGCACTCCGATCACCATCTCTTGTTGGTCGCTGTATCGATACAACAGCGTCGCAAATCCTGCCAGCAACACATTGAAGATCGTGGTTTGATGTTGTCGGCTATAGTCTTTCAACGACTCGCACAGCTCTGCCGAAAGTCGAAACCGATGAATCGTTCCAGACTGTGTCACCTGAGATGGCCGGGGGCGATCAGTGGGAAGTTCGAGGATTTGCGGCGCGCCTCGCAAGTACTCTGCCCAGAATTTTTGCATCTCCTGAGCCACGTTCCCATCCAGCCGCTCTCGTTGCCAGCGAGCAAAATCGCGATATTGAATCTTCAGGGGTGGCAAGGCATGGGACACGTGCCCTGTTGCATTGGCGTACAAGGCTGCGAGTTCGAACAACATTACGCCTATCGACCAACCATCCGAAATTATATGGTGAGTCGTAAAACAACCGACGTGCTCAGTGTCCGTGATGCGAATAATTGAAGCACGCGACAATGGCCCCTTTGCCAAATTGAACTCGGTTAATGCGTGTGCGCGCGCAAACGCCGTAATCTTGTCTTCGACCGTTTCGCCTTGCAAGGCACCAATTTCCAAGAACTCGGTGTTTGCCTGTCCCTGCATGGCAATGCGTTGTAGAGGCACGCCATCACGGACCACAAAGGTGGTCCGGAGACTTTCATGTCGTTCGATCACCTTTTGCATGAGCGGTTCAAAACGCTCGCGCCTCAGGGCACCAGTAATTCGCACCGTGACGTTGATGTTGTAGATTGGATTGCCCGGTTGAATCTGGTCGACGAACCATAGTCTTTGCTGGCTGTAGGATAAAGGCGCTTCGATACTGGCAGACTCCTGACGGCGAAGCGCCTCAGCCAGTTTGGCGCGTTTTTGTTCGAGCGTCAGTGGAGAGGAATCGCCCATCGTATGCCACCTACCAGAATTCGCTTGCCGTACCAATACTCCACGACAGCCCATCCCAGGTTTTGGGGACGATCATCTGCCGCGTCCAAGTGCAAGCTTAGTTGGTTTCGATGGCAGTTCAACCTTCGCGAACAGTGAGGTCAGGCTCGATGGCAGTTCTCGCGCACACTCGACCGGTGCCCACTGGCTGGACATCGCCAGTTTCGACTAATGCACGAAGAGTAAGTCATTGACGTGAAATCGTTTAATTTGACCGCGTGCCCATCGGGCCGCGTGTGCGGCTTCCGCACGTGGTGGGATTACCTGTTTGCCGCGTGGCAAACTCCTGACCTACATGCACAGTCATTTAATCAAGAATTGCCGGTCACTGGCATCCATTTCGTCTGCCCAAACTTGGTAACGGGCCTTCAATTCCTGAGCGACATGGGGAAATTCATAGTAGAGATTGCGACGTTCACCGATATCTGCGTCTAAGTCAAACAGCAAATCATTGGTGTCGGCGTCGCGCATGAACTTCCATTTTCCATGACGAATGGCCCATTGAGTTCGCAAACTGCGCTGAATGCGCCAACAGAATGTGCGTTCTTGCTCCGGTTGCTTACCGGTCAGAATGGGTAGCAGGTTGATACCATCGGGTCGGTAGTCGGCAGGAGTTTGGGCCTCTGCGGCTGCCAAAAACGTAGCGCTTAGATCCATAGTGATCGCGGATTGTTTTACCGTCTGCCCCTTCGGTAAGCGCGCCGGCCAACTCATCACGCAAGGAACATGAATGCCACCTTCCCACAGTGAGGTCTTGTTATGAAACAATGGCCGATTGTCGCTCAATCGCTCGCCACCATTGTCGCTGCTTAGCACGATCAGCGTATTGTCCACGATGCCGGCTCGCTCAAGTTCGGCGAACATCATGCCGACCCCTTGGTCGACACGTTCGACCATTGCCTTATAAATCTCGCGCGTTCCTTCATACATCGACTCCTTCGTCACAAAAGGGGTTTCTGGCTTGTCAGGAGCTTGCCATGGTGCGTGAACAGCTAGGTGCGGAACGTAAAGAAAAAATGGCTGACGTGCATGATCACGGATGAATTTGGTGGCTCGTTCATTGAGCATATCGGTCAAATAACGACCATCGTGATCGACTGACTTGAGCCCATCGCGCAAGGCGTGCGTACCGTCGTAATAATCGTGTTTGTAGTAGTCGCAATGGCCAAGCATTTCGCCAAAAAATTCATCGAATCCATGATGCAGAGGATTAAATTCGTCCTTCAATCCTAGATGCCATTTGCCAAACGCCCCTGTGGCGTACCCCGAGGACTTGAGAAACTTGGCAATGCTCGGCTGAGACGTCGGCAACCCGAATCCATGAAAATCGGTACTTTTGACCCACTGGTCATTTTGCCGCACAAAATTCTCAGCACCATAGCCCATCGCGTATTCGAACCCAACGCGTTGTTGCCAACGGCCCGTAATCAAGGCACATCGAGTGGGTGTGCAAACCGGAGCGTTTGAATAAAAGTTCTGAAATCGGACCCCTTGTGCTGCGATCCGATCAATATTCGGCGTGCGAATTTCTTTTCCTCCATAACACCCCAGGTCACCGTAACCAAAGTCATCCATCAAGATAAAAATGATATTGGGAGGAGCAGCCACAACCAAATTGAACGAACAGAAGATAAACAAGATCAAACATATGATTCTGAACATGGCAATATCCAGAGGGGCAAGGTGATGCACGAAAAATTCCAACGCGTCAGCATCTTAATCTACTGGATTTCTGTGCGCTAGATAGCCGAGCGAAGGTAGAAATGTCGCTGGTCAGTGTCCAACCGGTTTTTCAGAGTCGGTACGAATGGCCAACTGTCAACTGCTCGCCACAGTTCCTTGGGCCATCTGGCCAGAGGCGAACTATCCCTATATAAGTATGTGCTGCCTTTGAACCAAGGGAGTAAACATTGGCGGAGAGTGTCCGGCCCGCTTGGTGCCCATCGGCCATTTACATTTCCGTACTTGTAAGTTTTTGGGGTCGACGTAGGAGACAAACAACTGATGGATATCGATCAGGTCTTAACTGCGGCGCGCGCGGCCGTACAGCACGGCCACTTGACCGAAGCTGCTTTGGCGAACCTCTCCGCTTGGTTGACCGAAGCACGTTATGCCGATTATCGACCCGCGATCATTGAGCACGTTGAGCAGCAGAAGTGGCAAATCCTGGACGATGTGTTTTGGACCATCATCCCATTTGGAACTGGTGGCAGACGTGGCCGCATGTTTCCGTTTGGTTCCAACGCCATAAATGATCGCACCATTGGCGAAAGTGCCCAAGGATTGGCAACGTACGTCCTCGAGCAAAAACCTGATGCCAAGTCGCTCAGTTGTGCCATCGCCTACGATACTCGCCATCGATCAAGGCATTTCGCCGAATTGTGTGCGTCCATTATGGTGGCCAACGGTTTTCGAGTCTATTTTCTTGATCAGTATCGGGCAACACCCCAGCTCTCTTTGGCAGTCAGGCACAAGGGGTGCGATTGCGGTATCATGGTAACCGCCAGCCATAATCCTCCCAGTGATAACGCAGTAAAAGTGTATTGGTCGACCGGCGGACAAGTATTGCCTCCGCACGACAAAGCAATCATTGATCGCGTGATGAATGTCCAAGAGATCAAGCGCACGGACTTTACCGAAGCGCTGCGCAACGGGCAGGTCGAGATCTGCACCGAACAAATCGACACAGCCTACCTCACTGCCGCAGCCAAATTCGCCTGGCCAGGTCCACGCGATGTCCGCTTGATCTATACACCATTGCACGGTGTGGGCGCATTTGCTGTCTTGCCATTGCTGGAACGTGCTGGCTTTGAGAACGTGGAACTGTATGCCAGGCATGCCGAACCCAGTGGCGACTTTCCTAACGTGCCTGGACATGTCAGCAATCCGGAAAACAAAGCTGTGTTCGACGAGATTATCGAGCACGCCAAGCGAGTTGGAGCGGACGTAATACTAGCGACCGATCCGGACGCAGACCGCCTCGGCTGTGCTGCACCTTTAACGATCGACTCCGGCAGTGAGTGGGCGACGCTTAACGGCAATCAAATTGGTGCATTGCTCACTGATTTTGTGTGCTCGCGCATGCAAGAACTAGGCCAACTCAATGCGCGTTCGTATGTCATCAAGACGCTGGTGACATCCGAATTGACTCGACGCATTGCTGCAGCCTATTCCGTACGATGCGAAGGTAATCTGCACGTCGGATTCAAGTGGATTGCTGGCGTGATGGACGACACCGGACCTGACGACTTTGTGTTTGGCACCGAAGAGTCACACGGCTATTTAATCGGCAGTTACGCGCGGGACAAGGATGGGGCCGTGGCCTGTTTACTAATGAGCTTGTTAACCGCAGAACTACGAGCGGCGGGAAAAACGCTCCACCAACGGATGGATGAACTCCTCATCCAACATGGTTGCCATCAAGAATCCTTGGTCAACGTCCAAATGGAAGGGAGTGAAGGCATGGCTCAAATGCGCAAGTTGATGCAAGCGTTCCGCTCGAATCCTCCCAAGCAATTGGGTGGGATTGAGGTCAAGGCAGTGCGCGATTATGCGAGTTTAGTCTGCCGTTCGCTGTCAGGTGCGACCACTCCGATCCCGGCTCTCAAGGCGGACATGGTAATTCTAGATCTAGCCGCCGAAGGCAACTACTTTGCAGTACGACCATCCGGCACCGAACCGAAGGTAAAATTCTATATGTTTACCTATTTGCCTCCGGAGATGTCCAAGGACTTGGCAACCGCCAAACAACTCTTGAACGCTCGCCTGAAAGCGTTGGAAAATGACATTCGCCAATTCGCGCGCGCCATTTGAACAAAAGTTTTCGGCCTGATTGGTCAACGGCTGATGTTCGATCTAGGGAAAGGAGCTCGGCCAGCGGACTGTTCGGTTTGCGTGGCTTGAAGTGAAGCCCCCCAGCCAGCGATTGGTCAGTTGCGGTTATACTCGTTACTCATCAGTTGAACAGCCGACAGTCCCGTTGATGCGTTTGACCGCATGCCGCTGCAGTCGCGATTAAATCGCAATTGTTCACAACGTCCATTGTGGCGTCGAGACTTGTTTTGAATACAGAAGTTGAGAACTATCGTGAGTAAGGCCAAGATTGCACTCGCTTCGTTTGTCTGGTTGGTAATATTGGCAGTTGGCGCCACACTCTATCGCATGTGGTGGGTACCTGCGAAGGTTGAACAGCAGCGTCAAGCTGAAGCTGAAGTAATCGATAAGACCAGCGGCACGTCCAACTACAAGATCCACGTCAAGATCGGCTTGGACGGATTTTCTGGTTACGCCGTTTTGCGAAGCGATGAAATGGCCAGCCAATTGCGCGGTCAAGGAATCAAGCTGGAACCGGTCGACGATGGCGCCGACTATGCCAGACGGCTCGCGGCATTGGCAGATGGCTCTTTGCACTTGGCCGCTTTTCCCATCGATGCATTACTGAAAGCCAGCCAGGAAAGCAAATCGTTACCAGCCACCATCGTTGCACTTATCGACGAAACGCGAGGTGCTGATGCTCTCGTGGCCTACAAATCCAAATTCCCAAACTTGGATGCACTAAATTCTGTCGAAACAAAATTCGTCTTAATTGGGGATTCACCCAGCGAGACGTTGTTACGGGTCCTGATGCACGACTTCAAACTGGAACAAATCACAAACGCGTCCATGTCGACGGTTAAAGATTCTGCCAGTCTTCTAGCCAAATACCGTTCCGCAACTCCTGGCGGTAACGAAGTCTTTATAACCTGGGAACCAATCGTCAGCCAACTGTTGGAAAACGACCAAATGCATGTGCTGGTCGATAGCTCGCGTCAGAGCGGATATATCGTCGATGCCCTAGTTGCCAGCCGCGACTTTTTGGTCAAAAACGAACCGGTTGTACGCCAAATCTTGGAAGCCTACTTTCGTTCCCTGCACGCGTATCGAGATCCGGCAAGCCTTGAACAGTTGGTTATGCGCGATGCCCAGGCTGGCGGTTCAGCCGTGACTAAACAACAAGCTCAGCGGTTGGTTCAGGGGATCGTGTGGAAGAATACACAGGAGAATTTTGCCCATTTCGGCCTGCGCACAGCCAACGTGCCACATATCGAAGATATCATCGACCGCATAAAAAGAGTTCTGACCGATACAGGTGGATTACCATCGGACCCCACTGGAAGCGATTCCAAACGCCTCTTTTTCGAGACGGTTTTGCGAGAGATTCAAGCGTCGGGCTTTCATCCTGGAATGGCTCCTGAAGAGGTTCGTCATGAGGCGAAACTGGTCGAGCTGACTGACGAACAGTGGAAAAAACTGGAACCGGTGGGGACGATTTCAGTGCCCCCGTTAGTTTTCGCACGTGGACAAGCCACATTGTCCGAGGCCAGCTTTAGTGTCCTGGATGAATTGGCCGACAAGCTCGCGAGTTGGCCACAATATTATGTTCTTGTGCGTGCAAATGTCGGTTCCCGAGGCGACGCACAACTCAATCGACGCATCGCAAACGAACGAGTTCAATCGGTATTGCAGTACTTGCAGTCGAAAAACGTTTCCGCCGTGCGACTCAAGAGCGTCCCTGGAGACGTTCTCGACAACATGTCCGTATCGTTCGTCTTTGGCCAGTTGCCATACTAAATTGGCTCGAAGTTCTCTCGAGAAGTGTCAAGCTATGTCGTATTTTTCTGCGGGACAGGTGCTGGCAGAACGTCACGAGTTGAAAGTTACTATCGTTTGACAATATCCCGTGAAATACTGGACGTGTTGGCGCAGCCACAGGCACTCATGGCGTTGACCAATTCAGCTCGCAATAATTCCAGCACGTTTTTCACACCCGCTTCGCCCGCAACAGCAAGAGCCCAAACATAGGGGCGACCGATTAACACGGCGCGCGCTCCTAACGCTAAGGCCTTGAGGACATCGGTACCGCGACGGATACCTCCATCCATATAGATTTCCGCTTTACCGGCTACCGCTTTAGCGACATCCTCGACGACATCGATAGTGGCAGGCATTCCATCCAATCGCCGGCCACCATGGTTGGAAACGACGATTCCATTAAGCCCCAAATCAGCAGCTCGGCGAGCGTCGTCGGGACGCAGGACTCCCTTCAACATGATTGGCAAACGAGTCGATTGGCGCAGCCAATCAAGTACTTCCCAGGTCATGCCCATGTCCCAGATACTAGCATTAAAAGCGATCAAATTGTCGTCCGACATTTGCTCAAAATCAGCGGAAAATCCGCAATCTCGCAGATGCTTAACGAGCATATCGCGAGGCAACGTAAATCGATTGCGACGATCGGAGTCTTTCCATTCCCCCAAATCAACCGTTAAGATTATTGCGCGGAAGCCAGCCTTTTCAGCACGCTCGACCAATCGCCGACCAATTCCTCGGTCCTTGGGAGCATAAAGTTGGAACCATTTCGGGCCATCGCTGGCACGAGCAATTTCTTCGACACTATTCAGCACACTACTGCTGACTCCAAAAATGGTACCTGCCGATGCAGCAGCGCGAGCTGAGGCTAATCCGCCATCGGGATGATACATCCGCTGTGCTGCCACTGGTGCGAGAATTACTGGCAACGAGATACGTTGGCCCAAGGCACTGGTGGAAAGGTCGGGTTGGGAGACTCCGCGCAGCAGTGGTGGTAATACGCGAACTCTTTGTAGGGCGGCTAAATTTTCTCGCAAAGTTACCTGGTCCGCGCTCCCTGTACTGATGTACTCAAACGTTGGACGAGGAAGGACAGCTCGCGCTAGGGCTTCGTATTCATGCACTGCCACGGGCGCTGCGGTTGAGTCTGCTGGCTTGCTCGTTTGACCGGGCACCAGCGAATTCGCAGGTGAATTATTCTCATTCACTTGAGCAGTCAGCAGACGGTTCGTGGTCAGATGGGAGCAAACGCCAGCGGTACCCCATGCAGCGATTTGAGAAAACTTGCGTCGATCCAATGAACTTACTCCTTGGCGATGTGACACTCAATACAAGTCTGGGATAATGATCGAGAATCAGTTTTGTGTCGATCAAGTCGATAGGGTGACAATTCCTGATGACAGCGTGCACATTGGCTGTCATCTTGGTGCTGGTCAGCACCTGGCTTGAATCGTGCGTGGACTTTCTCAAAATGCCAAAAGCCAGCTCGCGGCCTGCTCAAGAGCTGGTTTAAGTTATGACATTGAGCGCACGAAATGGACTCAGTTGCAGTATTTGATTTCAGCGTACTACTGGGTGCGAGTGACTTGGCGATCTCTTGTCCACAAACCCTGCCGGTGACGATGCATGGCCCGAGAAAAGTCCCCTCCAAAGCTGCTTGTCCGTTGATCAGTGCCAATCCTGTCAATTCACCGACAGCATACAGCCCCGAAATGGGACGTTGATCTTTGTCGAGGACACGGCACGCTCGATCGATGGCAACTCCCCCCATACTCTTGCGAGTCAGCGGAAATGCGCGCATGGCGTAAAAAGGTGGCTGCGAAATCTTGGGAGACATCTGGCGAGCTTCAGTATCATGCGGCTTAAAACGTCCGAAATCAACGTCTTCGCCACGATCCACCAGGGTATTGTAACGCAGAATTGTGGCCACCAGATTCTCAGCAGGCAGCCCCGCCAGCGTGGCCAGTTCGTCGATCGAGTTGGCTTTTGATACCAACTGAGGGTTGTCAAGAATCAGGCTTTCAACTTTGTGGGGATCAGCCCAATCCGAACCGGAAACTACAAAACGGTGTTTACTGGCAGCGTCAAAAATAAACCAAAGCGAAGCCTGCTCTTGCTCGAGCATGCGAGGCATCACTTCTTTTGTCCAATTTAAGAGATTGGCAAATCGACGACCTTCAGCATTGACCAGAATGCCATACATATTGGCAGCGCTCAACCCACGATTCGTACCAGGATAGCGTATATCAGGAATTCCTGTGAAATAATTCCATTGGCGATCCATGTGCACTAACGCGGCTCCAGTGCGCTGAGCCAAACGGTGTCCGGAACCGAGCGAATTGATGCCTGAACCGACCAATATCCGCTCAGGAAATCGAAAGTTCTTTGGCCAGTATTCTCGAACCATATCGAGATTGCTTTGAAAACCACCCGTGGCCAATACAACCGCGCGTGCCTGAACAGAGTATTCGTCTCCCGTCCGTTCATCGCGCACCCGAGCACCCACAACGCGATCTGCATCCACCGACAGGCTCACCGCCCGAGTGTTCCACAGGAAGCGGACATTGGGCAATTCTAAACACCTTTGGTATATCGGTGTTACCAATCCGAGCCCGCGACCAATGGGCTGGTGCATACGAGCGACCGAATTCCCTGGCGCCGGCAATGCACTTTCGAATCTAACTCCCAAGCTGACCAACCAGTCATAGATGTCGCGCCGTGAATGATCGCAGTAATAATCGACCCAATCGCCGTTGGGGTCTTCACCCCAAGTGTGAAAGTCTCGCTTTGCCAATTCGGGCGAGTCTTTGATGCCTTGCTCTCTTTGCGTTGGCGTATCGACAATCGCCAGTCCACCCTGCGACATCACTGCGTGTCCGCCGAAGACCGAAGCAATGTCGATAACCGTCGTTTTTACTCCAGCGGTCCCCAGTTCAAAGGCTGCGGATAAACCAGCAATTCCAGCTCCGATTACCAACACATCCGACTTTTCTTGCGAGCTTACAGAGCGCGAGCCATGCACCAAGAATATGATTAGAATCGCGATTATCCGCATGTTGTGATTCTGTCCAAACGAGGTCATGTTTCGCTCTCAGCCGAAGCAACACGTGCAGTATCAGAATATCAAGTTTATCGGTCCATTGATCCGATTATAGACATCATCCATCATTAATCGCAGCAATCCACGAAACTTCTCTGGCACGCTTGCTCGCTCTTGAACGACACATTTTATTACCAGCATCCTTTCCCAATCTGTGTCGTTACCGGATATGTAGTTCGTTCCGCGACTTGGCAACCGAGAATCGACAGTATCGAATCGCAAGTCGCAATAAGTCGGCTGGACTTCCCCACTCGGATGAAACAGTTAACTTTTTCTTTGTCGATTATTTTCGTTTGTTGGGTCGGTGCTATCATGTTGGCATTCGCAAAGGTCCTCAATCGTATTTGATGTACAGCGTCTCGTCTATTTCTGGACCTTATTGGTAACGCGTCTGTTTGCCGACACGGCAGTTAGTGTATTACTTTTCTGGGGAGATTTGAAAAATGGATCGTGTTTGTCATTTTGAAGTTCCGTATGGCGATAAACAACGAGCGGAACAGTTCTATGGGAAAGTTTTTGGATGGAAGTTCTCTGACGTGCCGGGGATGCCGTATACGTTTGCATTCACGACGGAGGTCAACGAACATCACATGCCCAAACAGCCCGGAGGCATTAATGGAGGCATGTATCCTCGCGGCGATGAAGGGGGAAGCCAGACTCCAGTAGTGGTGATCGAAGTTGCGTCGTGTGCTCAGCGAGTCAGCGACGTTCAATCCGCTGGAGGCTCGGCAGTCCTTGGCCCATTAACCGTGGGTGATATGGGTATTTATGCACAGGTCAAAGATTCCGAAGGAAATATCATTGGTCTGTGGCAGTCACTAGCTCCAAGTAGCAATGCGGCAAACAGCGACAAAGCACCGGCAAAGAAATCCGGAGCAACTAAGAAAAAGAAGGGAACTGCAAAGAAGAAAACTGCCGCCACTCCCAAGCCTAAAGCGAAAGCCAAGGCTAAAGTTAAGGCGAAAGCCTCGGTAAAAGCGAAAAAGAAGAAATAGACACATCGCCAATCATCTGCATGGCAGAACGATTTACGCAAAAAAGGCACATTCCTCGGTGAGCGGATTGCCGAGGTGGTTTTGGTAGGTATGTTGCTACTCAAGCTTGTATTCGCAAAAATCGTTCTGCTTAAATGCATGGTGCGTGTGTTCGGCGGGCCTGCGATGTCGAACGGCTTAGAATGGCGAGGTGCTGTGTGTCGGAGCCTACGTGGCCGGCTGTAGAAAAAACAAACGAATTGTTGCAAGGAGCACGTCAGGGAAATTCATCCGCTGTTGAGCAATTGCTGGGGCAACATCGCCCGTCGCTGCATCGAGTTATCGAATTACGTCTAGATCAGCGGATAAAACGGCGCGTAGATGTCAGTGATATCGTTCAGGATGTTTTGCTCGAAGCCAATCGGCGTTTGCGAGATTACTTGGACAATCCAGTCCTGCCCTTCGGTGTGTGGATTCGCCAGATTGCGATCGATCGAATCATCGATGCCCACAGGCGCCATCGACTATCTGCGAAACGAAGTATTGATCGCGAGTATGCACACACCGTTGTGGGCATGAAAGACTCGTCTCTGGATTTGCTCGGTCAAATTCGCGATCACGAACTGACACCAGTGGCGGCGGCGACCCAACGTGAGATGGTTGCAAGTGTGGAACAGGCGATTGAAAAGCTGGGCGAAGACGACCGAGAAATCATACTCATGCGGCACTACGAGCAACTCGGCAATCAGGAGGTCGCACAGTGCTTGGGCTTGACCGAACCAGCCGCAAGTATGCGCTACCTGCGAGCTCTTAAACGGCTGCGCGGCATCTTGGCAATCAATACAGCGGATGGGAGCAGGGATGCTTCGTCATGAACAATACTGCCGACAGCGATTCTGCAGACTCTGACTATGATCGTGCATTGGCGGAGTTGATCAGCCATTTAGCCGATCGCGTGCGAGCGGGTGAGTGCATTTCGCTGGACCAGGTTTTGGCGACGTATCCACAATTCGCAGATGACTTGCGAACGCTGTGGGGAACTTTAATGGTGGTCCACACCGCCGGGACGCAAGCCTGCAGCAACCTGGAGATCACGTCGGAACACCTGGAAAACCACCCTGCTGCGACCAGTCATCGACCTCCCACGGACTTTGGTCCGTACACATTGATCGAAGAGATTGGTAACGGCGGCATGGGAGTCGTTTATCGCGCGCTGCAGCGCAACTTAAATCGCGAAGTGGCAATTAAGATGATTCGGCAAGATCGCTTGACGACTCTGGCCGATCGCCAACGGTTCTTCGTTGAGGCTGAGGCCACGGCCAGGTTGGATCACCCTGGGATTGTGCCCGTTTATGAAGTGGGACAGCAAGCTGGCCGTCCTTTCTTCAGTATGTTATTTGTCAAAGGCCAAACGTTGGCTGAACTATTGCATCGCGGACCACTCGAATCCCGCGAGTCGGCACGCATCATGGTTCAGATTTGTGAAGCAATCGATTTTGCCCATCGTCGAGGAATCTTGCATCGCGATCTCAAGCCCTCAAACATCCTCCTTGATGAACAGGGGCAAGCGAGAGTATCCGATTTCGGATTAGCAAAATTATGTGACAGTGCTGATAACCTGACTCGTACGGATGCGGTCGTCGGTACACCTCTATACATGTCACCAGAACAAGCATCAGGAAGGAATTCTCTTGTCGGGCCAGCAGCCGACATCTACAGCCTCGGTTCCGTTCTCTATCACATGTTGACCGGTCGTCCACCTTTCCTGGGTGATTCGCCTATGCAATTGGCGATCAAAATCATGGAAGTCGAACCGCCAGCACCGCGCATGCTTGATCCAAAAATTGATCGCGATCTAGAGATGATTGTTATCCGTTGCCTACAAAAACCGCCTGATTTGAGATATTCAACGGCAGGTGACCTGGCCAACGACTTGCGTGCGTTTCTACATGACGAACCCGTCCAGGCTCGCAGCGGACGACTGACCCAAGTTGTAGCTCGCTGGTTTCGCGAGACGCACCATGCAGTTGTACTTGAGAACTGGGGCGTGTTGTGGATGTGGCACAGCCTGGTGTTGTTCGTGACCAGCGTCCTGACCGAGTTGTTGCATTGGTACAATGTAAACCAACGTGTGTGGTACGCTGCTCTTTGGTCGATTGGGTTGGGCGCCTGGGCAGGTGTTTTTTGGGCGCTGCGACAAAGAATGGGACCGGTTACCTTTGTGGAACGTCAAATTGCACACGTCTGGGGTGCCAGCCTGATCGCGATTGCTCTCCTGACGCCGCTGGAATGGTGGCTGGGTTTAGTCCCCCTGACACTTTCACCGATGCTGGGGATAATCGGTGGCATGGTATTCTTTGTGAAAGCAGGCATATTGGTTGGTACATTCTATGTACAAGCCGCTTGTTTGTTTGCTTGCAGCATTTGGATGGCCATCGTGCCAGAGTATGCGCATATCGTTTTTGGCATCACTTCGGCAGCCTGTTTTTTTGTGCCGGGACTCAAGTACTATCGTCAACGACAGCAATCGCGGCCCTAGCCCACTTCGAAAAAAGTTGAGCGAATCGATTATGGTAAAGCACGTACGCACATCAATCTTCTTCGCTGCAGCTTGGCTGTTGTTCATCTACCAGCCGGATAGTCGACTGCCAGCGCAACCGCAAGCGGCTACCCAACTCGAACACGCGAAATCGACAGCCGACAACTCTAGCGATTTGGTCGATCCATTTTCACTCACTGAACTCAGCTCAAGCAGCTCCAAACCGCAGAACGATAACAAAAGCTCGCCCGCACAAGACTCTCAACAAGGAACAGTGAAACAGGTTGAACCAGATCTCTCAAACTCGTCGCCGACTGAAACCAAAGAATCCGCAACCAAAGTCGAGGCGGATGCCAATTCTCAAACCGAACAGGTCGGGACACTTAAGCAAATAGAGACTGCCGAGAAAAAGGATGTGCCCAAACCGGCGCAGCAGCAGAAACCTGACCGGCAGGAGGCTGGTGGCGATAACCAGCAACCGAAACGGGATGTGGTTTTAGCAGAAAAATACCAACAAGCTTATGTGATCGATTTGCATGGAGAGATCTTTGGCCTGAGGCGTTGGTACTTAGAAAATCGTATCGCCAGGGCTAAGAATCTTGGCGCAGACCTCATCGTGCTGAGGATAAAAAGTCCTGGTGGATCTCTGGAGCATTCCATCGCTATGGCACAAGCTTTGCGCGGCGTCGACTGGGCCACAACCGTGGCGTTTATACCAGAAGAAGCCATAAGTGGTGCAGCCATAATTTCACTCGGCTGCGATCGAATCTATTTGCAACCCCGCGCGCTGATTGGTGATGCTGGCCCGATCAGAATGGATGAAGGTGGCCAATTCCAGCATGCAGAAGAAAAGATCCTAAGTTATTTGGCGACAGCAGTCCGGGAGTTGGCGGTTTCGCAGGGACGCCCAGCCGCGATCGCAGAAGCCATGGTGGATCGAAAGCTGAAGGTTATCGAAGTCGTTCACAAACAAAATCGCAAGCGCACTTTTATGTCTGAGCGCGAGCTGCAGCAACCGGAAAACCAGGGACAGTATGACGTCGGCAACGAAATTGCCGATGCCGGTCAGGACCGCTTCTTAACAGTAAGTGGGCAACGCGCCGTTGAGCTGCAATTGGCTGAAGGGACCTTTGCAGACGAAGCAGACTTGTTCAAACAATTGGACGTCGCCAAGATCGAACAAACCAAGCTCTATTGGGTTGATGGCCTCGTCTTTATGCTCAATCGACCATGGTTGACCGGCTTGCTGCTCGTGATTGGATTAATTGGACTGTACCTGGAGTTCAGTGTTCCAGGTATGAGCGTTGCTGGATTAGTGTCGTTAATTTGTTTCGGCATTTTCTTCTGGAGCCATGCTTTAGGTGGCACTTCCGGTTGGCTGGAAGTCATGCTGTTCCTGCTCGGCGTAATTTGCTTGGGATTTGAGTTGTTCGTATTTCCGGGTTTTGGTGTGTTTGGACTAACTGGTATGTTGCTGATCGGTTTATCGCTTGTGATGGCCAGCCAGGATTTTGTCGTGCCCAACAATGCTGTCCAATGGAACGAATTACAAAGGAATCTGTTGATCGTCGGAGGTTCCATCGCTGGGGTCATGGCATTATTGCTTGTCCAGCTTTTCGTCTTCGATTCATTGCCTGGATTGCACTTTTTGAGACTGGATGCTCCTGTGGAAGAGGGCGACTCGCCGGGGGCCAATGCACTCACGGCGCTGACGGAATCACCATTATTTGGCCTGCCGGAATTGGGAGCACGTGGAACGGCCGAGTCGGTGCTTCGGCCTGCTGGTAAGGGCAGGTTTGAATCGCAATTAATCGACGTGTTGACCGAAGGAGATTTCGTAGATCCAGGCACAACCATTGAAGTTGTGCGTCGCGAAGGAAACAAAATCATCGTGCGCAAGATGGCAGGTCAGGAGCTGTGACGTGGTTTTTGTGACTGAGATTCGACTGTTCGGATTGGTGCTGTTCATCACCGCAATTCTGCTGGCGCTGGCCGCAGTTGCCACGAAGACCAGCCACATTCGTTTTCAGGATCCTTTTCAATCTGGATCATCGTCAGGAACTGATGGACCTGAAACCCAAGACGTGGCTTTTACCAAGCTCCCGATCATTTGGCCGTTAATTGCGATTGCCGCGACTGGCCTGCTATTTTGGCTTTCATTCTCAACCGAGCCGCCGCGCAAACCTCCGAAGCGCTATCGCAGGACACGGCGATGATTCTAAGGGTCATTGGGATCGATGCCGTGGGCCAATCAATTAAAATACTTCGATGCTCTTGATCGATGCTCGACCGTGCCGAGTGGCGGCGTCTAGGCAGCGGTAGGCAGCACTCACAAATTGTTCGCTGGACAGCGACGATCCGGGACTGCTCACCGAAGCGATGCCAGCGTGAAAGCGTGCCGGGACGTGTACTCGCGCTAGCGCAGATGCATTATCCTCATGCAGCGTATGACCACTGAGGACTTCGATCAACCCCTGTCGTAAGAGATTAGTAGCGATATTTCGCTCGATATCCATCAAACACACGATCAATTCCCCGTTTGCGCATACAAAGGCGTACGGATCACGAACCTCGGGATGGTCCGCCAACCAATTGACCAACCTCTGCTGCCAACGAGATAGTCCATCTTGCTTCTGGTCGTGTAACTGACTGCGATCGAGCTCCGATTCTGGTTCGACGCGAATGGCCAACAAGCATGCACTGCGTTCTTCGGACCGACAGGTCGCAAGTTGACGACTCACAAGATTAGTAAATTCAGGATCATTGTGCGAATGAATTTCGCCCATCAAAATCTTGGCGACGACGGGTTCTATGACAACCGTGGTTTCATCGATTGGTAATTCTTCAGTCGCATCGCCGACATCCTGATATTCGTATGACTCGCGAGTATTCTCCCCGGATGATTCGGCGCTACGTGAATTGGCGCTGGTTGATACCTGCTCACCTGTCGCACATGCCGTTGCGGTGGATAGTGACGTTTTCTTTGGACTGCCGTTAGAGAATTGAGTAACCAATCGCTCAGCCTTGCTGGTGGTCACAGGGCGTTGCCAATCCGCTTCCTGATTGGCGATAGCACCGGTCAGCGCCAGCCAATGATCGCTGATGCTATTCCAGGGAACAGGTGTCTTGATCCATTCTCTGGGCAAGATGAACTCGGCTTTTTTTGAAATGAGTTCGCCAGCGAGTCGCCAGGTCAATTCGGGTTGAGCCCATGTGGGAAGAGTTTCCGTGTAATCTTTGGATTGGTCGAGTAAGTCAACCAGCTCGGATGGGTTCTGATGGTCCCAACGGCTTGCCGAAAAACGAATTCTTCTTGCGAGGACTTCGAGCTGGATTTTTAGGGAATGTCGCAGTGCAAGTAGTGGATTTTGTCCTTGCAGTGCGTGTCGCTGCATCAACGCCAGCAGTTCTTGACCGAATTCATTGACCAAACTGACAATTACCAACGATTGTGCCATTGCGCAGCGTGTCAGAGCGATCCCTTCGAGAAGTTCACCGGTGGCCAAGCTGCGATAAAGTGGAATCAGATTCGCAACTAATAATTGTTGGCGAAATTCCCATTCCTTGGTCTGTCGCCAGATGTGCTCGAACACCTTCGCCAATGCTGCATCGGCTTCTTGGCAGGCAATGCGTTGAGCCGGGTTTACGTCCTTGAGTAATGGTCCAATGATGTCAGCCAATGCCTGCTGAACCAGCGAGCATAGTGGCTGAGCCCGTGATGATAATTCGGCTTTTCCTTCCAGAGCCAACCAAGTTTCACGAGGAATACATTTTCCTCTCAGGATCCGAAACCCCAAGGCAAAATCCACGTCGAGCTGAGTCGTAGCTGGGCTCATTTCCCGCCTTCGTGATCATCTATTAATGAGAAGAGAACATTGTCTAAAGCAACAGTTCAATCGTCCAACTGAACATTAGCTTACGCCACATCGATATTCCGAAAGCCAGTTGGTCGGATTGACCTTTATCGCGGGGCAGTGACAATCTTGCTGGTTGTGCGGACTGTGAGGGCTGAAACTCACAATCCTACGGCACCATTGTGCGGGCACCGCGAGTTTCGAAAATCAAATTTAGAGGTAATGAGTTTGCATCAATTTGCTGTAATTTTGGCCGCTGCGGGCAAAAGTGAGCGTTTTGGCGATGCTTATTACAAAAAGGTTTTCGCCCCGCTGGCTGGGAAGCCTTTGTGGATGTACGCTGCGGAAGCATTTTCCAAACGCGACGACGTTGGCCAGATTTTGCTGGTGATCGCTCAAGAAGATCGCGAGACCTTTGCTGAGAAATTTGCAGGCAATGCCGCGATGCTGGGCATTCAAGTAGTAATCGGAGGTGCACAGCGAGCCGATAGTGTACTGGCTGGGCTGAACCAAGTTCGCCCGGATCTGCCGTATGTGGCGATTCATGACGCGGCGCGCCCCTGCATCGCGACGCCTTGGATTGATGCAGTATTTAAAGCCGCAAAAGAAACTGGCGCGGCAATCTTGGCGAGCCCATGTCATGCTACGCTAAAACGTGTTGACCAAAACAACAAGATTGTCGAAACCGTACCGCGCGGCGGATTGTGGCTAGCTCAAACTCCACAAGTCTTCCGCACACGACTTTTGCTGGATGCGTACGCACAGCATCCGCAGGCCAGTTTGGCAACCGATGATGCTGCACTTGTGGAACATGCGGGGCATCCTGTCAAAATCGTCTCAGGCAGCCCCTTGAATATCAAAGTAACCACCAAAGAAGACATGAAACTAGCCGAACTGGCGCTCAAGGCGCTGCCACGCGGCAACCCCTTTCCCTTTGGTTAGGGAACTGGGAAAACAACCTGCAATGCCCTCCGCCTATTATGATATTTGGGCACCGATTAATCGTTCGCATCAACCCATACTTAGAATGCCATGCCTGACACCAAACCTCATATTCTCGATGAACTCGCCTGGCGAGGTCTAACACACCAGTGCACCGAAGAGGCCGCTTTGAGGCAAATTCTCGACGCTTCGCAAGCCGTATATGCTGGCTTCGATCCGACGGCCCCCAGTTTGCATGTGGGGAGTTTATTACCCTTGATGATGCTCAGGAGATTTCAAAAATTTGGGCATCGACCAATTGCATTGGTGGGAGGTGCTACCGGCATGATCGGCGATCCCAGCGGTAAAAGTGAGGAACGCAATTTACTTTCCCGAGAATCGCTGGCGGAAAACGTGGCTGGTATGAAACTGCAAATGGAGCGATTTCTGGATTTTACCGGTACCGCTGGAGCAATGATTGTCAACAACTATGACTGGATGCATGGTTGGACATACCTCGAGTTTCTAAGAGATATCGGCAAGAACTTTCCCGTCAACGTCATGTTATCCAAAGACTCCGTACGCAACCGCATCGACCGGCAGGACGGTGGCATCAGCTACACCGAGTTCAGTTACATGCTATTGCAGGCGTACGATTTTGTTTACCTACATCGACAACATGGATGTAAGTTACAGATCGGAGGTAGTGACCAATGGGGAAACATTACCGCCGGCATCGATCTGGCACGACGCTTGGACAGCGTTGCGTTGCACGGGCTGACTTGCCCTTTACTTTTGACCAGCGATGGTCGCAAAATGGGCAAGACGGAAAAGGGAGCCATTTGGCTGGACGCTGGTCGTACGTCCCCTTACGCTTTCTATCAATATTGGATCAATGTGGCTGACAGTGATGTGATGATGTGCTTGCGATTCTTGACGGAAATCGACGAATCAGAAATGCGAAGTTTGGTACAGTCGCTGGCTACTGAACCAGAAAAACGCTTGGCTCAGAAGACGCTGGCAAAATGGCTTACCGAGTTCATCCATGGTCGCCCCGGTTTGGAAACGGCCGAGCGAGCTACACAAATTCTGTTCGGCGCAGAGATCGAAAACCTGAACGACCAACAACTAAGCGAGATATTTGCCGACGTCCCCAGTTGCGAGTTACCCAGAACGACTTTGGAAAATGGCCTCTCGATAATTGACGCGGTAGTTCACGCCAAACTGACGGCAAGCAAAGGTGAAGCGCGACGGGCCGTTCAAGGAGGGGCAGTGGCAGTCAACAACAAGCGTGTCAATGCCGTTGAACGAGTATTGACCACCGGCGATTTGGCAGGTGAGAGCATGTTGGTTTTGCGTAACGGCAAGAAGAACTATGCACTTTTGAGATTTTGCTAACGGAATTTCTTGTGAACATTTTACTTACCAATGACGATGGCATTTATGCACCTGGATTAGCGGCCCTGCAGTCCGCTCTTGGACGAATCGGCACGGTCCATTTAGCGGCACCTGCAACAGAACAAAGTGGAGTTGGACACTCCATCACGTTCCTCGAACCATTGGTCTGTAAGCAGATATTTGATAAAGACACATTTCGCGGTTACGCAGTTGAAGGGAGCCCCGCCGATTGTGTCAAGCTGGGGATCAGCGTACTCTTTAATACGCCGATAGACCTTGTCGTCAGCGGTATCAATGGCGGATTGAACGCTGGCATCAATGTCCTCTATTCAGGCACCGTAGCAGCGGCGATCGAAGGTGCTTTCTTCCGAATTAACAGCGTCGCTGTTTCCCTGGAATACGATCCTCACGCGGATTTCGAAACAGCGGCTAGATTAGCGGTTGAGCTGATTCAACAAGTCCTCAAACAACAGGCTCGTGCACCGCAGCTCTTTAACATCAATATTCCTACCGCCGCGGTAAGGCTGGCTCGTGCTGGAGGCCAACCTCGTGTGCTCTGTGTTCCCATGGGAGTTGAACGCTACGGGGAAAGCTATATTCGTCGCCAAGATCCCAAAGGCCGCGATTATTATTGGGCGACAAACGACCCGCCCCCAAAACGCACGGCACACCCGACCGACTTAACGGTCTTGTCCGACGGCAATATTTCCATTACACCCCTAAATTTCGACATGACCGACCAACTCGCGCTCAACGAAATGCACCGGTGGAGCCTCACCTCCTAACCTGATCCGTCGCGTTGCCAAACATGTGGAGTCGTTCGCCGTTGCTCCGTTGCAACTATTTATACATTGGCCTTTTCGCATGGCCACGATAGAGTCCGCCAGTGCTCATACCTCCGTCAAGTCGGAGGATATCAAAAGAACTCCGAGGCCATCACACCCCAACTGATGCCACCTTGATTCAAAGCCTGTTTAACTTTGTTTTCGCGCATTGTGTTTTCGCGCATTGTGTGATCAGCTTTCGTTGCCCAGAGAATGTTCGCCTTTCGAATTGGCGCCAATTCTAGCCATGACGTTCACCCATTGCAGCCTAGCCGCGCGGAGGCTGTCACCCGATCGTCCCACTAGGGAAAAAATGATTGGACTCAATCGCTTCATCCGTGGGACGGCTAAATTTCTATACTCGACGTGCAAGTTTTGTGTTTTACTCTGACTCGTAGGGGGTAGCGTGGTTGTATAGACATGTCACGTGCCATTATAGTACTTGTTCGAAAGCATCGAGAAATTCTAAATGGAACGTGGATGTCAGCATGGTGCGGACACTCGACTGGAAGCGCAACGACGATCTGCGCGACGTAGTGCATGTTATCGTGCAATCGCTGGTCGAAGGCAAATTAGTCGCTTTGCCCGCTGAAACGGCTTATCACGTTGTAGCAAGCGGATTAAATCGCCAGGCGGTCAATAAACTGGTATGTTATCCACGGCGCAGTCCGAGCCGAGTTCCGTGCGTTTTTTTACGCTCGGCTGAAGAAGCCAACGACTATTGTCCTAAATTGTCGCGCATCGCCTCACGTGTGGTTAACCGAGCTTGGCCTGGTCCCATGGTCGTTCAATTGCCAGCCACGGATGAAGGCAGTTTATTTGCGCAGTTGCCGATCGAGACTCAAAAAAGCCTAATAGTCAACGAACGGTATTTGTCGCTGCGCGTCGCTGCCCATGAAGCGTTAACGCAGGCTATGCAGTTGTTGCCAGGTCCATTGGTCGCCGCTCCCTTAGAAGATCGAGTGGGGGAGGCCGCGTGTTTCGCGCAAGCGGTCGCGGCCGATGCTAATAGTGATTTGTCACTCTTGATCGAAGATGGCCAAACCCATTTTGGGGGTTTTGCGACAGGTATTCGGGTCGAGGGTAATCAGGTTTCAGTCATTCATAGTGGTGTATTGGACAAGAGTGTTTTGGTAGGTATGTGTCAGTTGCATTTGTTAATGGTCTGTACCGGGAACACCTGCCGTAGCCCGATGGCGGAGGCCATTCTCAAGGACTTGTTGCGCAAAAAATTCCCTGCGCTTTTTCAAGCGGGTTTACCCGAGCCAGCGCTAGTGGGCTCGGCTGGGCTGAGCGCCTATCCGGGCGGTCAAGCATCGCCGGAGGCCATGGGAGTAATGCACAAACGTGGCCTGAGCTTACAGGAACATCAGAGTCGACCGGTTACCGAAAGGCTGTTGCGGCACGCCGATTTGGTTTTGACCATGACCAACGCGCACTACCGTGCAATCGTCGATCGCTGGCCCGAATTTGCTGGCAAGACGTTTTTGTTGAGCGACAATGGGCAAGACACAGCCGATCCGTTTGGTGGAAATAGTTCCGTTTATTCCGCTTGTGCTGAACAAATTGAAAAGTACTTGGTCCAATGGGTGGAGCGAATAGACGAAAGTTGGTTTCCAAATTGGATTGGGCAGTTAAGCTAGTTCTTCAATAGGCCCAAGCTGGCGAAACGCTTGAACGAGCTGATCGAGGGCTAGCGCGGCCTGCGAATTGCGAAGGCGGCTGTGGATCAGAGTTTGCAAGCAAACCAGCTTCCACTGCCGAGCCAATATTACATCTGCACTATCACACCAGCAACAAGATACACCACCAATAAAAATGCGAATTGCGATTGCCGGCGATCACCGAGGTGTCCTAATCAAAGCCAAGCTGGTTACGGCATTGGCGGCGGATGGGCACGCCGTCGAAGATCTTGGTACCCACGGCGAACAGAGCGTCGACTATCCTGACTTTGCCAAAATTGTAGGCAGGTTGGTGGCTACTGGCCTAGCGGACCGAGGCATACTCATCTGTGGCACAGGTATTGGTATGGCGATCACTGCGAACAAATTTCCCGGTGTTCGCGCGGCAAGTTGTTACGACGAGATCATGGCAGAAATGTCTCGCAAGCACAATGATGTCAATGTCCTGTGCTTGCCGGGCGACATGATCGGTAACCGACCAGTGGCTGATTTGGTGCGAGTTTGGTTGTCGACGGAATTCGAAGGTGGCCGACATTCCCGCCGACTGGAGAAAATCGCTGAGCTCGAGACGGGCGATCCGCTCGCTTGAAGGATTGAGGATTCTGTCGCTTCTAACGCTGCCCCAAAAAGTACTTTTGTGTTCCTGAAAACAAATCCTCAAGTTCGCCATTGAGTACTCGCCGGAAACGTATACCCTGGATCGTGTCGGTGTCGAGATTCGGTCGTCGAGATCGGTCCGACCACTAATACGTTTAGTTAACCAGGTTGACCAAAATCAACACGAAACCCATGAGCCACATGCCTCCTCCAGCCGCCGACGAAGTTGAACTGCTGCTTAGGAACGCTCGCTTGCGAGACGAGTTGGAACCTTACATTGACGAATCATTCGCACTGGTAAGTTTCCAGCGCATGCCACTGGATAAAGAAAATGAATTTCTTGAATCAATGCTGGCTTGGGAACGTGCGCCAGCCTTGCCGATCAGCAAATGGTTCTATCCGGAGCTAACTTTGCCAAGACCCGAATCGTTGGACGATGATGTGCTACACCATCTACTGTACGATACGGTCGATCGGTTGTTCAGTGCCAGAATCGTGCTGGATATGACCGAACATCTCTCGGACCGCCAATTGTATACTTTGATCTTGCGAGACATTCTCCCATCATGTGAGAAGAAGGTCGATTTGCCAGGCAACTACCTTCATTGGCGGTGTGTTGACGAAGGCGATGTCGACATTTGGTTGCGATTTTATGCCACCGAAACTGAACGATTGCAATGGTTGGAAACAAACTTTGAAAACCTGCCCGAAGCCGAAATGGTCCCGTTTCCTCGAGATCTTCCTCGACCCGAGCGCGAGTGACAAACCATGGCAACGGTAGGGGACGTTGCGAGAATTGTCGAGCAAATTGCTCCCATAGAATTGGGTGAGTCTTGGGATAACCTGGGGTTGCTTCTGGGTGATCCAGCGCGAACAGTCGAACGCTTGATGACATGTTTGACATTGACTCCTGAAAGTGTTGACGAAGCGGTCGAACATTGTGCTGAGATGGTCATCGCACACCATCCACTCCCATTCAAGCCAGTCAATAGGATCACGACTCAGTCCTCCGCCGGTGAATTAATTTGGAAATTGGCGCGTGCTGGCATTTCCGTCTTTTCGCCTCATACGGCATGGGATTCGGCCAGCGAGGGAATCAATGCCCAATTCTCCGTTCGGTTAGCCCTGCAGTCCATCACGCCGCTGATCCCCAATCAACGTCTGCAATCCGCAGATCTTGGTTCGGGCCGATGCGGTACGCTCTCGGTCGAGATGGATTTGATTGCCTTCGCTAAACTAGTCGACCAAAAAATCCCTCACTGTCGAGTTCGTTTTGTCGATGGAGGTAAGCCAATTTTCAAGGTGGGTATCGCTTGCGGCAGTGGCGGTTCGTTTCTATCGGCAGCCCTGGGCAATGGTTGTGACGTCCTGGTTACCGGCGAAGCCACCTTCCACCAGTGCCTCGAGGCCAAAGCGTTAGGCTTGTCTCTATTGATGATCGGTCATTTTGCAAGTGAGAAATTTGCGATGCTGGAACTCGCCAACATGCTGGTGAAAGCACTGCCCGATTTGGAAATCTGGTCCAGCAGCCGGGAATCCGATCCTGTCTCTACGCCCGACTGAGAGCTGTACAGTTATACTGATCGCAGTACGGTTATACTGTCCTCTGACATGGCCATACCGTAGCATTAAAATAACGCTAGCGCATCGCAGTGCAGCAATTGTTCTTGGGTCTGGCTATGCGTATTCGATAGGCAGAAGACGTTGCTCCAGCGCTGCCCTACTAACCAGCACATGTTTTGCTGAGCGGACTAAATAATTAGGCGAGGTGACAAGATGAATTGGTCAAATGCTCATGTTCGATTTATCCGATGGTTAAGCAAATTTTGTGGTTTAAGTGAGCGGCTGTTAATCGTGTGCCAGAGGACTTGCGAATTTCCGCTAAATCAAGTTGCAGTAGGGCGCGAGCCTTCCGGTGCGTTGCAAAGTACTTTTCTGCTACTCATTCTAGCGCTGTGTATCTTTTTTCAGCAGGCAGGTATGGCCGCAGATCATGCACCGCGAGTCTTGATGCTTACCCAAAGCAAAGGTTTTGTACATCAACCGGTTAAACGACCCGAGGGACAACTGGCGGATTGCGAACTGGCCATGCGCCAACTTTCAGTCGAATCCAAGGAGTTTACCCTCGAAACTTCGCAAGACGCCGCGATGGTCATAACTCGTGAGAATCTGCCGAAATTCGATATCGTCATGTTCTATACCAGCGGGGATCTGCCGATCAGTGCTGACAATATGGAATACTTCATCAATGATTGGCTTAAACAGTCAGGCCACGGCTTTATCGGCGTGCATTCTTCGACGGATACATTAAAAGAGAACAAGCTTTATTACGAGATGATTGGCGGTTCGTTCATTGGACATCCCTGGGGAGCCAACACTCCGGTAACGCTTTCCGTTCATGAACCCAACCATCCCACCATGGTACCATTTGGCAAAGAGGTGTCGATGAAGGAGGAGATTTACCAATATCGCAACTGGCGTCCGGAAAACGTCCGCGTACTAATGAGTTTAGATATGGAGAAAACTGAACTGAAGCGTCCCACACATGTCCCTGTTGCGTGGGTGAAAGAGTGGGGTAAAGGGCGCATCTACTACAACAATCTTGGTCACCGGCCTGATACGTGGCGAAACAAGCAGTTTATGGAGTCGATTCTCGCTGCGATTCGCTGGATCAACTCCGATGGGGACGCACAGGCTGCGCCCAATCCAGAACTGTCAAAACAACTGGGACAAGTGGCTCTTAAGGCTGCGGGCCAATGAACCGCTCCCTTATTCTGCAGAGGTTAAGACAGAAGATTGCTTCTGGCCTGCCGATCGTGGGCGGCGGGGCGGGAACAGGGCTGAGTGCAAAATGCGAAGAAGCCGGTGGGATTGATTTAATTGTCATCTACAATTCCGGGCGTTTTCGCATGGCCGGACGAGGTTCGCTGGCAGGATTAATGCCATACGGCAGTGCCAATCAAATCGTGCGGGAAATGGCGCATGAAGTATTGACCGTTGTTAAACACACGCCAGTTCTGGCCGGTGTCTGCGCGACGGACCCATTCATGTTACGTGAGCGATTTCTGGTTGAACTAAAAGAAATGGGGTTCGCCGGGATACAGAATTTTCCAACAGTCGGCTTGATCGATGGAGTATTTCGAGCGAACTTAGAAGAAACAGGAATGGGCTTTGATGCTGAAATAGACTGCATTGCCGCTGCGCATCGCCTTGATCTACTAACCACTCCCTATGCCTTTGATCCGCTTCAAGCCGCAGCATTAACGCGCGTTGGAGCCGACATTATCGTCGCCCACATGGGCCTGACTACCAGTGGCACTATTGGAGCCCAGACCTCACTGACGTTGGACGAATGTGTGAACCGAGTATCACAGATCGCCGCCGCAGCCAAAAACGAACGGAGTGACGTAATTGTGCTTTGTCACGGCGGCCCAATCGCACAACCACATGATGCGAAATATATTTTGGATCGAGTAAGTTCCATCGAGGGCTTTTACGGCGCCAGCTCAATGGAACGTTTACCCACTGAAACTGCACTCACTCAACAAGTACGCGAGTTTGTTGAACTGCGGCCCTCGCGTGCATGTTCATAACGCGACAACCAACGATAGCTGGCAAAGAATGCGTAAGCGTACAGAAAGGTACCTACAAGCGTTCCACCGATAAACGGCACCGCAGCCACATAGCAGTTTATCAGTCCCTCAGCCGTCTGAGGGTATTTCATAATTGGATCGAGCCAAGCCGCGAAATTCGTGACCACAAAAAAGACGATTGCCGACAATATGGAACCTGCACCCGCCGTAATTCGCCAGTCTGCTTTCTTTAGCGCCCAACCAATTACACTGGGCAACGCAGTCGCCAAATAAACTGCAAACATCGTTTCTTTGGTGTAAAACCCCATCCCTGGTAATTGCCACCATTGGCCAATGACATCGCTCAAGGCAACTGCCCCGAAAGCAATTACCATCCCTTGCCAGATGTTTAGGTAGCAACCTGCGAACAGCGCCAACGCCGCAAACCCAGCCACATTGTAAGCATGGGGCACAAATCGCATGATCAATGCGATTACAAATAAGGCCACTACGAACCAGCGTAGCTTGAGTGTTTGCAACATTGACGAAGTCCCTTTGAATTCAAAATATTTTATTCGTCCTAGCCTTGCATCTCTAATAAGCCGTCAATCGACTCGCTGGAAACGCGCAAGACTGGGTACAAAACAAGGCTGTGTCCAACCGCTTAACCACCGCTCACAAGTACCAGCATTGTGTCACCTTTGCCTCAACCTCGCAATTGCAGCCAAAATAGATTCCAGCACCTTCGTGGAAAAATTGACTGGAGAAGCCAGACAAAATGTACCGATAAAATTGACTGGCACAACTACTGCGGTTGACTTCATTCCAAAAAGTCCAATTTCGCTGAAACGGAACTCGAAGAACCTTTGGTCGTCGAACTTCGGTTATGCCCCCATTCTACGCTTCAACGTGGGCTGACAATGCAGATTTCTCCGACAATGTTGGCCTCCCTAACAACCATGGCCACTGGTCTGGTGCAGACGACCGCTGAAATCGTCCAACCCATCGGTGAAGGGTTCGTTGAAACGTTGAGGTCACTGTCAAGTCGGCAAGAATCCACTGCTGAAATTGCTAAAGCTAGCAGTGAAGTGCGATCCGCACCTGAGTCGCTAGACAAATTTATTGGACGTTTGCGAGAATGGTTTAGTAAGTCCGGGGCCACCAAGGAACTGGATGTTCAATTGACGATCGATCAATTTGACCAAGTGCACGTCAAATCCTACGGCGAGACTGCTGAGCACATTGAGCAGTTGCTGATGTCAAACCCCCAGTGGCTCAGTGACTTACGCGAAGCTGCGATCAACGAACGTATGCAAGCGAACAACATTGGAGGGACCCATGTCCAAGAAATTGGCTTGCAAAAATCGGGGCACCGTTTCGGTCGATCTGAAGTCCAGATCCATATGGTGAACGACGAAGCGACGATACGCTGGCTGTAATCAAGCCCAGTAGCAAGAGGCGTCGGTAAGGACTGCGGAGCGGGTCTCCTATGTCCATTGGCATTCCATATAACCCTGTTGGAGTTGCTGGTCTGATGGAAAACACACATGAAAACACACATTCAGTGCAACCTTGTTCTGACCTACTTGCTGAATCGTTGCGCGCCGATCCTCGCGTGGAACAGGCGCTAAAATTATTGCTTGCTGCGTTGCAGGACACCCAGCGACATATTTCAAAACCGAAGCCAGCCGATCCACAATTATCAGCGTCGTTTAATGCTCTGATTGAACGACTCGGAAAGGCGCGCGGTGGTGCCCCTTTTTTTCCATACCTGTCGAGTGGCTTGGGGCACGGTGCGCTGGTCGAATTGGCGGACGGTAGCATCAAACTGGATTTTATTTGTGGCATCGGAGTCCACGGACTCGGGCACAGTCATCCCGATCTGGTGGCGACCTGCGTACGAGCCGCGTTAGAAGATACGATCATGCAAGGTAACTTGCAGCAACATCCTCCGTCTGTATCAATATGCGAACGGATGATGAAGTTAGCCAACCAGTTTGGAGCACAATTTGATCACTGTTTGCTGTCAACCAGTGGAGCGATGGCTAATGAAAATGCGTTAAAAATTGCTTTCCACAACCGCTTTCCGGCAAATCGAATTGTGGCATTGGATAATTGTTTTGCTGGTCGCTCGATGGCTACGGCCCAATTGACCGATCGCCCTCAATATCGTTCCGGCTTGCCCACGACGCTAGCTGTCGATTATTTGCCCTGTGAAGACCGCACTTATTCGACGGCCAGTCAAAATCGAGCAGTAGAGGAGCTTGATAAATTGCTGCGGCGGTATCCAGGCCAACACGCGGCTCTGTGGTTGGAATTGGTTTCGGGGGAGGGCGGATACTATCCAGGCACCGCAGAGTATTTCCGTAAGTTGATCGCTCGTGCCCAACAGGACAAACTTCTGATTGTGTTTGACGAGATTCAGACGTTTTCCAGACTGAGCCAGCCATTCGCCTTTCAGCATTTTGGTTTAGATTCGGCCGCTGATATCGTCTCTTTTGGCAAGATCACGCAACTGTGTGGAACCTTATACCGAGGATCACTTAAGCCTAAAGGACCTCTGTTAAGCCAAACCTTTACGGCCTCGACCAGCTCGATTGCGGCAGCACATGTCATTCTCGATCATCTACAGAAATCGGGCTGTTTTGGACCAAGTGGCAAGAACATGCAGCGACATCAGATGTTTGCTGCAGGGCTACAGAGTTTATCCGATAAATACCCTGGAAAATTGGCTGGTCCATTTGGTTTGGGAATGATGGTGGCCTTTACACCCGGCGATGGTTCTAACGAGCAAGCGACCCGCATGGTGCATATGATGTATGCAGCAGGCTTGATGGGCTTTGTGGCAGGTCACGATCCCACGAGGATACGCTTCTTGCCTCCTCCTGGAGTGACCACCGACGACGATATTCGTCTGGCTTGCGAAATCCTGGATGACGTTTTGAGCCGATTCTAGACTCGGGGCGCCGTATCTGTATCGGAGTAACCAATCGTGGTAATTCTGCGTGCTGTTCGTTTGGAGGACATCGATCAACTTTGGGGCTTGATTGAACAATCGACTTACGGTCTAACCACACTGCAAATCACGAAAGATCAATTGACCGAACGAGTCGAGCTGTCGCATTTCGCTTTTACTCGCAAGACTGAAAAGGCGGCCGGTGATCTGTACGTGTTTGTGATGGAGGATGTCAAGCGCCGTAAGTTAGTGGGCACATCCTGCATCTTTTCGAAAACGGGAGGTTACGAACCGTTCTACAGTTACCGGCGGATCGTGGAAACACAAGCCTCAGAATTGTTGGGGATTACCCGACGCGTCGAGTCGTTGCAGTTAGCCAAAATTCACGACGGGCCAACAGAGATCGGCAGCCTATTCTTATTGCCCGAGTATCGAGGTGAAGGCCGAGGGCGATTGCTAAGTCTCGCTAGGTTTATTTTCATGGCTCGCCACCCCAAGCGTTTTTCCAACGAAGTTATCGCGGAAATGCGAGGTGTCGTCAACGAGGATGGCTCCTGCCCATTTTGGGACGCTGTTGGTCGCCATTTCTTTCAAATGGAGTTTCCGCAAGCGGACAGCCTGTCGACCGTCGACAAACGATTTATTGAAGATCTAATGCCACGCCACCCAATATATACTTGCCTTCTTCCACCATCGGCACGCGAGGTATTAAGTCAAGTGCACGTTCACACGCGGCCTGCCCTGGCGATGTTGCAAGCCGAAGGTTTTTCAATCAGCGACATGATCGATATCTTTGATGGCGGACCCGTGGTCCACTGCCGACGCGAGTCGATCGGTGCTGTCATGCGCACTCGCGATGTTCCAGTTTCCGAGATCGGAGTTGTCACGTCGCCTGCATCAATGATTGCAGCCAACTGTCACTTGGGATTTCGATCCACGATGGCGGTGATCGAACAGGTGACAGGTGGCGTACGAATCGCCGCTGAGACCGCTGACCTCTTGGAGCTGAGCGTGGGAAAAACGCTAACTGTATTGCCCACGCATCCCACCCCCGAACTGGCCAAGGATTTAAGTCCATGAGTCGCATGGATCCCATTTTGGGAAAGCAGTTGATCGGCAATCAGTGGTTGGATGGCGAAGGGACCGATTGGCTAAGCGAAAGCCAAGTGGATGCCAACCCGGTTTGGCAGGGGCGTTTTGCCGGTCCAAATCAAGTTCGCGCAGCCATCTCGGCCGCGCAAGATGCTTTCATGGATTGGTGCGAGTCCCCTGTGCAGCATCGAATGGACATCTGCCGCAATTTTGCCAACTGGGTATCCAATAATCGCCAAGCATTATCGACGCTGATCTGTCACGAAACCGGCAAGCCTCAGTGGGAGGCTGATGCTGAAGTGGGAACCGTTATCGACAAAGTCGCCAACTCTATCGATGCTCTGCTCGCGCGACGCTGGACCACTTCTGTCAATCAAGGGACGGCGCTCGCGGTAACTCGCTTTCGTCCGCATGGAGTACTCTTGGTTCTGGGACCTTTCAACTTACCAGCACATCTACCGGGCAGCCATATCGTGCCGGCCTTGTTGGCCGGAAACACGATTGCCTTCAAACCCAGCGAACTGACTCCCGGCGTTGGCCAATGGCTGGCTCGCGCCTGGCAACATGCGGGTTTGCCAGCAGGAGTCCTCAATCTGATTCATGGCGACGCCGCTGTGGCCCAAGTTGCAGTCACCGACGACCGCATCGCAGGCGTCTTGTTCACAGGCAGCCGGCGCGCCGGTGAACAACTGCATCGCATGTTCGCCGGAAGACCCGACAAAGTTCTCGCGCTAGAAATGGGCGGCAATAACCCCTTGGTCGTCCATCGAACACATGACTTGGACTTGGCTGCCATTTCGGTGATTCAATCCGCTTATATAACTTCGGGACAGCGCTGTACTTGTGCAAGGCGTTTGATCGTAACCAAAGAAGCGCAGCCAGATCGTTTTATATGCCGTTTACAACAGTTAGTTACAAAAATCCGCGTAGGACGATCTTTTGATCAACCGCAGCCATTCATGGGACCCGTGATACGACCACAGCAAGCACAGAAGATGCTCGACTCGTTGGAAATGGTCCTTCAATCCGGCGCACAGTCGCTCTGCCGCATGGAGTTGATACCGCCCAACCAGTCCTTATTGACTCCAGGATTACTAGATGCGACAGGAATATCACTCGAGGACGACGAGCATTTTGGCCCCTTACTCGTGATCCAGCGAACAGGATCGTTGGACGAAGCGATCG
>CAZVBC010000020.1:0-32725 GCA_964625155.1 uncultured Pirellulaceae bacterium
GCTCGATCACTTCCGACGGAACCGTGATGCCAGCGTTTCGGCAGCCACGAAGCCCTTGGACTTGAGTAATCGTCGTGGAGCCCTCATCGTAGTTCGCGCCATCACGAGCACTGACATAACCCCAACCACCAGCGCTGGTCTGAGCATTGCAACAAAAATCAACTGCGCGATTGAGGACATCCAACAACTCCGCGCGGCGATCTTCGTAACCTTCCTCTCCCAGTACTTGGCTGAGAAATAACATGGAGAATCCATGTCCGTAGGTATACCGATTGTCGGCTGTCGGATCGCCGATCAGACCATTGTTGCGACATTTGCTGATCAAGTAATCGGTACATCGAGCGATTTGAGTTTTGTACGGACCTTGCGTGGTGGTCGAGCCTGAACCGATCAACGCAGTCCCCGCGAGCGCCGCCAATGCAACTGGATAAGCTGGAGTATTCCATTGCCCTCGCGTGGTCTGATTCCGAGCAAGCCAATCTAACCCTCGTCGAACGGACTCCTCCCATCTCGGTTGGCTTCGCAGTGCCGACTGGCTAACCCCGAACCTTGGCCAAGTCAGCCCTCCAGCACCGACCGCGACCTGCAGCAGCCAGCGTCTCCGCTCCATCATTGAGAGTTTTTTTCCGTCCATTAAACGTCCCTTAATTCCTCTGCGTTGGAATAGTTCTGCCAAAATTATAAGAACAGCCGATGCGCGTGGATACACTGATTCCCGCTCAAGCGAACAATCTGGTGCCAATCTAACTGGATTGGATTGAACTCCTACAGCAACGTACCGAGCTGGGTCATCGAGAATTCAGTGCTGACACATAATTGAGCAAGCTGCTCAGACCTTGTTCCACGTCTAGCCGGCTGACTCTTCGCAGACAAACTCCAAGAGCCCCTTAGATTCGAATGCCTTTCGATACATGGCACTTCGTTCGCAAGTGTGTGAGCCAATTGCCAATTTCTCTTGGATCACTCTAGTGCAATTTAGATAATACTCATTCCAAGGGTGCAACTTGAGGCTTTGCCGCTCAGCCTCGCGAGAATTCAGATCCCCACAGCCAAGTAGTCGTAGAATTACAGGCGTACAGGCGGAGCCGCATTATCACGGTTTGGCTAGGTCTTGGAAATCATTCTTGAGTTCGCCGATTCTCCTAGATCTGGTATGCACATTTTCTTCTTGACGATATCAAGCCCGCGGGGACGAATCCCATTGCTCAGTCGCTACTCTTGCCCCGTGGAGGGGAATTGCCATTCAATTTGTCAAAGTTCCGAGACAACGATTGCAAGGGCTTTTAGCCATGTTATCATCTGTTCCGTGGAGAGCGGGCCTGACCAGATCACTGATTCAGTGCTCGAAATAGAAATGGCAATTCATTGAAGGGTTTTGTGGGGGCAAACAGGCAGCGCGCTAAGGAACGGAAAGTTGTTACTTTCCTTGTCCTCGTGAGTTTTTGCGCCACTACTTTCCCACTGCCTGTCGCGAATCTTGAATTGTTCGACAAGGACAATTCTCAACCTTTTCTTTGCCAAAACTGGCCCTGCGGATGCAAAACCGCTGAACAATGCTGGACCGCATGTTGTTGTTTTACGCCGGCAGAAAGATTCGCATGGGCAGAAAAGAATGGTGTTACTCCACCAATTTACGCCGAGCGACCTGCGTGCAAGAACACTGCTGCGGATCGAAGGTCGAATGATTCTCGTACTGCGAGAGTAACTGAGGAACCCAAGTATACTTGCTGTACGCCGCGAGATGAGTATTGCGCGCAGCAAACAATCGCAATCGTTTCTAAGTGGAAAACGACTGGCACGGGCAAATCAGAGGGCTGCGCTGTGGCAGGAATGAAATCCTGTAAATCATGTTGCCAGACATCGAAAGCGGATATAGTTGAATCAAAGGAGTTGAACGCTCCCGCAAAGCGGCAAATCGTTTTGAGCATATTAGCGTTGAAGTGCCAAGGCAAGGGTTCTGCATTCACTTTGTTGCCCTGGACGATTCTGGTCACCATCCAAAAAGTAATAGTGTATGAGCACGAATCTGGAGCTGCTTATCAAGTAGCGGCAATAGATCCCGCGTCAGTCTATTGCAAGCCAGACACACCACCACCAAGAGTAGATGCTCTCTTCGCATCTTGACGCACGCTATGTTTCTACACGCACATGATTGGCATGCCCATCGCTTGGGCGTGACTGAAATCGCCGCGCGTTGGCTTTGAAATAGTGAATGAAGATTCACTGTAAGGTTCGTGCTGTCCGAATGGGGTTTGCATTTACCAAAGTGAATTTCCACTCGCTTGGGCCTTTGAATGATGCGGTTCAATACGGCGCACTTGCGCGATCATGGGTCCGCTCTCCACAAGACGGCTTCTGTTCATCGCATCAAGTGCGCCGTATTGAATCGCTGAACTAGTCCCACTCGAAAGTTTTCCTAAGCTGTTCTTTCTGTTTGGATAAATCAATATGCGGACATTACTTTTGTTGATTGGTTGGCTCGCAGTTTATTTCGAGGGTCTGAACTTACACGCACAGTCTCCATCGGAGATTTACCAAAAACGTGTTGTGCCATTGCTTCAGTCATCGAAAGCGAGCAGTTGTTCAGAGTGCCATCTACAGGGTCTTAACCTGCAAGAATTCCTGACTCTTGATCCTAAGGCTTCGTTTGCCTCACTGAGAGCACGAGGTTGGATCGATACTAGACATCCGTCTAAGTCAAAGATCCTGCAATTCATCGCCAAGGCACCTGCGAACTCAACTGTTTTGATGGATCAGGTTCGCAAGTCAGAACTGGAAGGAATTAGTGAATGGATTTGCGCATCGGTTCAAGATCCTGAATCTCTGGACACTCCCATGCCGGAGTTGAAGGATCTCAAGCTTGACGACAAATTGCTGCGACACGCTCGGAAGGACCAAGTTCTGTCTCGATTTATCGACATAGTCTGGTCGCAGTTTGAACGTTGTGCAAACTGTCACTCGCCAGATCGAAATATGAGGCAAGTCGAGAAACACGGCGAGCAAATGAGCTGGATTGTCCCCAATTCTCCCTCTGAAACATTGCAGTTGTTGGAGGAGCGGAAGTTGATCAATATCGAAACTCCGATGGCAAGTCTGCTCAAGACGAAAGCGTTAGGCAAAGACGACCATGGAGGAGGTGTGAAGTTCCCCGAGGATGGTCACACAGACCGCGAGTGGGCTTTGTTTCTAACAGACTATGCAGCCATCAAGCGGTTTCGCTACTCCAACTCAAACGAAATCCCAGAGTTTGATCCCACTCGGACCTGGCGCACGGGGCTTCACCTGAGGATTGAGGAACTACCAAATTTGCCTGCGGGGCAATACGCCATCGTCTTAATGCATCGCATAACTGCTGCCGGAAAAGTCAACGAAGAGCCGACAGCGATTGGTGAGGGACGGGTTTCGAAAGATGGAGCCAGTTGGGGAACTTCCATGAAACTGATTGAGCCCGCTAGTATGCGACGTACTCATGCATCCGTGGATTGGAGCAGTTTGTTGCCTGACGGTAGGTACCAGCTTCGATGGATTCTCGTGGATGATTCCAAGGTACAGCTCGAGAAAATCCTTTCGCTGCCATACACGATGAAAACAGAAATTGATTCGTTGTGGAAATCAGGGCACAGCGCTACCAAAACAGTCTTGTTCAGCACATTCAAGTCGGTAGGAGACGCGAGGTAGGGTCTGATCAAAAGATAAAGAACTTAAATAAATTGTTACAGCTTTTTTGGGAATTTGAAATGAAAACTATTTTCACCACGTCGAAACGCAGGGCCTTCACATTGGTCGAATTACTTGTCGTGATAGCCATAATCGGAATATTGGTAGGTTTACTCCTACCGGCAGTCCAAGCAGCACGAGAGACTGCCCGTCGAATGCAGTGCAGCAATAGCGTCAAGCAAATCGCGCTGGCAACCATGAACTACGAATCTGCTTATCGCAAGTTTCCTATGGCTGGGACAGTCGATGTTGACTTTTCAGTCCAGGCTCGGCTCCTTGCTTTTATCGAACAAGGAAATTTGAATGGTCTGTTAGACTCCTCCCAGCCTGCATTCAGCGGCCCTCTTAACGCCAAGGTTCCAAATCCACTTTTCGCTCAGGCGTTCGCTACACCAATTCCAACCTTTCTTTGCTCTAGCGACCCTGCTCCTTCAACAACTACAATGCAAGTAAACGGTACACCCGTTGCGTATGGTGGATTGAGCTACATGTTTAGTAACGGAAGTGGAACGGGAACAAACTACGATTGGCGTTGGGTTACCGACGGTATCGTTTGTCAAAATACTGCGCGAGCTTTTCGTGATATTACAGATGGTACGTCGAATACCGTTGTCGTGAGCGAGACAGTTCGTAGCGTCGGCAATGACATGACTTTATCGCCCGGAACTTTGCCAGAATTCCCGTATCAATACACGCGTAATGGTTCTAGTGGAGTAAACTCGGCACTCCAAGCGAGTCGCGGCCTGATGGCCGCCGGTAGTCCTTGGGGTACTTTCGTCGACGCAAGCGGTTACATCTCCAACCCGCAAACCGACGCGATTTGGTCCACTTTCACAGGCTGGCGAGGTGGCAATAGCACAGCGATTCGTGGGCGTGGGATTTCATGGGCATTCAATGGAGCGATCAATTCGTTGACGAATGGGTATCATACACCCAACAACCACACACCGGACCTTGTCATCCACCATACGGGCTTCTTTGGTCCACGCAGTTACCACACTGGCGGGACAAATGTGGGACTTGCTGATGGCTCGGTACATTTCTTGTCAAATGGAATCGATGCCGCAACCCACAGAGCCTTACATAGTTGCAATGGCGGTGAAGTTGTCGGGGAGTTCTAAGCGATAACTAAACTGATTTAGGATGATAGTTACAATTGTCGCCATTCCTTGACTCACATCAATGAATGGCAATGTGCACAGGCCACTCCATACTTACTGCAGTTTCGTCGGCAATAAGGTGGTTTGCTGACACGGTTTTCACAAAAAGCGTAATAAAGCTGGTCGGCAAGAGGTTGTAAAAAAGAGGAAAGCGGTACACGAATTCACACCTGCTGAAAGTTCCACCTCATGCCGCGAAGTATTCCGAACCAACCTGAGAGCTTTGTATAAGGATGGTTGCTAGGCCAGAGAGTTTCCTGCAGCTTGCGATTTTTTTTAGGTCATCGCAACTTCGACGCACAGACTTCCATGCTCACAGTGAAATGGAAGGCGCGTGATTTCCAGTCCAGCGTCGAAAGCGATATAGTGTCCTGGACCGGCAACAATGGTCGGCAACCCCAGACTGATCCCCGTGATCGTCAATCGCTCCTTGGCATTGCCACCGATCATGTTGGTCAGCTCGCCGACCAAATCCATGGCATCAGGCCCTAATTCCGTTGGGGTGAAACCCAAGAATGATTGGGTGGCAGCGAACAGCAATTCTTTCTTAAAGCGCACCGCGATTGTTGCTTTCATTGCACCGGACAGGCCGATCAAACCACTTGCGTCAAAGCTGGCGGCATCTTTGCAAGCCGTACAGGGGCCTGGGTTTACATCCCAACCGCACATCGTGGAAAAAATCCCACGAGTGCTATCCGACAGTGCTTGTATCAGTTGACGATGCGATTCGTCGGTTTGCTCATGCGCTTGGGCGACGTCGTTGTTCGAATGATGTTTGCGTGCGATGCGCTCCATCACTTCGTCAACGAGAGAGTTCTTTGAAGATGTCACTAAATTCGCCTTAGTTGTAGTAGTAACTGGTACTCGATTACGGTATCGCGCAGGAGTATCGTGTCGAGTGGCAACGACCGTCACTACTGCCAATCTTGGGCGATGCTGGGGCCAGTTGTTTGGCTATGCGGTCACGTACTTGTCCAATTTGTCTCGCAATTCTTCAGCTTCGAAGGGCTTGCACAGGTAGTCGGTTACTCCAGCTTGGATGGCCTCGATGACCTTAGCCTTCTCGCCTTCGGTTGTGACCATGATTACTGGTACCGTCGAGCCCGAACCGCGAATGGCCTTCAAAAATTCTAAGCCGTTCATTTCTGGCATATTCCAGTCGGTCAAGACAAAGTCAAAGGCCCCCGCCTGAAACTTTGCCCAACCTTCTTGGCCATCTCCAGCCTCTTCCACATCGGTTACACCAACTGCGTTGAGTGAACGAATGATGATCTTGCGCATCACGCCGGAATCATCCACTACCAATACTTTCATCTTGAATTGTCCTTTCGTGGAACGAGGGATGTAGGCAACAGCCAGTTTTGCGGTTGTCATTCTCTCGCGAGGAGCTTGAGCAACAACAGACGTCCAGCAGCCGAGTATGGTTTTGTGGGTAGTTAGCAGTAGAGTACAAACTCAAATTCCTAACTGCCACAAAGCACTAGAAGTAATGTTGGTCGCGAAACCACGAAGTCAAGAAATTTATTGCGATCACAAGTTGTGCATGCAGCGCACGCGTCAAGGCGATCGGCAGGAAAAACATTCCAGACAGCTCGCGCTGCACGGCTAAGACTAATTGCAGAAGTGTGCGAGCACGCTGGTGGCACGCAAGGTCACTCCTGCATCCGGTGGAACACGCTGTGCGATCATAGATCCCCGCAATCGTATAAGCATCACAATCGGAACAGTCCTTTGATTGCGCGCCGGAGGTTGGCATTTTTTCGCCAATTGGAATTGATTTCCTGGAAAAAATAGTTGCTAAAGTCGGCAACGTTTTCCTTGCTTGTCAAGCTTTACAGTGTACGTTTGTGCGTCCAAATTCTTTGCAATGATTTTGAGGGCGCATGCATGAACATTGAAGACGAACAACTCCTCAGGGAGTTTGTGGTGGAGTCTCAGGAACATCTGTCTGATGTGGAAAACCAATTGCTGACTTTGGAGTCTCAAGGCGATGCAATGGATGTCGCCTTGGTGAACAAAGTTTTTCGTGCGATCCACTCAATCAAAGGCGCCGCAGGTTTCTTGGGGCTCGAAACGCTCCAAAGTCTGGCACATCGCGAAGAGGAGGTGCTCAATCGGCTACGCGGACACGAGCTGCGACCAACTTCCTCTGTCATCAATACTCTGCTAAAAGCCACCGACCGGTTAAAGGGACTGATCGAATCGATCGAATCGTCCAATGGCGAAGATGTTACCGAACATCTGACGGCGCTCGAACGCATTTTGAATGGCGAACAGGATCTTCCTACCACTCCCGCTGTACCGACAGCCAAAACCACTCCGGCGCTCGAAGCACCCTCTGAATCCAATACAACTACGGACGTTCCCAGGGAAGCGCTTCGCGAGTTTTTGATCGAGAGCTACGACAATTTGGAACAGCTCGAACGCGATCTCATGACGCTAGAAAAGAACTCGACTTCCGCAGAGTTGATCAACAGCGTCTTTCGTACGGTTCACACAGTCAAAGGAACTGCGGGTTTCCTGGGATTCGGCAAGCTCGAAAAACTGACACACGTGGCTGAGAATATTTTGGGCTGTGTTCGGGCGGGGCAATTTCCGCTCGATAGCGACATTTCGGCTGCCATGTTTGCCACAGTGGATGCCGTGCGCAAGATGCTCGGTGCAATCGAGTCAACCGGTTCTGAAGGTCCTAACGACAACGCCGTATTAGTCCGTTACTTGGGCGAATTGCAAGAATCGAAACTTAAAGCCGCAGGTGTGGAGGCTGGCAAGCCCGCGCAAAAATCCAATGCTTCTAAAACTGAAGTTGCGGTTCCAGTCCCAGCGGCTGCGGCAGTAACTGAAGCAAAAGTCCCGCTAGCGCCAACTGCCCCACCAACGGATTCTCTCGCCGCGACAGCATCGGCCAATCCGACACCTGCATCAGCGAAACCGAAATCGCAGACATCGACTGCGAACAATCAAACCAATGCGTCTGGCTCTGGCGAATCCACTGCTGCCGACAGCACCATTCGAGTCGACGTCGCACTGCTCGACAAATTGATGACGCGCGTCGGCGAATTGGTCTTGGCGCGGAATCAGATTCTGCAGTTCAACAGCACGCTGGCTGACAGCGCCTTGCAGGGGGCCACACAGCGGCTGAACTTGATCACGACCGAGTTGCAGGAAGGAGTGATGAAGACTCGGATGCAACCGATCGGCAATGTTTGGAGCAAATTCCCTCGGCTGGTACGTGACTTGGCCACAATGTGCGAAAAACAAGTGCGCATTGAAATGGAAGGAAAGGAGACGGAACTCGACAAGACGATTATCGAAGCCATCAAAGATCCACTGACGCACTTGGTACGCAATACCGTCGACCATGGCATCGAGAAGCCCGAAGTGCGCGCTGCGAAAGGGAAGCCCATCGAAGGCTGTTTAACACTTAAAGCCTACCACGAAGGTGGCCAGGTCAACATTGAAATTGTCGACGACGGTGCTGGGCTGAACATTGACCGCATCAAGACCAAAGCGGTAGAGAAAGGGCTGATTACGGTCGATCAGGCAGCCAAAATGCCGGATCGAGACGTCGGCCAATTGATCTTCCTGCCAGGGTTTTCGACTGCGGAAAAAGTCTCCAATGTCTCGGGACGTGGCGTGGGTATGGATGTCGTCAAGACCAATATCGAAAAAATCGGTGGCACGGTCGATTTGCAGAGTCAGCCGGGTAACGGCACGACGATCAAGATCAAGATCCCTTTGACGTTAGCCATCATTCCAGCCTTGATCGTGACCTGCGACAACGACCGTTATGCCATTCCTCAGGTCAATTTGCTGGAATTGGTTAGGCTCGAAGGGGAACAGACTAAACAAGGAATTGAGTGGTTGCAAGGTGCACCAGTGTACCGCCTGCGCGGGCGGTTGTTGCCACTGGTCTATTTGCGAAGCGAACTGGGGGCTCCGGCTGTACCGAAAACCGTCGACGATGTTGTCAACATCGTTGTCTTGCGCGCAGATGATCGACAATTCGGCCTGGTCGTCGACCATATCAACGATTCAGAAGAAATCGTCGTCAAACCATTGAGCAAACAACTCAAAAACGTAGCGGTATACGCTGGCACGACCATCATGGGTGATGGCCGCGTCGCGCTGATCTTAGATGTGATGGGATTGGCTCACTCTGCTCATGTCATTTCCGGGGTACGAGATCGTACACTGTCCGACGTTTTGGATCGAAGCAACGGTAACCGTCGCCACGTGCAAACGCTGTTGATCCTCGGAGTGGGACAAGATCGGCGATTCGCGTTGCCGATCGATCAAGTGACTCGCTTAGAGAAAATCTCGTCAGGTTCTGTGGAAGTTGCAGGTCACCAAGAGGTTGTTCAATATCGAGGCGAAATTCTTCCGTTAATCCGTTTGAGCGACTCGCTCGGAGTATGTTCGACGCCTGCCGAGAACGGCCTAATGGACGTCGTGGTTTATTCAGCACAGGGCAAGAGTGTCGGGTTAGTCGTCGACGCCATTTTGGACATCGTCGAAGCAGAAATTGCCAATATGCGAGTTGCACATAGTTCTGGTTTGATCGGTTCGGCCGTGATCCAAGGGCACGTGACCGATCTGTTGGATTTGCCGGCGCTGATCCGCATGGTCGATCCATCATTCTTCGAAGATATGGCCTGCGTTTAAAGGACCGATGAAACATGCTTGCATCCAATCAATTGTGTACTTTTCGATTAGCCAACAACCTGTATGGTGTCGAGGCGCAGAACGTACAAGAAGTCATTCGTTATCAAGAAATGACGCGGGTACCGATGGCCCCTCAAGCCGTCAGTGGGTTGATCAACCTGCGCGGCCAAATCGTTACCGCCGTCGATCTGCGGACGAGATTGGGATTAGAACCACGTGACGAAGATACTTTACCGATGAACGTTGTTGTTCGCGGTGATGAAGGTGCGGTCAGCTTACTGGTCGACCAAATTGGCGACGTAGTCGAAGTTGATGCCGACAATTTTGAAGCTCCACCGGATACACTGCGTGGTCCGGCACGGGAGTTAATACATGGTGCCTACAAGTTAGACGGTCAGCTCCTCTTGCTCCTCGATTGCGAGCTTGCTGTACAAGTGCCGGTCGAGTAATGACGGCGTACAACATCCATCCAACAATCCAACACACTGAGGTTTACGCAAAATGCTGATTCCTACTTGGTTGCAATTTCAATCCTTGCGGATGCGTTTATTAGTTTTTGTCCTGTTATTGACGTGCGTCCCGCTGGGTATTGTGGCTTATGTGTCGTACCAACACAGTAGCAGCCAGCTCGAGAAGTGTGCGGGTGCCATGCTCGAATCGAGTGCAACAGAGGCGCTGGATAAGATCGATCGAAACTTATTTGAACGCTATGGTGATGTGCAAGCGTTTGCGTTTAATCCGTTGGCTAGAGGAGACGCCACTCAGCTTACTAAAGCGATGGATTTCTATACCAAGACTTATGGATGTTACGATCTTATGATCGTGGCCGACGCGGATGGCAAGATCATCGCCACCAACACGGTGACGTTTGACGGCAAGCCACTAGATACGGCTTTCTTGATTGGCCGCAGCGTTAAGGGAAGCGAATGGTTTGAGAAGTGTATTAATGGCACGGTCAAGCCGACAGAAACGCATTACAGTGATGTCGGCAATTGTGACGGAGTGCACGAGGTGTACAAGGACAAACGACTGTGTTTGAATTTCTCTGCCCCGATTTTCGATGATTCAGGAAAAGCCATACGCGTTTGGTCGAATCGCACGTCGTTTGAGCGAACAGTTAAGCAGATCTTGGACGAATCCAAAAAGGAACTAAAGGCCAAAGGGATTAATGTCTTCTTGCAATTGATCGATCGAGAGGGCTTGGCTCTAACCGACGATGATAACAGAAACGTGCTATCATTAAACTTGCTCTCGCTCGGGTTGGAATGTGTCAAACAGGCCATGGCAGGCAAAAGTGGCCATACAGTCGAAAAGCACAAACGCCGCCATGTCTTGCAGTATAACGGCTATGCCCATTCCAACGGAGCCCTTGGATTTCCTGGCTACAAATGGTCCCTCTTGGCGCGACAGGATGCTTCGGAAGCTCAAGTAGCCGCCCTCTCGTTGTGGAACGTCATTCGTACAGTATTAATCGTCACGGCAATCTGTGTCGTGCTGCTAAGTCTAGCAATTGCTTACAGCATATCCCGCCCAATTCGAAACCTGTTACAGGTCATTACGCAAGTCGCCGATGGTGACCTCACCAAGCGAATCGACGTTCGATCAAGAGACGAGATTGGCAAGTTGGGAAGTGCCTTAAATAAAACTCTTGATGGTATCTGCGATGCTTTGGATGCAACACAGGTCAATTGGCAGACGATTGGCCAGGAACGCAAAGCCGCCAAGGAGAGCGCCGAACGAGAAATCCGCAGTGCAGAAGAACTGCGCACGCGAGTCGGCTCCATTCTGGCAGTTGTCAAGGCAGCTTCGCAGGGTGATCTGCGCGTAACGAAGTCGATCTGTGGCAGCGATGCAGTCGGACAACTCGGGTGCCGTTTAGAAGAATTCCTTACCGATTTGCGTGAGAGTATCGGCTCGATCGCCAATTATGCAGGAACGCTGGCGCGATCCTCGGAAGAATTGTCCTCGATCAGCTCTCACCTCAACGCTAATGCAGCCGATACGTCGTCTCTGGCAAGCGTTGTAAGTTCTTCATCCGACCAAGTGAACCACAATGTTTCGACGGTGGCTGGTGGCATGGATGAAATGAACGCGGCCATCACCGAAATTGCTAAAAGTGCAGTTTCAGCAGCGACCGTTTCTGAGCAGGCTGTGGCTGTGGTCACGAACACCAACACCACGATTGCACGTTTGGGCGAAAGCAGCGTGGAGATTGGCAAGGTAGTTAAGGTCATCACCTCGATTGCCGAACAGACCAATCTCTTAGCATTAAACGCAACTATCGAAGCCGCTCGCGCTGGAGAGGCCGGCAAAGGATTTGCGGTCGTGGCAAACGAAGTCAAGGAACTCGCTAAAGAAACAGCTCGCGCGACCGAGGATATCACTCAACGCATCGATACCATCCAACAGGATACTCGTGATGCGGTCGTAGCAATTCGGCAAATCAGCGAAGTGGTTGGTCAAATCAACGACATATCGTCGACAATCGCCAGCGCCGTTGAAGAACAGACCGCTACTGCCAACGAGATGCGGCGCAACGTCGTGGAAGCATCCTCACGTACCAGCGAAATTGCCACCACCATTACTTCCGTCGCCGCCGCCGCTCAACATACCAGCACCGGTTCAGCCAATACGCTCAAAGCAGCCGAAGCGATGTCCAATATGGCAGTCACACTGAACCAATTGGTAGCCAAGTTCAATTACGAAGAGGCAGGAAGCATCAAACGCTATCCTGGCAGTCCGTTGCCAACAACTGCACTTGCCATTCCAGTGTCCACACCTTCGATCAACGTACCAACTATTTAGACAAATCTCCAATCCCCACTTAGTCGCGCGTCCGGGTTTTTCTCGGACGCGAACTAAGTCACGGACGAAACGTACCGGTCAGGAGCCCCTTAACTTATTTTCAGTATTCAATTGGAAACCTGGCAAATGTCTCGACTCAATAACCTAAGCATGCAAGCGAAAATTGTTTTGTTGTGTACTACCTTTTTTGTCGGCTTTGCGATCTTCGCAGGCCAGACGTTTTTTACGCTTCAAACCGTCAAAGTGGGTGGAAGCGAATACCGACAAATCGTCGAATCCAAGAACCTCTTGGCGGATGTAACTCCACCAACTCTGTATGTGATTGATGCCTATCTGATGACTCACTTGATGCAGGATTCCGATGATCCACAAGATAGACAATCGGCCATCACTCGCTATCGCCAGACTCGCGATCAATACGCCAAGGTTTTCTCGCAATACGAAAACTCACTTCCTAGCGGAGAAACCGGCACGTTGATTCGTCAAGCGGATAACTTGGCGCGTCAAATATTCGATCTCACAGATAACTCGTTGTTACCTGCACTGGCCAGTGGCAACGCACAGCAACTGGAAACGACGAATGCTCAGTTAGAGGAATTGTTCTATCAACACCATGAACCACTGGCACGCGCGACTAATCTGATTCGCGAGCAAACGCAACAGAACGAAGTTCATGCCGATGCATCCGTACGAAACCAAAGTTGGTTGCTGATACTGAACGGATTCGTTGTCGCCGTACTAGCCGTAACTTGTGGAACTTGGCTCAGACGTTCCATCGCCCAGCAGGAAGAAGTTCTTCAAGAAAATAAATGTCGCATCGATGCCATCAACCGCAACAGCGCCGTAATTGAGTTTCTGTGTGATGGTACGATCACGCACGCCAACTCAGCCTTTCTGCGGACAATGGGATATCAACTTTCAGACATCGTTGGCAAAAATCATTCAACATTTGTCGAAGCCAGTTACCGTACGAGCGAAGAATACAAACAGTTTTGGAACGCACTGCGGCAAGGTGAAGATCAAATCGGAGACTTCCGACGCGTGCACCAGAACGGCCAAGTTGTATACTTGCACGCTTCGTACAATCCAATTCGGGGAACCGATGGACGAGTGAACAAGGTCGTCAAATATGCTCGCGATATTACTGCCGAGGTGCTGGCTGACCATGAACTCAAAGCGAAAGTTGCCAGCATTCTGGACGTAGTCAACGCGGCAGCCGACGGGGACTTGACCCATACTATTTCGGTCCAGGGCAACGACGTGGCCGGTCAAATGGCTGCTAGTCTCGATCGATTCTTTTCGACCTTACGCTCGAACATCAAGGCGATTTATCACAACGCCAACGAACTGTCTGACGCATCTGAATCTTTGTCGACGGTTAGCACTTCAATGATGGACACCGCAAACGAAGCGTCCACCAATGCCATCACCGCCTCGTCGAGCTGCGAACAAGTACAAAAATCCGTTGAAGTTGTATCGACTGGTTTCGGTGAGATGAACGCATCTTTAAACGAAATCGCTAAGAACGCGGTCGAAGCCGCCAATGTGTCGCGTCAAGCGGTAGAGACAGCCTCAGTCACCAACGCCACGATATCGAAGCTGGGAGAAAGCAGCTTAGAGATTGGCAAGGTAATTAAGGTTATTAACTCGATTGCAGAACAAACCAATCTGCTCGCTTTGAACGCGACGATCGAAGCCGCCCGTGCAGGCGAAGCTGGTAAGGGATTTGGTGTCGTTGCCAATGAAGTCAAAGAACTAGCCAAAGAGACCGCTAAGGCAACAGAAGATATCAGTGCCAAGATCGACGCCATTCAACAAGATACTAAAAACGCGGTCATCGCCATCGGGGAAATTGGTGAAGTGATTAATCGAATCAACGATATTTCAGCTAGCATCGCCGCTGCCGTCGAAGAACAAACCAAGACCGCTGAGGAGATGCGCCGCAATACTGACGAGGTTTCGCGTGGTGGTTATTCGATCAGTCACAGCATCACTGCGGTGGCTTCGGCTGGCGAGCGAGCTACAGCCGACGCTGCAAACACCCAGTCCGCTGCGATCGAGCTGGCTCGTATGGCCGAAGAATTGAAGTCACTGGTTTCACATTTCACGCTGGATCGCCATCAGGAACAAAATGGCGTACTAAAACGCACACAGGCCGTAGGCTCAAAATATAGCGATTCTCATTCCTTCCAGTCGGCATGAGCAAGTCGCAGGGCAATTACTGTTTTGTCACAGCTTAATTTTGGATGATCGGGAGGGCGAAGCTGAGATGAAAAGTGAGCGGATGGGCGCTAGCCCCCGGCGCTGGAAGTGTTGCGCATGTGGCGTCGTAAGTCCTCATTGCCAAAGATATTCCTCACTGCATAATCGCAACGCTCCGGCGCCGGGGGCTAGCGCCCATCCGCTCACTTTTCATTATTGATATGAGTCGATTTTTTGATCCTGCCTGCCCAAATGAGACAGGTTAAAACAGCCATTACCGATATCGCGAGCTATGTTTTGGAAACTTCAGAAATAAGCGTAATCAGCATTCGCTGAACAACAACGATCCGATTTCGAATTTGATTGCAAAGGAACGATGTGCCATGAGGCAGGTTATTAAAGGGCTCAAGAACTTGAGCATCAAAGGCAAGGTCACTTGCATGACTGTGACCTTCATTCTAGGTTTCCTCACCGTTGGGGGAATGACATATCAGACTCTACGCGAAATTCGCGTAGGTGGTCCGAAATACAACGATATCGTACTCGACAAAGATTTGCTCGCGGACGCGTTGCCACCGTTGTTGTATGTCGTGGAAAGCTATCTCAGCACCCACCTGATGCAAGACACCAACGATACCGCGACCAAAGTAAACGCCATTCAGCGTTACAAAGACTTTAAGAACAACTACGTTTCCAGCATGGAAGCTTGGAAACAGAAGTTTCCAGACGGGGAAATCAAGACTCTCCTTGCTGGAGATGTTGCCAAGAGCGCCGAAGCAATATTTGCCACCGTCGATGCAGAGTTGATTCCTGCTTTAGAGAAGTCCGATGCAGCGGAGCTAGACAAAATCAGCGTCAAACTTGAGCGACAGTTCTTTGAGCACAAGGCTCCAATCGAAAAGTTGGTCAAGCTGGTTACTGAAAAAATGAACGTCGATCAAAGCTCTGCCGAGGCGACCGCAAACTCTGGGACACGAAATCTGATTATCGCAAGTTTAGTGACTCTGTCACTGGTTACTCTGCTTGCATTCACTCTGCGTAATTCAGTTGCGGTCACAGAAAAGGTCATGTTAGACAATACCGGCAAGATTGATGCAATCAGCCGATCGCAAGCTTCAGTCGAATTCAACATGGATGGAACGATTATCACGGCCAACGATAACTTCCTGAAAGTCGCTGGGTACAGCCTGCATGAAATTGTCGGTAAACATCACTCCATGTTCGTCGAAGAATCCGTGCGTTCGTCGTCCCAATACAGAGACTTCTGGTCACGATTGAATCAAGGTCAGTTTGACGCCGGCGAGTACAAACGAATTAACAAGGCCGGTCAAGAAATCTGGATACAAGCATCGTACAACCCAATTGTGGATGCATTCGGCAAGCCGTACAAAGTCGTCAAGTTTGCGTCCGAAATCACGGCACAGAAACTGGCTGCGTTCGAAAACGCCAAGGTACGAGCCATGATGGAGAATATGGCTGCGAGCGTGACCTTTGCCGATAAAAACAACATCATTACTTACGCGAATCCATGTGCGCTGCAATTACTGAGCAAAGTCGAGCAATATTTGCCGGTTAAGGTAAGCCAGATTGTTGGACAATCGATCGATGTCTTCCACCGCAACCCAGCGCATCAGAAGGCCCTGGTAGCAAACGAGCGGAACTTCCCGTTCCAAGGCCAGATCAAGATTGGACCAGAATCTTTCCAATTGTCTGCTAGCAGAATTCTTGACCTGGAAGGCAATTTCGCTGGTACGCTTGTGAGCTGGGAAAACGTCACCGAGAGACTGGCAAATGAACAGAAGATCAAGGACAACACCGAACGGGAACGTCAACAAGCCGACGAATTGCGCCATCAAGTTGACAGCATCTTGGCGGTAGTCAACGCGGCTGCTAGTGGAGATCTGACTCAAGAAGTTACTGTCAAGGGAGACGATGCGATCGGTCAAATGGGACGTGGTCTAGAGAGATTGCTCGGTGATTTGCGAGCCAGTATCTGTTCAATTTCAGAGAACGCAACCGCGCTGGCTGGCGCGTCGGAAGAACTGTCGGCTGTCAGCACTCAGATGAGCTCGAATGCAGAAGAGGCATCAACTCAAGCGAACGTGGTTTCGGCCGCATCCGAAGAGGTCAGCGCCAACGTGCGTACGGTCACCACGGGCGTCGAAGAAATGAATGCTGCGATCCGAGAGATAGCCAAAAACGCCAGTGACGCAGCTCGTGTTTCTCAACAAGCAGTGGCAGTGGCCAACAACACCAATACGATGATCTCCAAGCTGGGTGACAGTAGTGCCGAGATCGGCAAAGTGGTAAAGGTAATCACTTCGATTGCCGAGCAAACGAACTTGCTGGCACTTAACGCCACGATCGAAGCAGCTCGAGCTGGTGAAGCTGGCAAAGGTTTTGCGGTTGTTGCCAACGAAGTCAAGGAGCTGGCCAAAGACACAGCCAAAGCAACCGAAGACATCAGTCACAAGATCGAGGCGATTCAAGCGGACACGCAAGGAGCCGTCGAAGCGATTCGCGAGATCAGCGAAGTGATCAACCAAATCAACGATATCTCGAACACCATCGCCAGTGCCGTTGAAGAGCAAACTGCGACTGCCAACGAAATGGGACGCAATGTCTTGGAAGCTTCAAAGGGTTCCGATGAAATCGCTCAAAACATCACGTTGGTGGCTTCGACAGCGCAGAGCACCGCTCAAGGTGCTGGCAATACTCAGCAAGCTGCTGGCGAGTTGAGTCGGATGGCGGCCGAGTTGCAGCAGTTGGTTAGCAAGTTCAAGTTCCAAAAGGGACGTGTGGAATCGCGAAACATTAGCCCAACCACGATGTTTTCGGGTTCCAACGCCGGAACGTATCAGTCGGTATAGTCTGAGAAAATCACTATATCGCCATAAATGTCTTTAGCGGCCACCGAGAACTACGGTCATGGTGCTCGGTGGCTGACAAGAAACGAAGCCTATTCAGGTTTTACTTCAAAGTTTAGTGCGGAAAACTTCTTCGCCGTCGCCAAGTGCAGGGCAAGCGAAGAAAGACATCACAGAGGGTTTTGGTTATGCGTGCATTGATCGTGGACGATTCCCGCGCCATTCGCCGAATCATTGGCGACATCATGAAGGAACTCGGTTACGAGATCCATGAAGCTGGAAATGGGATCGAAGCGCTCGAACGACTCAAAGACATCGGGACTCCAGATATTGTCCTGATCGACTGGAACATGCCAGTCATGAATGGTTTGGATTTGATTCGGGCGATTCGTGCAAATCCCGAATACTCAGACTTGCCATTGATGATGGTCACCACCGAAACAGAAATGGAGCGGATGGCAATGGCCTTCATGGCTGGCGTCAACGAGTACGTCATGAAGCCATTTGACAAGGCAACAATTCTGGACAAATTGCAGCTTCTGGGCATTGGAGTGTAGTTCATCAAATGCGCAAGATACGAGTCCTTATTGTCGACGACTCGACCGTTATCCGCATGATGTTATCCAATGCATTGTCGGGTGACGACTCAGTAGAAGTGGCTGGCGTGGCTGCCAACGGTAAAATCGCTTTAGCGAAAATCCCTCAGCTCAACCCAGACGTCGTGACGTTGGATATGGAGATGCCCGAAATGGATGGCATCACCACCTTATCGGAAATTCGCAAGCTATATCCCAAGCTGCCTGTGATTATGTTCAGCACCTTGACTCAACGGGGAGCTGAAGCAACGTTAGAAGCCCTCTCACGAGGTGCGAACGATTACGTCACCAAGCCTGCAAATGTTGGCAGTGTGACAGTGGCCATGCAGAGCGTGCGCGACGAGTTACTGCCGAAGATCACAGCGAATTGCAGTTGGTTTACTAGAGGATTGTTCTCAGCCGCAGGTCCCAAGACCACACGCCCTGTACCCGTACGCACACCCGTGGTGCGAACAAACAAAGCTGCTCAAATCGATATCGTCGCAATTGGTTCATCCACTGGTGGCCCAAACGCACTAGCAAAAGTACTTGGTCAGTTGCCAGCGGATATTCCAGTACCGATCGTAGTTACTCAGCATATGCCGCCGATCTTTACTAAACATTTGGCTGATCGGCTAAATCAACAGTGCGGTCTGCCCGTACGCGAGGGGCAGACTGGAGATGAGTTGCTCCCAGGCACTGTGACCATTGCTCCGGGCGATTTTCACATGGTTGTGGAACGCAAAGGGACGCAGATGTTCATTAGCCTGAACAAGGGAACTCCCGAGAACTCTTGCCGTCCGGCCGTCGACGTAATGTTTCGATCCGTGGCTCAACTTTATCGGCAGAACGTGCTGGCAGTAGTCCTGACAGGCATGGGACAAGATGGCATGCGCGGTTCGGAAGTGGTTCGTGGATTGGGTGGTCGCGTCATCGCCCAAGACGAAGCATCCTCGGTGGTCTGGGGAATGCCCGGCTCAGTCGTCAATGCTGGATTGGCGGATCTGATTTCTCCGCTGAATGGAATCGCTGACGAAATCGTTCGTGAGTGCGCGGCTTGTCGCGCACCAAGGACTTTACAGAAAGTAGGAACATAGCTCATGAGTGCAGTTGCCTCCCTCAACTCTGGAGCGTTTTCGTATATCAGCAATCTGGTACGCGATCGATCGGCGATTGTGTTGGAACCAACTAAGGCCTACTTGGTAGAGTCTCGCCTGACCCCTGTTGCAAGACAACATGGCATGGAAACTCTGGAAGAGCTGGTCGATGCGCTTCGTAAACCCGGTGCCCGCGAACTGACTCAGCGTGTCATCGAAGCTATGACGACGCACGAGACGAGTTTCTTCCGCGACGTGCATCCGTTTGATGCTTTGAAGACTCATGTCATTCCTGATCTGATTGAAAAACGCGCTCGCGAGCGGACAATTAATATTTGGTCCAATGCATGTTCCAGTGGTCAGGAACCCTACACCATTGCGATGATTATCCGCGAAAATTTCCCGCAGCTTAGCAATTGGAACGTACGTATCTTGGGGAGCGACCTGTCCAGCCAGATACTTGCCAAGGCCAAGGAAGGAGTGTTCAACCAGACCGAAGTCAATCGCGGTCTCCCGTTGCCTTTGGTGATCAAGTATTTCCAAAAGATTGGCTTGCAGTGGCGACTAAAGGACGAGATACGGAACATGGTTGACTTCAAACCAGTAAACCTAGTCGAGCCTTGGCCACCAACTTTGCCAGTTATGGATGTGGTGTTTCTCAGAAACGTCCTCATCTACTTTTCGCCAGAAACCAAAACAGAGATTCTTAGGAAAGTCCGCAAATCTCTTCGACCTGACGGTTGCCTGTTTCTCGGTGGAGCTGAAACAACCATGAATTTGGACGTAGATTTTCGCCGCGATCCAGTTGGCAAAGCTGTTTGCTACCGTCCAGGCGCTTAATTATATCAAGGCCGATCTACCACAGATAATTTACGATTCTTCAAGTTACTCATGAAAGTTTACGAGAGGGGCCTTTCATGTTACCTTCCCACGCGGACATTTTGTCCATAACGCAGGGCGTAATGTCGACTGTTTTGGAAATGACACCTGTCGAGTGCGGAAAACTGCGCCACGAGGCTCGAGAAGACCGAGTCATCGGCTGCATTCAAATCAGCGGTCAATGGAAAGGCGCAGTGGTCCTCGAGACTACATCCGCCTTTGCGACCATTGCCGCAGCTAGAATGTTAGCGATCAGCGAATCGAACGTTACCACCGCAGATCAGCAAGACGCGATCGCTGAATTGACCAACATGGTCGGTGGCAACATCAAAAGCCAGGTTCCTGGCCCGTCTTTCTTGTCTTTGCCTAGTGTCACAACGGGCCAGGACTTCGATATTCGCCTGCACCGATCCGTATGCGTCGACAATGTTCCATTACTCTGCGACGAGTTGCCCGTACGTATTGTCATGTGTGAAAGCTTAGAACAAAGCGAATAATCCTAAACTCGCAAGCGCTGGCTCGATGGTTACCTTGAACCCCGAGGCAGCTCGTGTTTCATGGCCTAAACTGACTCGCTCGTAATCGAACTGGCATTCCTATCGGCCACGGACTCTGGACACCGCAGTACGTTGGAAGAACCCAGCCGTTCTTGTCCTCAGTGGGTAACGAGCCGCCAGAATTTCTGTAGGCTCCTGCTGGCTGATTTTCATCCACGGAACTATCGGCTGGCCACCTGACCAAATTCCCCCGGCGAGAACCAGCGCCAATAAAACTAATACGATTCGCTTGTGGTCAAACATGCTTGGCTCCTTTGTTTAAGTTCAGTGGTACAGTAAATTTTCAGTCGCCGCTCTTTTAACTGGTTGGTACCGCAACTCGCGCGCCAGTTGAGTCTGATGTGCAATTTGGAATTGGTAGCCTTTGTGTTTTTCCTTTGCAATTGCACCAATAAAAAAAGCAAATCGCTTCCTCTCAGCAACGCTGAACTCAAGCTAGAGTTTCTTGACGCAGACATTTGGGTTTGGTGATGTTGCCAATTATCAACAGTGGAAAAAGAGGTCGATGTTCAATCAGTTGCGAAAGTTCATCCTTTGTGTTGCAGCAGTTGGCCACGCAGCTCATGCCGCCGACGTGCACCTATTTGTCTCCCCTTCTGGCAACGACAGCAACGAGGGCACCGTAGCGTCCCCTTTAGCAACTTTGCACGAAGCCAGAGATCGCATTCGGCAACTTCGTGAATCCTCTGAGAATCTTCCTTCATCCTGCGTCGTACACGTCTTGCCGGGAACGCATTTTTTAAGCCAACCATTCGAACTGAAACAACACGACTCGGGAACGGCTAACGCACCAATTATCTACCGAGCACAAGCTGGGCATGACGTTAGTCTGAGTGCTGGTTTGCGAGTGGATGAGTGGCGGCCTGTGGATTCGAAATTTGCAATGAAGTTTCCAGAAAAGGCTCGCCAGTTTATCGTTTCGGCAAAGCTGCCAACTAGGCTGATAGATGCGGTCGGAACAACTACAGTTCGCTCTAGACATCAAGTCAAATCACCTGCAACGTGGGAATTAGTGATCCAAGGGCGCCGCATGCAATTAGCTGGATGGCCAAATCAAGGTTGGGCAAAAATCGCTGATGTCCAGGCGGGCGGTCGAAGTTGGATGGCTAAAGAGCTGAGGAGCAATCTAACCCAAACCGCCACCGCCTGGGCACACGGATTCTGGTCAACCGATTGGGACGACTCGTATCATGCGGTAACAGTAACTCACATGCAATCAGCGGATGGCCAATTGCAAACTCGAGTTGACCTGACTCAGCCGTTTGAGCGCCCTTTGAAACTGGGCGCACGGTATCGAATCGAGAACCTGTCCGGCGAGCTGGATTCACCCGGAGAATGGTTGGCCGATCCGATGAGTGGCCAAATGTTCCTATGGCCGCCAGAAAATGTCGATGTCCGCAATGCCGTTCTAGCCAACCTTGAAACGCCGATATCGCTCTACGATGTCAGCCATGTACACTTGGTTGGCTTCACGATCGAATCAGCCCGAGTTTGTGGTATTGAGATAGTTGGCGGCGAATCGGTAACCGTCGCGGACTGTACTTTGCGGCATATTGGGAATATCGGCGTCAATGTCTATCACGGTCAACGGCATGTGATCCGTGATTGCGAAATCCATGATACAGGTGCTGGTGCGATTCGAGTTGAGGGAGGCGATTGTCAGCGGCTCACAGCGTGCAATCACATCATCGAACGAAATCACCTTCGCGATTTCAGCCAAGTTTATTTAGCTTACCGTCCAGCCGTTAATGTCTATGGCGTCGGCGTACAAGTCCGTCGCAATCTAATTCACGACGGTCCACATTCGGCTATCATTTTGCATGGTAACGAGCATCTCGTGGAAGGTAATGAAATCCATACGGTCTGTCGAGACACCGACGATGTGGGGGCCATTTACTTGGCGCATGATCCCACGTTTCGCGGCAACGTAATTCGACAAAATTATCTGCACGATCTAGGTGGGTTCAGTCCCACAGGAGTAATCGGTGTCTATCTCGACGATTTTGCTAGCGGAACTACTGTCAGCGAAAACATCTTTGTGCGCACAGTGCGAGGAGTCGCTGTCGGTGGTGGCCGCGACAACACCGTTACCAACAACCTCTTCATCGACTGTCTGGCCGCGATTCAGATCGACAACCGAGGGCACACCTGGGCACGAAGTTTTTTTGAAGGCGCTCCTTCAAAGTATTTTGAGTACTGTTCAGCCGTGTTGTTCAATCAAGGCGAATACGCTCGTCGTTATCCTACTCTCGCAACAGTATTTGAAGACCAGCCGTCAATGGCCAAGGGCAACCGAATTGAACATAACTTAATTGACTGCCCCATCGGTGTTGATTTACACGATGATCTGGGCGAGCAAGTCGTTGCAGTTAAGGAAAACTTGATGAACGCGCGAGCAATATTAGTCGGCGCCGACCAAAACGACTTTCGGTTCAATCCGCAATCAGCGCTGAGAACTCGCGGTTTCACTCCGCTGAGCATCCAGCGCGCCGGTAGGACCAAGGATGTTAGTTTATACATCCAGGCCAAACCTTCCCTTGATGCACAATAGGTCATCATCCTGAGGCAGCCAAACACGCCAAGCGGTAATCCGAGTGACCCGCAAGCTCATGCGGTTCATGATCGCTCACTTGTGACGATCTAGTACAGCATGAAAAACGCGAGCTACTTCGGATTGGTACCGCAACTTGGTAAACGACTGAAGATATCGATCTCGCGCGGCTTGTCCAAGCTGTCGGCGCAATTCCGGTTGGCTAGCCAGCAGTTGCAATCGTTCGGCAGTTACCTGAGCATCCTGGATTTCGGTCAGATATCCAGTCACTCCTTCTTCGACGATCGATGGAATACCTCGCCAACGTGTTGAGACAATTGGCAAGCTGAACGACATGGCTTCGACCAACACGCAGGGAAATCCTTCGGATTCATAATAGGTTGGGAAACAAAATACATCTGCTCCCGCAAAGGCTACTGATTTTTTATCGTTAATCAATTGTCCGTGCAATTGTACTCGACCCTCTAGACCAAGTTCGACAATTCGACGTCGAACAACCTCTTGGAAGCTTGCCGGTTGGAAACTTCCTACGACATGCAAATCAAATGATACCCCTCGACATTGCAACTGTTGACAAGCCTGCAACAGTACTAAGATTCCCTTGGTCTCGCACACGGTTCCCAGGTAGAGAATTCTGAGTGGCCGGCCGGTAGTTAGCGCGCGGTTGCCAATTTCATTGGCAAAGCGAAGCGATTCATCGGAGGCCGCGTTGGGGATTATAAACTCGTGACGTGCTCGAATGAAGGCGACGTCATCGGTGGCCAAGTTCGAGAGTCGAATGCCAGCCGTGGGAAAGAAGAATGCCCAACGACCCAGCAGTTTCTCTAGCGGGTTTAGGCGATCGAACAGCTCACTCAATCCGGCGGCCTGAAAATGAAAAACAGTGTGGCGAAACATCCAACGAACAGCTAGAAGTGTAATCACATCGCGATAAAACGGAACTCGTTTGGGGCCTGCCGGCGGATAATACAGAATATCAATCGCATGCGTGAGTCGATAGTACACGATCTTTGCGATGAGGGTCAGCAGATGCCACAGTTTTTGCAATTGCAAGCGTCCAACCTGATCCATCGTGTCCGAGAATGCCATCCGCACATGTAATAGTTGGATGTCGTCACGGTCACTGTCCAGAAGATACTGAATCATCGTCGCTTGGCCATGATAGGGTGGCGGCGTCTGACCCACGACCAACACACACGCTTTGCGAACGTTACGTTTTTCAGTGTTTGTATCAACAATTGGACGAGAAGTCATATCGCTGTCGTTAGTTAATTGCACTCGCCGCCGGAAAAAACCAATTCAAACAGATACGATTTGCAGTACCGGTTTTCGAAGTGATTTGCGAGAAAGAACAAATCTGCTTGACTACGTAGGGATTGCTGTCCTGCGAATGGCAATTGGTTTCCAACTTGTACGAGCTTGCGGGACGTGTTCCCACATGCAGCGCACCAGTAAAGTTAAGACGACAAAAAACGGAAAACCCGGTAGCTTAAAAAGGGACTCAGCAAATCCGTTAACGAGTGCACAGACGATCAATCCAAATACAAATACACGCGTCTGACGCTCGGATTGAGAGGCTGTACCGAGAGTGCTGAACAAAGCTGTGATGAGACACAAGAAAAACAGACCCAAGCCGATTAGGCCTGCATCTAAAGTGATATCTAAGTACATATTATGGCCATGCGGGATCTCCCACTTGAGTGTCTTACTAAGATACTCAACCTGCTCATCATCCCAATATGCCAAATACCCGTGTCCAATCCAGGGCGAATGAGAGATCGCTTCTAAGAGGATCTCCCATAAAGGAAGTCGACCGGTAAGCGTGGTCATATCCTCGCCGCGTCCCATATCCGCCATACTTCCCAAATCATTAGCAGCTTGCATGCCAGCAAAGGCCATAGCCGTTGCACCGATACCGGCGACCAACAACAACCCAACGGCCAAGACCAATCGTCGTTCTCCACGCAGGCTCAATACTTGAATCACCGCTATTCCAATCATCGCCGCAACCATACTAGTGCGCGACTTCGTCATGATTAAACAAATGATCCCGATTCCAAAAATCATTAACGCAACCACCTTCCAGCGAAATTTTGTGGATGACAGTAATGGCGCGAAGAGGCACAACATGGATCCATAAATAGCTTCCGTATTGGGGTGCGAAGTTCCTGTAAACCGGTACTCTCCCAATGGTCTGAACGTGCCAAGCGACATTTCCGCGATCACACCAATGACAATCAAGCCGATACAGGTATACATCGACAACAACGCAATTTGGCGTAGAGAAAGCTGTTTCGCGATACCAATCGACGCCGTTCCTAATACAACTAATACGCCAAGTTTAAAAATCGTGTAACTCGGATGGACCGACCAAAACAGGCTCAAACACAACCATCCAAAAAACATCGCAATCGTCCAAAACAATGGACTCAAAAATCGAAAACGACAAGCATTGGGAAGCAGTAACCCCAGTACCCCAACGCCAGCCAGAGCGATTCTCGCTAATGAAGAATTTGGATTAATCGCATCAAGTCGATCCGCAGTTACATTATCCGAGCCTGTGTAGAGTTCGGATTCCAGGGTGTACAAGCTGCGATCCCAATTATTGTCGATCAACCAAAAACCGATGGCGATCGAAAATAGACTTAACCAGGCATACCAAGTCGGCAATCCCAAGTGAGTCCACAGACCGGTCGTTGCCGTTACACTTTGGCTTGACAAAAGTTGGCCCTTGCGCGCGTTTTGCAATGATATTGGCGAGTACATTGAACTCATGGACAATCTCGCAACGTGACTGAGGAACGGTCACTGGCAGAATGACGAATTACTGACCACAAAATAAATCCGCTCAGCCCTGACGCTGCTAAACCACCAATGACCAGCGAGATCGCAGCTCCATTAAGTTTGTACTGAGGGATCAACCACAATCCAAAAGTGATTGTCATTCCAAAGAACGCAGCTTCACTCCAAATCTGCAATTTCGTTCTTTCAAGCGCCGCCAATCCATTGCCGAACATAATCGAAGGACTCACTGCGGCGATTGACAAACCAAGAACAAAAGCCAACTTTCCATGCTGGGCATACTGTTGGCCATAAATTGCGGCAAGCAATTGGTCGCCGGCCAACCACAATATGAGTGAAACTAAAAGCAAGCCGCTGGTGATAAACCAACTGCTGTAGGAAATCACCGTGCACATGGCTTGTTTACCATGCTGGCGCAGTTCACTGACAGTGCGTGGTTGGAAGTAGTTATTCATGCCAGTTACAAATAGCAACAACACTCCTACCAGACTATTGGCAACAGCAAATGCACCCACATCCGCGCTAGAAAGCATCGATTCTACAAGCCAAGGCATTACCAAAAATCCACCCATACCCAACAGTCTGGCCACCAGCAACCAGCGCGCATAACTCCAATTGCGAAACCAGTCGTCAACCAATCGCGTCCGCACAAAGGACAAATCAGGATAGCTATGAGCCAACCAAATCAGGCTTGGAACCACACAGGCCAATCCCATTGCCAAACTGGCCTTTGCAACCGAGAGGTTGCCAAAATAAGCCATGATTCCGATCGCGAGAATTTGTGTGATACTAGCTATGCAGTCGAGTCCCAAGGCCGATGCAAATCGAAAATGGGCAAACGAAATCGAGCGCGTACATTCTCTCAGCATCAACAGCGGTATGGTACATGCAGTTGCGGCCAGAACTCTAGCGAAAGCTGGCTCTCCTTGCCACACTGCTAACCCAGCCATGGCGATAACTCCCGAACTGGCCAGCAGCGACAAGCCAATTTGTTGCACTAGCGTATTGGCCAAAAAAGTCGGTTGATGAGTATCTTGATGATGTACGAATACCATGTAAGGCGTGGCGATCATGCGTTCTTGCACTGTCCGCAAGAAGTTGACTAAGGTCCATGCCAGCGCAAAAACACCCATTTGCTCAGCGGTGCAGTACCTAGAAATGATCACGACCGTCAAGAAATTGGCGGCACTAACAACGACTTGATCCGCCAGAGACAGCCCGCCTTGCAACACAGTCTGCAATCGGCCATGACGCTGAATTTTTGTATCGGGGAGCAACGAATCGGCAACATCTGGTTCATTGCAATCTGTTTGCCAGTCGGTGGCAGGCATAACTTTGCCTTTCAGCCCGCGCGCCATATTCATTCGTCCAACGTGGCACGCATCGGCGGGGAAACATGAGCCACGCCGTGACTTTTCGGAATCAAATTTAACATGCGTTCTAAATCATGCGCGAGCTGACCTTGCGAATGCTCACTAGCGTAGCGAACGGCTTCTTCGCGATCAAAAAACTGTTCAGCGCTTCCGTTTAGAAATCGCTCTAACCCTCTGGCAATGGAGTGTACATCCGAGGTATTCACGGTGATGCCCAACTTGCGGCGCGAGACGACTTCACCCATAAATCCATAATCGGATGAAAGCACCGGTTTCTCAGCGTGTGCTGCGCGCACGATCGCCGCACTGCTCCCCATATGTTGCTGGTAAGTTGTCAGAATGACGTCGGAGAGGTGATAAAAATGCTGCACATCTTGGCTCTCGATGTACTCATCTCGAAACACGATCTGAATCGTCGTCCTGCGGCGCAGTTCGGCGATGAGACGGCCAATCTGCTCAGCTTCATCCTGCGTCGCGTATCCTAAAATCAGAATACACAATTTGTGCTGTAGTTCTGGAGCGATCGCGAACAATGACTTTAATAGCCATGAAACACCTTTGCGGCTATCTAGCACTCCGAGAATACAAAACACCTTGCGGCCGTGCTCGATCCCTAACTGCTGTCGAAGCTCGTGCTCTCTTTGTGGCGAACGTGGATAACAAGTGAATGCATCAGCAATCGTCGACACGGCACAGCGAGGATTAAAATGGCTCTTGATATAAGGTACCACGTATTGATCCAAGCAAAACACGTGAGCAAGCTTGCGGTTGGACAGTACGCGTTGTAATACCCAGCTCTTGCGCAGATTCTTAAAGCGATCACGCCAAGAATCACGGTAATTGAGAAACGTCGGATAGTGAAAAGTTGGGCGAAAGTAGATTACTGAAAACGGACACGGAGGGCGGGCACCAATCACGGAAGGGATTTGAAAATGATCAAAATACATCATCAAGCCGTGATCAACCCTCATATCGGCTGCATACTTACAGAACAATTGCCAGCCCCGATACTCACGTAGCATTCCATTCGCGTCGGCGTGATTTTGTTCATCCGGCGTGATCGAAGAAATCGAAACGCGCGGATTCTCGAGTCCTCGAATGAACTCCACGACAGTCGCATGAAGCTCCATGAAACTTGGCGTTACTAAGAAGTGAATATTTCCATTCAAATCATGCCGTATCCACGCATCAGCAAAGTTGCGAATGTAGTCGGCGTGGTGGCCGCGAACTTGCATCTCAAACGCCAGCACCGTCGGGCGATGCGGGGCAACGGCCGACTTCTGCGCGTTTGAAATGGGAATCTGTTGGGGATGGGCGAGCATGGACAGGTCGTTTCGGATTCGGATAAATGTGTGGCGTAACTGAACAGGAACAAAACGTTGGTGATTGGGCAAATAGTATCCAACTACCCAATCAACCACTTGGGTGCAAAAGACCTAGTTCGCGTCAGGACCACTCCGCCAAGCTGGATCCCGTCTTCAACAAGAGTTGTGATCGACTTGCTTGCCTCATAACGCCGCACTGATTCCGCGCGAATTACAAACAGGGCAGTATCCGCCTTACGAGCAAGCAACAAAGCGTGCCGCAATTCATTGACTTCGGGCAAGTCAACGATAATCGTCGAGTAATTCTCTCTCATCCACTTAGTTAATAACTCTACCCGTTCGGCAGCAATTCTGGCGCGTTCGAATCGATCGCTCGAACCCAAAGGCATAACATCAAGGGATTCGAATTTCGACTTGTAGACAGCGTCGGTGGGGGGGCAGCCTCCGATGAGAACGTCAGCCAGCCCTGCTTTCTCCTTGATTCGAAACGCTCGATGTTGACGTGCGAAGCGGAGATTGGCATCGACCAACAGAACCGGCGTCATGTGATGATCCGCAGCACGAATCGCCAAGTTAGCAGCCACCGTACTGACCCCACATTTGCGTGTACAACTAGTAATCGCAATCATGTAACCACTCGCTGCCTCGCCTTCGATACGCGATCGAAGACGCCACAACAAAGTGTCATAGTAACTCGCGCCGCCGCGTTTCGACGTCAGATCTTCGCCTGCATCAGTCGTCCCGTTGGCGACAGACGCACTGTCTGCGTAAACCTGTTCGTCAATGTTGATCGTCAGTGGATCCGCCAGCATTTGGTCAGCCATTTTATTATGCCCTCAGAATTCGGCTTTGTTTGGAACCGTCTGGAATTGAAATCAAAACAGGTACACCTAGATACTCCATGACTTCACTTTCGGTTCTAAACCGATCATCGAGTTTCTCTGACAGGAGAATTGAGGCAGCCACGCCGCCGAACGATAGTGCCACACAAGCCAAAACGACAAGCAATTTGGAAGGTGATACTGGTTTCTCCTGAAAAGTGGGTTCTTGCACGACGCTGACACTTGAGATCCTGCTGGCAGCCAGAGCTGTGTCGATGCGAACCTGCTCTAAGCTATTGGCATATTGAAAGAACTTGTCTCTGGCTAACTTCTCCTTACGCTCTAATCGATCCAATTCCACTTCGTGTTGATTCAGCTCATTCGCAGCGGTCAATACTGTCTTGCGCTGAGACAAGACCGACTTGAGGCGGGCCTCGTGCGATGCCAGAACATTGCTTTGTTGTTGGAACTCCAAAGCCACAGCGCGGTATATCGGATTCACATCATCCGTGATTTCGTCGCGTCCAGCGGCTTGAGTATCGAGTGCCTTTCTCGCTTCATCGATTTGCCGTTGCAACGCAACCACGTCGGGATGGTCCTCCGTGCGGCGAGCGCGCATGTCCATCAACTTCATTTCGTTGATATACAGTTCCTTGCGCAGCAGATCCTTACCTTCGTTAGGTATTTGCTTCTTCGCAGTCAATTCGCGTTCCGGAATTACCGAAAGCTGGCGCGCCATTTCACCTAAACGGCTGCGCACTGAATCCCGATCTTGCTCGACTGAAAAGCGATCCAGATCCAATTTCTGCAACTGATTTTCGAGAGATTCTTTTCGAGCAAGTATCGAGACAACTTCCATACGATTCTTGGCTTCCTTCAGCGCATCTTGCGCTTCGTCGAGCTGCGATTTGAGCAGTTCCATCTGCTCGGAAAAGAATTCACCGGATGCCTTGTTCCGATGAATACGTTGATGCTCTTCTTGGTAAACCGCTACGATTGCATCAACCACCTTTTGTGCAACCTGAGGTGACTTGGTTTGGTAGGTAACTACCAATACGGTCGAATTTCGTTCAGCAGTGACTCTCAACTTCTTTTCGAGCTTCACCGCTGCTTCTTCACGTTCCGATATCGGATCGATGCTTTTAAGTAACTTCACCACCGACCCCAAAGTACCCTGAATCCATTCTGCAAGCGGGTTTCCGGGAGCGTCGCTTACTTCTTTGCCTTTGAGAATGATTTTGGGCCCGACGCGATCGACAACTTTTTCGACCACCGATCGACTGCGCAAGACGTCCAGCGCAGATTTGACTTCATTGTCGCGGTTACTCTGTTGAAAGTTGAGAGTTTGGCCTGTTGTGGCTGTAGGATCCAAGCCGATGCTTTCGCGCCCAACCTGCAAGAACAGCTTTGCTTCAGAGCTGTAGGATCGAGGGAAAAACAAGATCACCGCGATGCCCACTGCTGCGGTGAACAGAGGTATGCCCACAATTTTCAGGATGTGACGGAAGACCAACTCCCAGAAATTTACAAAAGTCAATTCATACCGTTGGCTTAGAGGCATGTTGCCGCTCCTCGTTCTTGTTGGTCAGGCAAAGAGCATCCCTGCCTGCCAACAGTCGTTCGTAAACACTGAACATAGCTGCGTGACGACATTTCCAGGTAAAGGCTTCTGCACGTTGCGTCGCACCATGGCTGAGCGTCAGCCAGAGATTGGGATCGCGATACAATTTCGTGATCGCTTGTGCAAATCCCTGAATCGTTCCTTGCCGAGTTGTCACTGGAACGCGAACCGCACAATCGTCGGTCATGATATCCGCCGCTCCCTGATGGTCTACGCCTATAATTGGCGTACCAGCAGCCAAGCTCTCCAGCAAGCCTGTACCCGACGTATCTCGCAAACTTGTAAAGGCAAATGCATCAGCCCATTCATAATGTTCCAGCGAGTCGCGGTATACCTTGGGACGTGCGATCCACTCGATTGGATGCTGTAACTTTAACCGATTGGCGATTGCCGTCCAGCGCTTTTGACTTTGGCCATGTCCCACAATGCGCAGCGTCATCTGTACATCTTGGGGCAACTCCTTCATTGCATAGAGGAGCAGCGGCAATGCCTTCCATTCGCGAAAGCGTCCAGCCCATAAGACCCGCAGTGGCTGCTTGACAGATCGTTCAGATCGAGGCGCAGAAATAGGGTATTCGATGCCAGTTTCCAAATCGACTTCGACCGACTTGTCCATGATTCGCACCAGCTCTCGTTGAGCTGATTGGCTGGCCGCCAGTACGGTACTGGCGCGAGCTGCAGTACGAATTCGTCTACAGAAATTTAACTGGTAATAATTGATCAACGAACGCATCGACTCGCGTAAGGCGTTCCAGGGATCGAGCAAGCCATGAAATTCGGCTGGAAAATTGTGAGTGCCTCCAATTGGTCCCCAGACATGCGGAATTGGCAACTGCCATACGTAACCAGGTTCTCGATATCCACAAAGACTGACTAGATGTGCCAAATCGAATGGCAATTGTTCGTGAAGCTGCTTGGCAACCTCAAAGGCTTTGCGGTGCCACGCGCGATAGCTCATATAAAACATACACTCCATTTTCTCGAACCGATTCGCCCAGCCTTGATTTTCTATTGGCACCAAACGTAAATTGCCTGCTGGAACTGTATCCGGTACGGCTGCGAGCAACGATTCATAACTGCAAGTTGGATGATACAAAACAGTCACTCGAAAATTCTGGGCTGCCTGAATCGCTCGGCACCAACCATTGCGTTCCTCCATTGTGCCGAGCGGCTGGCAGCAATACGCAACAAGCAAAATACTGTGCTGAGCAGTCCCGCTTGCTTCGTGTTGGTCCGGGCATTCGACAATCGGAGATACTACTTGAATCATGAAATTCTACGCAAACGCGATGCTGAGGGGATCAATGCGAGCGAATTCTGTTCTTCGATCCAAACTAATCGTGGCCACCAGAGCGTCAACCGAAGTACCTTGTATTCTGAAAGGCATTAACTTAATACCGCATGAATAATCCGTATGCGCCCATTTTACGGATTCCCAGGAGGATAGCAGAAGTATTCGTTGGAAACATTCGTGTGGTATAAACCACAAAAACTTAGGCATCCAGATGTCCGGCTAGCCGGTGGATAGGGTTGCAGGCGGGCTGGTACTCCCGATAATTCAGCTATTCCAACTTATACCACTCACCTGGCGCGATCCTATATGAGTCCTCACGTACTTGCATTGACCAACAATTGCGCTCGTAGTTTGATTCTAGGGGTGTTGGGCCTTTGCGGATCGATTGCACAAGCACAATCGTTGGGACTTGAT
>CAZVBC010000021.1:0-31847 GCA_964625155.1 uncultured Pirellulaceae bacterium
ATTTACCAGTTGCAGTCAAATTGAACCTGCGTGCAGCCGTCCGGATTGCCCATATCGAATTGCAAGCGGATGCCTCCATCGCCATCGAGAAATTGCCGAGCCGCAGTTCACTGTAAACCGACCGCGTTACCCCCTTCGAAGTCCTTGACTGCAACTTTATAGGCTTAACTGCGGCGCGCGGGCAGAGTGGCAAGGAACTTGCAAGTGACAAGACCCAACCTTGTTGACTCGTGTATAATAATTCCCAAACTTGCGATTCAGTTCTGGCGCAGTTCGCTGGCAGACATAGGGCGTGCCGCCTAGCTGGTTGAATTCCCTAACTTATTTCGAGAATATTCTTAAGCCAGATCTATGAGGCAAACGTTTGATCGGTGGACCGCGGCGATCGTCGATCGACCTTGGTTGATGACGCTTACAATCGCATTGTTGACGATTGTCTCGGTTGCTGGATACATGAACCCAGATAGTGTTCGGCGTGTTTTTTTGCGTCGCACGCCGGTTAACAACCAGGAATCACGTGGCACTACCGGCAAAGAGCCTCCGCGCAATGTCGAGCCTGTTAGTTTGACCAATTCTGATGCAATCGTCGTTGTGCAATCCGAGAAAATCTTCACTAGTCAGGGAGCTGCGGGACTGCGTGCGGTAGTTGAAGCGATCGAAGCGTTAGCCCACGTTCGAAGCGTATTGTGGATGGACCGCGTGCCGATGCTGAATATCTTCGGTTTGCCAGAACCAACTCTCCCAAGCTCGAATGCTTCGAACCAGCGATTCGAGGCGGCTCGCCTCAAGGCATTGGACAATCCGCTGGTCCATGGTCAACTCCTCTCGACAGACTGTCAAACGACCTTGTTGATGGTCCGTTTCGACTGGTTGCATGTGCGCAGTGACGAACAATGCACAGCGCAGTTAAAGGAAGTGGCCGAACGAGCCGCAGCTCAGCATCCTCTGGCAGGATTGACGTTTCAGATTACAGGTCGTACTCCAATTTTCTTAACTGCCATGCGTTCGCACGAAGTGAACCAGTTGAAATATCAATTGATCGGTTATGGGATGATTGCGATCATGGCGGCCATTTTATTCCGAGGCGTAATAGCCGTGATCGTCGTCGCACTGGCTCCATGTTTGGGTGTTTTTTGGACACTGGGGATCATACGATTCTTCGACTTTCAAGATAATCCGTTTAATGATGTGGTTTTGCCAGTGATGCTCAGCTTGGTCGGGTTGACGGACGGTGTGCATCTGATGGTCCAGATTCGTCGCTTGCGAGCATCCGGACTAAGTGGTCGTGATTCTGCGCGCGTAGGTATTCGCGAAGTCGGCATGGCCTGTATGTTGACATCGTTGACGACGGCAATTGGCTTTGCCTCACTGTATTTGGCACACCATGAAATAGTTCAAGAATTTGGCATTTGCTGCGTGATAGGAGTCATTTTGACGTTCATCGCGGTGATCACGATCATCCCCTTAGCTTGCTCGACTTGGCTAGGGCGATGGATTCATCTTGGCCATGATCGGAGCCTGATCGATAGTCATCTGGATCGAATCGTGGTCTTAATCGACTGGGTATTGAAACGCCCAGCACAGGTTACTTGGACTGGCGTGGCATTAACTTTAGCGTGTACGCTGGCTTCGCTCACGTTGCGACCTGACGAGCGCAACGCCAATGCATTGCCCGAGCACAGCGAAGCTCGAATGGCCATGAACCACTTGGATAAAGCACTCGGCGGTCTCGAATCGGGGCGAGTGGATGTATCGTGGAGTGAGTCGGTGGAATCGGATTCCAGTGAAGTACTCGAGGTACTATCAGCCGTTGAGGCTGTCCTGAATAAAGAACCCTTGATTGGCCATCCTTTGTCTGTGGCTCGGTTGATTGGTTCGTTACCTGGCGAGGGGACGTCTGCCGAACGCGCGTCGATGATGGAATTATTACCTCCGCCACTCAAACGCGCGTTCTATACACCAGAGCAGCGTTATGCAAGTGTGACCTTTCGTGTGCAAGATTTGGGCATTGCCAAGTATGCCCCGGTATTTGAAAGAGTGGAGAGCGGCTTAGCCTCCGTGCTGAAAAAGCACCCACAGTTTTCGATTCAACTGGAAGGTAATGCCGCATGGCGTTGGAGAAACCTGTACCGCATCGTGATGGATTTAGCCGCCAGTTTGGGAAGTGCCGCCATCGTGATTTTTATAGTACTTGGAATTGCGTACCATTCGGTCAGGCTGGGGTTGATTTCGATCATCCCCAACGTTTTTCCGTTGGCTGTGACTGGGTGCTGGCTGGCTTGGACCGAGCAATCGCTGGAGTTGGTTACGGTTTGCGCGTTTACCGTTTGCTTGGGCATTGCTGTCGATGACACCATCCATTTTCTTACTCGCTTTCAAGAAGAAAGAAGGCGTACAAGTGATATTTCACAAGCAATTCGCGATTCGTTCACGGGCGTTGGAACAGCCTTGATCATGACCACAGTCATTCTTGTGGCTGGCTTTAGCACTGTCATGCTCAGCGATTCTCGAGACCATCGTATCTTTTCCACGATGAGTGTCCTGACGATTGGCTCGGCGCTGATCGGCGACTTGATCATCTTGCCAGCGATGCTCGCCTATTCGGATCGTACCTGGCCGTTTGGTAAGATTCGCAGTTGAACGATTTCGCATACAAGTCAGCGACTTCGATGGCAGGCAATAAGTGGAAAGCAAACGTGTTGTACCAGAGTATATGTATGGTGTTTGGCTATCGAATTGGAGGCCGCAAATGACTTGGGATGTCATTGTCATTGGCGGCGGAGCTGCGGGTTTGTGGGCGGCTGGAACGGCAGCGGCTCGACAAAAACGCGTGCTCGTTCTGGAAAAGAACCGCAAGTCTGGCGTAAAAATCTTGATGTCCGGCGGGACGCGCTGCAATCTCACTCATAATTGTGATTCGGACGGAATCATCGAAGCATTTGGAGAGCAAGGGAGGTTCCTGAAACCAGCCCTACACCTATTAACGCCTGAGGATGTAATCGCTGAATTTGCGCGGTGGGGAGTTACCACCAAGTGCGAGCCCAATGGCAAGGTCTTCCCGACCAGTGATCGCGCGCTCGACGTTCGCGATGCACTGGTGGCACGCTTGAATGCCGCTGGTGCTGAAGTACGCACAGGTGTTGCCGTACAGCATGTAAAGCGCCAGGCAGACGGCATGTGGAGCATCGTGGCTGAACAAGAAATGTGGTATGCCAACAATGTGTTCATCGCGACTGGCGGCTTGAGTTACCCAGGCTGTGGCACGACTGGCGATGGATATGCATGGGTCCAAGCGGCAGGTCACACGATCATTCCAACGGTGCCAGCCTTGGCCCCATTGCTGAGTCCTAGCCAGTGGGTACACGATCTCCAAGGATTGACGATGCCCGCCGTCAAGGTAAGTGTAATTTCAGATGACGGAAAACGCAGCCGCGATCCGCGCATGAGTAATCGCAGCAGTTTGTTGTGGACGCACTTCGGATGTTCAGGTCCTGCGGCTATGAATGTCTCCAAGGGATTTGCCGCAATGGAAAGACCGCACACCTACGATCTGCTGGTTGATTTGGTCCCCGACTTAGATGCTGAACGTTGTGCGCGGTTATTTGAGCCGGCCAGTGGTGGCAAACGATCGGTCGCAAACAACCTGCTGTCGCTTGTCCCTCGGCGCATGGCAGATACCTTGATGCTATTGACCAATGTCCCCAATGGGACGACGTTAGCCGAATTAACTCGAACCAGTCGCGTCAAGTTAGTTGAAAGCCTCAAAGGTTTGCGTGTGCCGATCAGTGGTACGCGCGGATACGCCAAAGCGGAAGTTACCGCCGGCGGAGTACGACGTGACGAAGTCGAACCGCGCACCATGCGCAGTCGCAAGTCAGAGGGTTTGTACTTAATAGGCGAAATCCTCGATGTAGACGGCCCCATCGGCGGCTATAATTTTCAAGCTGCCTTCAGTACAGGCCACGTCGCGGGATTGAATGTCTAAACAAATATGCAGCAAGCAACGGTGCAGGCAAACGCCGCCGAAACATTGTCAGCAGACAGATCTGACTCGATTTAGCTGCGATGCCATTCACGCCAACAGATGCTGAGCCAATTTTCGCCGTAACCGAACAGCAATTTCCGGTCGTTTTCTCATCCTCAAGAACTTATCGAAGAGAGTACGATGTCTGCAGAATTCCGTGGATTCCCAGTTGGCACATTGCCTTTCTTGCGCGATTTAAGTGAAAACAACAATCGAATTTGGTTTCAGCAAAATCGTGCGCGTTATGAAGAGTGCTTCTTGCAGCCTGCTCTGGCGTTCATCGAGGCCATGCAACAACCACTGGCCAAGAGTGCACCCTTGTTACAAGCTATCCCCAAAGCCATGGGTGGCTCGTTGATGCGTATTTATCGTGACACCCGTTTCTCTAAATCGAAGGAGCCGTACAAGACAAACATTGGAATTCACTTTCGCCATCAACTGGGCTGTGATGTTCATGCTCCAGGTTGTTACGTACATGTGGCTGACGGCGATTGTTTTTTTGGGGCCGGAATTTGGATGCCTGCCAGTGAACCGCTAAAGTTGATTCGTACTCACCTTGTTGAATTTCCCCAAGAATGGCGAAAGGTGATTGGAAACAAACGATTTGCCAATCGGTTCACGTTGCATGAAGAGCGTCTGAAGTCGATGCCACGTGGCTTTGCCAAGGAATCGCCAATGGCTGATACGCTGCGGTTGACCAGTTTTATCGGAGTTTGTCCGATCGATGTCAAAACCTTGACCAGCTCAAAGCTTGCTGATGTTGTTGTCGATGCTATTCGTGACGCCAAACCGCTGATGAGCTTTTTATGCCGCGCCCTCAATATTCCCTATTGATATCATGGTCGTCGTCAAATTCGGCTTGAGGCCTCTGTCTCAGCTCACTTTACGCGATTGGGAAAGGAAGCCCAGCCACGTGAGAAAGGACTCTCCCGTTTCTTCGCCCCCTACTTCTTAGCTGAGAAAAGTACCAAAAAGGTTCGACTTTAGTGGTAATGCATGTATTAGCCAACATCCTGTTTTGGTGAAATAGTCAATCTCTAACCTCAAGCTAGTTCGGGCAAAAGGTTTGCAAGCAAGCTTGCCGATTCATTTCGATAACTGGGCAGCTTCACAAAAAAAAGCACGGAATGCTTTCAATTCAAAAAACTGCCAAGCAATTTAGGATATCGCGATGGATCGCAAGCAAAATCATCGGACAGTCAGTCGAATTGCAGTGACCATGCTGTTGGGGTCAGTGGCCGGTTGCGTCGCCAACCCCATGCAAGTTCCTTCTGTTTGGGACAAATTAGCGATCCCGCAGGTGACGGCACTAGTTCGTGACTCCACCATCAATCGCTTTGGTAATTTTCCCAAGCTAGAAAAGAAGCCACCTTTATTGAAGATCGCGGATCCGGAAAACCTCAAAGCCGAAAAACCTGAAGCTTTGAAGGCTGCTGCAAAAATAAAGCAGGATCAAGATCTGAAGAAGCAGAAGATCAAAGCGTTGAAGTTCTTGGCGGAAGTAAACTGCGGTTGCTACAACAAAGACGATAAGGTCATTAAAGCCTTCTTGGAATCGCTGAATGACTGCGACCCAGATGTGCGGTTGGTGGCTGTGGAAGGGCTCATCGCAACCGTGGGCAATTGCGCACAGTGTCGGAATCGCTGTGATCCACATTGCGTAAACGAAGAAGTGTTGAAAAAGATACAGGAAATGGCTTGCGGAGTTAACGAAACAGGTTGCTGTATCGAACCTGTGGAGAAGATTCGCAAGGCAGCCAAAGAACTGCTGGCCATGTGTCCGACTCCACCTGCTAAACCAATTGAGGAAATTCCTGCACCACCTGCAAGCGAAGTGGAGGAGATCCCAGGTCCTGATCCTGCAAAAATCGGCGAAGGAGACCAAGAAGCTCCTAAGGCTCGCCAGGGCGAAGGGGACGTACCGGTCAGCGACGCGGCATTCCGCATGAGCGACGATGGAGAACACTTCTATGTCGCGCCTGTGCTGGTTGCAAAACGGGATGGCTCAATTAAACGGGAAGTCAACAAGCGAGAGCCTGCAAAGAAAGTGGTCAGTACCGCATCAGGATCAAGCTCCGCAGAGCAGACATCCAGTGGAGCCATCGCCAATCCCGAAGCTTTGCTGTCCGCTCGCGTGATCCAAGTGCGCAACTCGCTGGGAGAAGTACTCATCGAACTGTCGGACGTTTATCAAATCTCCAGTGGCTGGACAATGGTTGTCGTGGACACCAAGGGAAACCAACACGTGGGGCGAATCACCGACACTAGTGGCCGACGAGTATTGGTTGCACTAGAATCCACGAATGGTTTGGTCGCGGATGCTGGTAAGCAGATCAAGATCGGCCGCGTAAGGCAATAATTCGAGGCTGGATCAAGAGTGATGACGCTCGCGTTTTCCAGTGCCTGGAGATGGCCATGCAAGTTGAAGACGCCGAGCGAATTCTTGATGAACTAGAGGAGATCGCCCGTTCGGATATCACCAACCGGCGATTCTTTGAGCAGATCGTTGCCAGCCTGCAATCGCTGGTCGACGCGCAGTCGGCATCGATCTTGACGCGACTGCCCCAAGCTGGATGGATCTGCGTTACCAACGCCGGATTATCTAACAAATCGTTGCTACCGAGCTTCTCAGAGCGAGTCGATGCACATGCTGACTCGCGAGTCATCGAATCCCACTCACAGTCTGGGAGCTGGTTGGCCCACGCGATTCAAGCAGCCAATTGGGATGGTGGAGCCATTCTCGTTGCCTTTGACCGCGATCTACCGCCGGCAGCCATGTCGGGAGTTTCCGCCGTCGTTGGAGCGTTTTGCGAAATACTCGCCATTCGGCATGCCAGTCGCGTGGAATTGCTGTTCGCCAAAAACCACGTCGCCATCCAGCAACTCAACCAAGCCCTGGCCGCGAGTGAATCGACGGCTCAATCTGCGGTTATTTTGGTCAATCAACTCTTACCTCTTTTATCCGCTGCGCGCGTTTCGATATTTGCCAGCCCTAATGCGCTGGCAATCCCAAATGTTTTGGCCATCAGTGGTACCGAACTGATCGACCGCAGTTCGCTGGCGGTTCGCAGCTTGCAGGCATTGGCTCGCCAAGCAGCCAGCACCAACGATCCACTGTTGCGGCAAAGTAATCCGCATATCCAAAAGTCGAACTTACATAAAACTCGCGAGGATGGAACGTTTGAAGATGTGTTGGTTTTGAAGTGGACCAGCAACCATCGATTGACGAGTGATGGTATCGCGTGGTTAGTCGTCGAATGGGAAAACACGCAAGAGATGCTCGATGCGATGTACGCAGTGATGCACATCGTTCCCTGGCTCGCTACCACATGGCAGTTGCAAAATCGCTGGCTGCGCGTTCCCAAAATTTGGCGAACGGGTTGGCTTGCGCCGCGCGGTAAACGGTTTCCCTACCTATCGTCCAAAGCCACGCGCTGGCTGGTGATTGTCTTGGTCACGATGGTTCTTGGCTGGATCCTAATGCGTCCTACCACCATGAAAATCGAAGCTGAAGCAATACTAGAACCGGTCGTTAATCGCACGATTTTTGCAACAACCGATGGCTATTTGCATCGGTTGCATGTTGAGGACGGTCAAACTGTTAAATCCGGCCAGCCCTTGGCAGAGTTGCGTTCACCAACTTTAGATTTACAAATTGAAGAAGTTGTTGGTCAAATTCAAGCGATCGCTGAGAAACGCAACGGGCTGCGCATCGCTAATGCTCAAGCTACCGAAACGACCGACGAAGCATCCGCTTCGCAAACACGCATCGCCTCGGAAATCTTGTTGCTGGATACCCAGGAAAAACACGCTCGCGGTAAATTGGAATTCTTGCATCGTGAACGTAGCAAATTGACCTTGGTATCGCCGATAGCTGGTACTGTCGTATCGCGGAGGCTCAAACAAGAGCTGGAGTCGCGTCCGTTGCGGCGTGGTGATTCATTATTCAGTGTTATGGACGTCCGCGGCCAATGGCAGCTAAATATCCAAGTGGCTGACCGTGATACCGGTTACTTGGTAAGACACTATGGCCAACAAACCGGAACCATAGAATTTATCTTAGACAGTAATCCGAGCGAACGATTCGAAGGGCAAGTATTTGAAGTGGGGCGAGTCATCGAAAACTCGCTCGGGACTGGCGGTCACTTGCAGGTACTTGCCAGCCCACCAGCACAAGTCGCCGCCGCCGCTCATTTAGGCGCGACCGCAAGAGTCACGTTCCAGTGTGGGCAAACTCCATTATGGTTCGTCTGGTGCCGTCCGGCGGTGGAGGCAATACAGAAACGAACTTGGTTATTCACTTGGTAACTCCCTATGCGACTGAATCGGTTTAAAACGAAATGCTGTATGGGGAGGCTCACTCCCCAATTTGTTAGTCTGCTCCTAGCTGTGCAGTTTCATTTTGTACTGGCGCAATCGCCAATTAAGGACACGCCACCGAGTGCGAACAAGATGGCGGTTTCTGTGAACGTCGAAAGTGCAATGCTCAAAACGATCGAGTCTACGCAAATTGCGGCTCAGGTTTCGGGTATCGTGGCGACGATGGGTGTCAAAGAAGGGACCATGGTCAAACGAGGTGACGAGATCGGCAGAATCCAAGATGCAGCCGTGAAACTCGAGGCCGAACGTGCAAAAGTCGCTGTCGAGTTGGCGAAGCGGAAGCAGGCCAATGACATTAACCTGAAGTTGGCTGCCAAACAGCAAGCAGTCGCAGAAAACGAGTATCAGCGAGCCGTGGCGGCAAATCAGCAGCTCAAAGACGTTTATCCGATCAACGAAATCGATCGCTTGAAATTGATCTTCGACCGAACGCTGCTGGAATCCGAACGGGCAGCTTTCGACAAAAGCGTTGCCGCCTTGGAAGCAAACGTAGCCGAGATCGAACATAAACAGGCTCTCGAGCTTTGGGAACGGCATCGCATCGTGGCTCCATGCGACGGAGTGGTAACCGCCGTAGATCGTCGATCAGGAGAGTGGGTCGAGCCAGGTAACGTATTGCTGCGCGTCGTGCAGATCGACCGACTGCGCATTGAAGGCTTTATCCAGGCATCGGAAAGTACTAACGACTTATTAGGGAAGAAAGCGGAAGTCATGATCGACAGCCCGCACCCCAAGATGACACTGCAAGCCGAATTAGTATTCATCAGTCCAGACACGAATCCCGTCAATGGACAAGTGCGTGTGTTTCTCGAAATAGAAAATGTCGATGGAAAATTGCGGCCAGGAATGCGGCCAAAAGTGACGATCCCAAAACGCCATGCTCCGTAACGCTTTACCCAGCATCGTCAAACTGAGGCCCGATATCGAATGGGTCCACTATCCTGACCAAAGAAAGTGGGTTGCAAAGGACCCGATATCGAACGCTTTCTTTTACTTTAGCGAATTCGATCACGCGGTTGCCAGTCGACTGGACGGAACGCGTACTCTCAGCGAAATCATAACGCTTGGGCAACGCCAGTTAGGTCGTCAATTGACTCGGCGGTGGTTAAACCGATTTGTGAGGAGTCTTGCAAACTCGCGTTTGCTCCAGACCTCTTCGCTAGGTTCAGCACAACCTATGCGAGTCAAATGGGGAAGAATCGGCACTTTGGCGTTGCAGACCTTGCTCAGCCCCTTATCAGTGCGCATACCCTTATTGCGGCCACAACAACATTCATGGTGGTTACAGTTACTGGCCCGAATTTTGTTTCATCCAAGCGTAGGCGTCGGTCTGATCGTCGCCACGTTATGCAACGGTTGGCTGCTACTCAATCAACTATTGGCCACTCCGGAGCAATTGATCTATGAAGTTTCGCGAATTCAAGGTGATCGTTGGCTACTGATTCTTGTACTCTACTTGCTGGTCAAACTCTGTCACGAGTTCGGGCACTGGGCGGCCTGCGCGAAATGGCAAGCAGATTGTCGAGAGATCGGTATTTTATTTTTGTGTTTCACCCCCTGCTTGTATTGTGACATTACCGATTGCTGGAAGCTGGACTCGAAATGGCGACGGGCTGCGATTGCAGCAGCGGGTATTTATGTTGAATTACTCTTAGCCAACTTGGCCGCAGTGGTCTGGATGAACTCGACCAGCGACTTATCGCACCTTTTATCGGGCAGCGTAATCCTCACTTGCACGTTGGGAACCGTTCTGGTCAACGGTAATCCATGTTTCAAATACGATGGATACTACATACTCTCGGATCTGTGGGGAGTTCCAAATCTGCACCAGCAGAGTTCGACAGCACTGTGGCAAGTGTTCATATTTGCGTTAGGAGGCAGGCCTCCGCAAAGCCATACGCTGGATGGCAACGTGCCTGGGTTGGCAATCTTCTGCTGCCTTTCAGCGATCTATCGTTTCGTCATTTTGTGTTTGCTGATTTGGATTATCTGGATGGTCCTGGAGCCAATCGGTTTGGGATTGATAGGGCTGTTGATCATCGTTCCGATCCTGTTTGGCAAGACGTTGGCGGTAACTCAATTTATACGGAGTCTGGTCTTGGAGTTTTATTCTCGGCACGGGCTGAGCCTGTACAGGTTTGGTTTACTGTTACTGATTACCGTGGGGGGAATGCTCGCGATTTTTTGGGCGCCCATTCCCCGACCTATTTTTGCGCGCGGCGTGCTCAGCTTTGCTGACAAGAAACCACTGTTCGTATCAAGAACTGCGATAGTGGAACACAGTGAACTCCGGCGCGAAATGGTCCAGCCCGGTGAGTTGCTGCTTCAGCTTAATTGTGCCGAGCTAGAGCTGGAGATATTGACCATCGAGCATGAAGTTGATTTGCTGGATACGAAAATCAAATTGCTGCAACAGGCTGCCGTAACCGACCCACTTGCCGATTACGAAATACCAACTTCCATGGAGTTGTTAAAAGAATACAAAGCCAGGCTCAGCCTTCTTGATCCCGAAAAGGCAGCTCTGCGGCAAGTCGCGCCGGAGAGAGGCCACATAATTCCATCAAACCTTAAAGCCCCTTCACCGCTCGCGGTACCCGAAGATCTTCGGCGCAGCATGTCACCGATCGCCCAAGGTAGCCTGGGCTGCACTGTAGAGCGGGGCGCAACGCTGGGATGGTTTATCAGCAACCAACGCGCGACTATCGAAGCCCTGGTCTCCGAACAAAATATCAAATCTCTGAGAGTCGGTATGACCGTCGAATGTTTATTGGACGCAGAGGCTTTCACGAAATTACCGGGACACATAACGCGGATCTCAATCGAACCCGTTGAAGACGTACCCAACGAATTGGTCGGAGATCCAATGTTGGTGCACATGCAGAACAAAGATGGACGATGGCAAACCGAGCTGCCGCATTACCGAGTTGTCATCGAACTAGCCGACACTTTGGAACATCCTGTGCCAGGCTCACTGGCGGCAATTCGCTTCTGGGCTCCAGCCGAAACCTTGTGGTCCGTCGCGCGAAAGTTGCTCTTCCAGTCCAGATAGTCAAGATCACGGGCAATTCCGGTTTGCTCAGGCACCGTATGATACGGTTGAGAAGTGGTTGTTATGCGGCAGGCTTGGCTGGGAAGAGCCGTCGTTTCTTGATCGCGCTCACCAACCAAGGGGCAAGGATAGCAAGTGAAGCAAACTTACTTGCAGGATATCCCTTAGTGGATGAATCGACTTGTTCTTGCGACATTGGCTCGTCTCGAACACTGTTTTGAGCAATGCTGATGGAGCCTGTTTGGATAGAGGAGTCATTGGGTAAAGATTGCCCCGCCACTTCACGGGACCAATCGTGGTTGCCTATCGCAGCGGAGGAATCAATCGGTTGCATGGCGGGCAAAGTTGGCTGATTGCCAGGAGCGTTACCCGCGTTACCTTGGCTGATAACTTTTGCCGGACGCAGGAACAGTGGCTTGTTATGAGTAGGTAAGACAGCACTTCGAACGGGGATAGTCTGTTCGCGTACAGCCGATCGACTGGCCGGTCTTTCAATCGTCAATACGCGTACACGAGCTGCGTTGATTTTGTGAGATGGAATGGAAACCACTTCCGAACCGGATTCAATTCTTGCCTGGCGAAAGTCAGCCGACTGACGCTCAAGCAAGCTAGGGGCTGAAACACGGTTACGGAAGTGGATTGGGGTGGCATTGATGGTAATGCTTTCAAGCGCACGATTATGAGTAGCTGGCGCCAGTTCCCTGTGTCCGGTCGCGATCACGGAGCGGCCAGCAGTGGGCGACGAAATATCGGTCAACTGCGCTCGAATATTGGCTTTGGCAATTTCTATTCGTGGAAAGGCTAAAACAGGAACCGGGGCGACGTGCCCGGTACGATCGCCCGAAGCTGCTTGCGGAGAACTTGCTGGATTGATAACACCCACAGCTTGAGCATTGTCTAAGCGAATCGGTGAGTGTACAGACGGAAGTAGGTTGTTATTTGGATTGCTGGTGATTCCGAAATAATTGGCAGGCGAATTCCGAAACTCTCCCGCTAGTTTCCCTGCGTTCGAGTAATTGCCGAAGGCGACCGCCAGCGATTTCCAATACTCCAGCCACTGGGTATCGCTGGTCCCTACAAAATCTGAGTCCAACGCGAGATTTTTACCATGTTCCGAGGAATTCAATCCACCGGCAGATGGAATTAGCGGACCGAGCAAGTTATCACTTGGAGCGACCTGGGGAACGTGTGGATCGAGCCCAGTATCGGTAGACTGCCGATCCAATCCATCGACGTATCCCAGCTCTGACGATATATCATCAAGCTGGATAATCTGTGCCATCTGGTCCAGATCGCTCGGAATATTATCGCTCGTCATTGCATCGAGCGACACGTCGATTGACAAACATCGGCGTGCATCGAGCTGTTCAAATCCGAATTGCAATGCGCGATAGACTGGACGCACGAGTCGGCAGTGTTGCGCGTTGTGTGGAGTATTCTTGGCATGCCACATGATGCGGTGCTTATGAATCCAATTTTGAAAGTTCGTTTAGGTTATTTAGCACACCCTCAAGGGCGCTACGATACTGTTCATCGTCGACAATGTGTTCAATTAGTGTTTGCAGCGAATCGCGAGCTGATTCGAGTTTTTCCTTTGCGATCCCTATATTGCCGGATTGTGCCTCAAGCATCCCTAGACTGTTCAGAGTTACCGCTAGATCGCTTAAGTGCCTTGCACGGCGAGGAAACCATCGCGCAAGTTCACGGCGATGTTCTGCAGCTCGCTCGAACACACCGCGAGCGACCATCGGTCGTCCAGCCTTCGCGGATAGAACTCCTAAGTTGTGCAAACCAGCCGCTAAGTATGTCAGTGGTTTTTCTGCCGCTGGATTGTCCTGCCAAACTCGACGCTGCAGTGAAACCGATTCTTCGGCAAATAGGCAAGCTCGTTCGATATCGACGGTCGAATAATGGACTGCCAGATGGTCCAGCGTCATCGCTAGGACGGCTATCAAGTCATTCTTGTTCGGCTCCTTAGCCACCATTGCTCGCTGGAGTTTCTCAGCCAATAGCAAGTGTTCTTCCTGCTTGTCCAATTGGTTCTGGCGACGATACGCGTCAGCCAAGTTGACATGGACGATCGCCAATTCCCGCTCAGCAACCTGCGGCGCTGATTGATTCGCAATCAACTGATCATGTATCTCTAATGACTCCATAAAGGCAGCTATTGCGCTCGACGAATTACCGGTTTGCGAAGTCAACAGTCCCCAATCGTTCAGAGCCTGGGCCAATTCAAGTGATTGGCCGCGAACCCGCAATTCCTGGATTGCCAACTGATACTCATTCAGCGCTCGTTGGGGCTGGTCAAACTGCTCCAACGCGTGGGCCAATCTGAGACGAGCGATACTTAGATCGGTGCGCAACGAACGATCATGTTCAGCCTGCTCGATGAAGCTGGCGTAATAGTTGACAGTGGAATGCAACATTTCGGAGTGGATGGCTTCTGCCCCCGGAATATCCGCCAAGGGAATCAGCAGTTCTTTATTCCAGTGATCCAGCAAGGTTCGAGCTTGATAATACTGGTTTTGGGTTGTCTGCAACGATTCGTCCAATTGCGAGTTGGCTCGCCATACCATAGCTGTACTAAGACTGAGAATTGCCATGATCAATGCACTGGCGACCCCAACGGTGGCCACCAACTTCTGCCGCCGATGCGTCCACCGAATTGCTCGCTCGGACAATGTCAGGCGCCGGGCAAGTATCGGTCGACCAGAAATAAACCGGTGCAGATCGTCCGCCATTTCGCCGGCGCTACGATAACGGTCTTCCCTGTTTTTCGTGATCGACTTAAGAACGATCGTCTCCAAATCAAGTGGAATGCGCGGGTTGAACTTCCGTGGTCGAGGAGGTTCGTCGTACATTACCTGCCGTAATAGGATTTGACGATCATCTTCGGGAAACGCGCATTGGCCCACCAGCAATTCGTACAACGTGACACCCAAGCCGTAAACATCCGACCGCTCGTCGATCGGTGTTCCTGCAGCCTGTTCGGGACTCATGTATCGCAATGTTCCAACCAGATCGCCGGTCTTGGTCAAATTCGATTCGTTTGCCAATCTCGCTAGACCAAAATCGGTGATCCAGACATGCTTGCCATCTTGAAGTAACAAATTGGATGGCTTGATATCGCGATGTATGATCCCTTGCCCGTGTGCATATTCAATCGCCTCGGCAGCGTCCGCCATGATTTGAACCAGCGGGTGAAACCCATCTTGGTGCAACTTGATACGATCGGCGTTTTCAAGCGATTGCCCTACGATCAACTGCATGGCATAGAAATGGATTCCTCGCTCGTATCCAACGCTGAATATCGGCACAATATGAGGATGGTTCAGTGAAGCGGCAGCCTGAGATTCATTCGCAAACCGCTTTAAATGCCGGTGGTCGAGAGTCGACACCAAAGGCAGCACTTTGACGGCAACTTGCCGGCTCAATGAAATCTGCCGAGCGGCATAGACAATTCCCATCCCTCCCTGACCAATGACATCACCAAGCTCAAAATCACCCAACCGACCTTCCACAGCATGGCCCGGTACATGGGGCACAGTATCGCTGGAACGATGTACCGCTTCATGCAACGTGACCAAACTTCCCAAACATCTTTGGAGCGGCAGGGCCAATTCTGGATGCGCTTCAATGACTAACTGAGGATCGATCGAGTCTCCTTGCTCGAGCCTGCGCAGGCACGACTCGATGATGTCCGCAATCCGCTCTTGTTGGTCGGACCCCAGACTATCCAAGCTGGACAACGAGTTCTTTGAAAGCGTTTGATTCAACGAACGTATCTCAATTGGGTAAGACTTCCCGTAATTGTTCAAGCGCGCGCAGCCATATCATGCGCACGGCACCGGAGGATTTCCCAAGTCGGCCACCAACTTCTTCAAACGAAAGACCTTCGATATGCCTGAGCATCAACACGTCTCGATAATGACCCGGCAGATGACTCAAGCATTCGACCACCTGTATTAATTGCTCTTGCTGCTGAAATTGACTGCTAGGGCTCTTTTGATCGTCAGCTAACCAGTGATTACGATTTTCCAGTTTCGACTGACTGCCGCTGTGTCGATTATCCAATGAGATTTCCCGGCGAGCGTCACGTTTGCCAGTCAATACGTGCATCTCGATTAATCGGGCCAGATTGTGGGCTAAAATCTGACGAATCCAAGCCAAAAACTCCGGCTCCGATTCGCCCCGGAATTGATGAAAATCTCGAAACGCCTCCAACATCGTCTCTTGAACAACGTCAGACGGATTACAGCGATTGCGTAAGCGTGAATCCAAGCGAACTGTCGCAATACCCAGCAAATAGCCTCGATAAAGCGTCAGAAGCTCTCCCAAACTCTCTTGATTCCCAGCCTTCGCCAGCTTTAAGATCGACATCATCCTTGCCTGAGAGCTAGAACTCATCGTTACCTCGACAATGATGGATGGCCGAACACGTGATCAGTTGTCACGCAAAATATTTTTGTTCTCTGGAAAACAGAATTATTAACGTTGATACTGCACAAAATCCCTACCAAGTAGCGAGCAATTCCCAAGCCGTTTGGACTTTCATCTTTTCCGCAAACCACAACATTTGGTCTGGATAAAGGACTAGGATAACTACCACCCCCAAAAGTTCCTCCGCTATGCGATCAACCTCAGTGTAAAAATACTCTCAGCGAGACCATTAAGGATAGCCCAATATAGCGTTGGGTTGGATCCGCTGGCCGTGGGGCCATCTGGCAACGAATTTCCAGATTACGACCACGCGATTGCGGATCGACTTGAAGGAACACACATGAACCGTTCCGAGTTTCTTCGATTGTTCGCAGACATACCTGACGACAAAATCCACACTCTTCGAAGCTCAAGTCGGCTTAGTGGTTGGCCTGAGGACCAGTCATTTTATGTTGAGCTTAGCAAGGAGTTTTTCACCAGCGACGAAGCTGACGGCTATGATCTACAGCGATTCGCTGCCATCCTTCGGGAGATGCTCTACACCGATGGCCGAACGATGCAAGCAATGTTATGGATCGCCGAGCAGGCTTACCAAACACCGAGCCGCTACGGCGGACACGGCTTGAACGCCCTGGCCGGAATCTGCAATTTCTTGCGCCGTTACAAGCTCGACGATCAGGCAAGATTAAAAATGCGCACATGGATGGAGCGATTCCAACAAGAACCTCGCTATCTCGCTCACAATGCTGGGCACTGTATACAGTTGCTTGATAACAACGCGTAGTCGACTTGGCGCAGTCCCAGCGCAACGACTTCGCAGCAGATCTCCTTCTGTCCTTCGAGCGGCACTTCGTATCCGCGAGTCTAAGTGCTTGAGTAGAATCGCAGCTTTGCAACTATACTGGGGCAAGGGCAAACTGAGCGCCAACGATTATGACTGATCTTGCCTGTGTCGGAAAATACTTGCCCAGTTCGCAAAGATACCAATAGATAATTGTCGAGCAACCCATGAAATATCAACACACCGCCCCTATGTTCCAACCATGGTTGACTACGTTCGCCATCCGAGCGTTAGGGGTTTCGCTCGGTTTATGGCTGGGCATGATGACCGCATACTCATTTGATTTAAAAGAGTATTTACCTTCTGGTACTGAATACGACGAAAAAATTCCTAAGCCAGAAGACTACCTCGGATTTCGAATTGGCCAGCGTCATATACATCATCACGAGTTGATTGGCTATCTGAAGGAGTTGTCCGCTCACTCGAAAAGAGTGACGTGGTTTGAATACGCACGAACACACGGAGGCAAGCCGCTGTTGATGTTTGTGATCACGTCCCCCGATAATCATGCGAAACTTGAGATGCTGCGAGAGGAGCACCTCAAATTGCTTGACCATAAAATTTCTGGTGAGTTGAATTTGGCTGATATGCCTGCCGTGATCAACATGGGCTACAGCATCCATGGCGACGAGCCTAGTGGCGCTAACGCCGTACCGGTAGTGGCTTATCATTTGGTGGCAGGGCGGGGCAAACAACTTCGGCAATTGCTAAAGAACACGATTATTCTTCTCGATCCCTGTTTGAACCCAGACGGCTTTGATCGCTTTGCGAATTGGGCGAATAACCATCGTGGCCAAGTCCCTAACCGAGATCGCAATCATCGCGAGCATCAGCAAGCCTGGCCGAGCGGGCGCACAAATTACTACTGGTTTGATTTGAATCGAGACTGGCTACCGGCCCAGCATCCTGAAAGCCAAGGCCGGCTCGTACAATTCCATCGCTGGATGCCCAATGTCCTGCTCGATTTTCACGAGATGGGGACCGATTCGACCTTTTTCTTTCAGCCTGGAATCGAGGCTCGCAATCATCCGTTAATCCCCACCCGCAACTTACAATTGACTGACGAGATCAGCCGATATCATGCGCGCGCGCTGGACGAAATTGGCTCGTTGTATTATACGCGAGAAGGTTTTGACGACTTTTATTTGGGCAAAGGTTCGAGTTATCCCGACTTGCATGGCGGTATCGGCATCTTGTTTGAACAAGCCAGCAGCCGAGGGCACATACAAGAGAGTATTCGCGGTGATATTACGTTTCCTTTTACGATTCGCAATCACGTACGTACTTCTTTGTCGAGTTTACAAGCAACCTTTGAAAAACGAAGCGAGCTGCACGATCATTTGCGCACATTTTATCGCGATGCGGCAGAAGCTGCAAAACAAGCAACTACCAAGACATATATCTTCACAGCAGCACACGATCCAGTCCGCCTGTATGAGTTTGCTCAGATATTAAAGAGGCATCAAATCCAAGGTTTTCAGTTGCGCAAAGACATGACTGTGGGCAATGTCACTCACACAGCCAATGACTCCATCGTGGTGCCCGCTGAACAGCGAGAGTACATGTTCGTTCGAGCATTATGTGATCGTCCGACCAACTTCAAAGAAAATATTTTCTACGATACTTCCGCGTGGACTTTGCCAGCAGCTTTTAATCTGCGTTCTGCAGAGTTGCCCGATCCAGCGAATCCTGAGTGGCTGGGCAAGCCGATTGCGGAAATGGAATTTCCCAAAATGAAGTTCGCTCCCGATGAACAAGATTTGGCTTACACCATTGATTACCGATCTTATTACACTCCGCGCACCCTGTATCGATTATTGAGCGCCCAGGTGCGCGTGCAGGTTTCCGAAAGTCCGCTGACCACTGCCGAAGGGACTACCGTACCTGCAGGTACTTTGATGGTACATGTCGGAAGCCAACCTGAGAAACGAGAAATCATTCAACGAATATTGGCTGAAGCTGCGGAACAAGACGGCACGCCAGTACTTGTTACCCGCACGGGATTGACACCAGCGGGATCGGACTTGGGTAGCAGTACGCTGCGTCAGTTAAACATACCTCGCATCTTGTTAGCGATCGGTGCAGGTGTCGTTACTAGTGAAGCAGGTGAAGCTTGGCACTTGCTTGATCGTCGTTTTGGAATTCCAGTTACATTGGTCGAAGCTGATCGATTAGGAACCGTCGATCTAAGTCAGTATTCACACGTGGTACTTCCCAGCGGCTCCTATTCCTCAATCAGTGATACCGAAGTCGCCCGCATTCAAAGCTGGCTGAATCGTGGCGGTACCATTGTGGGACTTGGCAGTAGTGTACGTTGGCTCGAGTCAAAGAAGTTAGCAAACATTCGCTTGCGTTCCACACGCTCGGCAACTCCACAAGGCATGTCTCGCCAGCGACAACCTTTTGCTTCGGCAGAAACTAATGCAGATTTGCAATTGGTCAGCGGAGCAATTTTTCAAGTGGAATTGGATGTAACTCATCCATTGGCGTACGGCTATACCGATGATCGATTGTTCGTGTTCCGAGATCAACGGATTTTTATGGAACCTTCGTCCAATCCCTATTCGACGCCAGCCATATATCCGACAAACGACCAGCAGGCCGGACAGATATCCGGTTACCTCTCGAAAGAAAATCGCCAAACATTGGCTGAGTCGGCCAGCATTATCGTCGATGGTGTGGGAGCAGGAAGAGTCATTGCTATGGTTGATAATCCTAACTTTCGCGCTTATTGGCATGGTACCAACCGAATCTTTCTTAATGCGCTGTTCCTCAGCCCATTAGTGATTGAACCAAGTTCAGAGTAATCGTCTCGATCGGCTTCCAACGGTTCTACTTGTTTGGGCACAGACAGGGGCTCCGGATCGGCTATAATCGCGGAACCGATTCCGAGGATTGGCATAATTTGCCTTTACCAAATTCGACTTAGCGGACAAGGAATTGGATTGCGGTTGCAAACAGGTGTTGGTCGCAATTCTCGATTTCATAGAGTCTTGCGATGATCCAAACCGCTCTCGCGCTATAATGCCGGATGACTGAGCCAGATTCGGACATTGGAAGGTGAGATTGATAAGATGAAACGCATTGCTGAAGGCTGTGTTTTTTTGGTGGTGGTTATGACACTGCACGGGAATGAAATCCCTGCTCAAACCAAAAGTACGTCGCTCGATGTACAAGCTCAACGGATTGTGGATCAGCACGTTGACCAAGTGCGCCCTTTGGAGATTGCCCTGAACCGCGCATGGTGGGAAGCCAACACAACAGGCAGCGATCAGGCATTTGCAGCAAAAGTTGCCGCCCAAAACGCGCTGGACAAGGCACTGGGCGACAAGGCTCGGTTTGCGGCTCTCAAACAGTTGCGTGACGGCACGGTCGTTGATCCACTCCTTAAGCGACAGATCCAATTGTTGTATTTGGTTTATCTTGAAAAGCAGGTGGAACCCAAGCTGCTTGAGCAGATGACTGCAACCGCTAACGCGATTGAGAAAGCGTTCAACGTTTATCGCGCGGTCGTCGACAACCAGTCGCTGTCGGACAGTCAAGTGCGTGATGTATTGTCGACTTCTTCCGACCAGCAAATGCGACGCAAAGCGTGGGAAGCCAGCAAAGGTGTTGGCGCTGCGGTAGAGCAAGATCTGAAACGACTGGTAAGTCTGCGCAATCAAGCCGCTCGGAGTTTGGGGTTTGCCGACTTTCACGACATGTCGCTACGATTGAACGAGCAATCGCAAGCGGATGTGCTGAAATTATTTGATGAACTGGATGAATTGACTCGCCAGCCGTTCGCTTCCATGAAGGAAGATATCGATCGGCGTCTGGCCGCGAAGTACGGCATTTCTCCCAGCGAACTTTTACCCTGGCATTATCACGATCCGTTCTTTCAGCAACCTCCGGCCGTATACGAAACCAACGTGGATGCTGTATTTGCAAAGACGAATATTTTGGCCATCTGTAGCAGGTTTTATGCTGGCATCGGGTTGCCCATTGATGATGTATTGCAGAGAAGTGACTTGTACGAAAAACCAGGCAAGAGTCCTCATGCATTTTGTACCGATATCGATCGTGAAGGAGATGTGAGGGTACTGGCCAACATTGTGCCTAATGAGTACTGGATGACCACGATGTTGCATGAACTGGGACATGCGGTATACAGCAGCAAGAACATTCCCACAACGCTCCCTTATTTACTTAAATCCGAAGCGCATATCTTGGCGACCGAGGGAGTGGCCATGATGTTCGAACGCTTGGCCAGCAGTTCGCGATGGTTGCAAGGAATGGGATTAACAGTTCCCGATGCCGCTGCATACGATAGTACGGCTCAGCGTATGCGTCGCAATAAACTGTTGATCTTCTCGCGTTGGTGCCAGGTGATGTTCCGTTTCGAGAAAGAGATGTATGCTCATCCCGACCAAGATTTGAACAAGTTGTGGTGGGAATTGGTTTCAAAATACCAGATGCTGACCAAGCCGACAGGACGCAATGCTCCGGATTATGCCAGCAAGATTCACGTCGTCTCGGCGCCTGCCTACTATCACAATTATATGCTTGGTGAGCTGTTTGCATGCCAAGTGCATGCGACAATTGCACGAGATGTCTTAAAGGAACAACCGGCTGGGCAAGCGATCTATTTCGACAAGCCTGAAGTTGGTGATTTTATGATGCAGCGAGTATTTGCTCACGGGAAACTGTATCCCTGGAATACAATGACGGAAAAGGCTACTGGTCGAACGCTGAGCGCTCAAGATTTTGCAGCCGAGTTTTCCGGACAATAGTGAGCGGGAGAATAACAATACGTGCAAGAACAAAGTGAGATCGAATCCGCAGAAGAAGGGCGTCGCAGCTTGGCGCGGCTGAGCAGTGCATATTCGAATATCAAACGTGAATTGGCGCACGCGATTGTCGGCCAGCAAGAGGTAATCGAGCAATTGCTTGTGGCCTTATTTGCCGGAGGACACTGTTTGTTGATTGGAGTTCCTGGTCTCGCTAAGACGCTGATGATTTCCAGTTTAGCGCGCACATTGTCACTGAAATTCAGTCGCATCCAATTCACTCCCGATCTGATGCCCACGGACATTACCGGAACCGAAGTAATCGAAGAGAATCGTGCTACCGGTGCTCGAGATTTTCGTTTTATCGCGGGCCCGATTTTCGCCAATGTCGTACTAGCTGACGAGATTAACCGAACTCCCCCCAAGACGCAGGCGGCTTTGTTAGAGGCCATGCAAGAGCATCAGGTTACTGCCGGTGGCAAACGTCATCCGTTGCCCGATCCATTTTTCGTCTTGGCAACTCAGAACCCAATTGAGCAAGAAGGAACGTACCCACTTCCTGAAGCTCAATTGGATCGATTCATGTTTAATGTTATGGTCGACTATCCAAATCTGGACGACGAAGTCGAAATCGTTTTGCGCGGTACCTCCGATCACAAACATGAATTGAATGAGCAGATCACTGGTGAGGAATTGATTGGGTTGACGCAAATTGTGCGGCGTATTGCGATCACGCCAAGTTTGGCGTTGTTAGCAACCCAGCTCGCGCGCATGACGCGTCCCAGTGAACCGCAAACGCTTGACGTCGTCAAACGCTGTGTGCGCTGGGGCGCTGGTCCACGGTCCAGTCAATATATTGTGTTGGGTGCAAAGTCGCGTGCTGCATTGCATGGCAGTCCGATCGTACGGCGCGAGGACATCGAAGCGGTCGCGTTACCGGTCTTGCGACACCGGATCAAATTGAATTTTCAGGCCGAGGCGGACGGGATATCCTTGGAGAGCATCATCCAGGACGTGATCCGCCATGTCGATCAATCGCTCCCTTCGAGTCAGTCGCGTGAACGAGTCGCAAAAGTACTTCGATCCTGAAACGTTGGCGCGGATCGGACCGCTGGGTTTGCGAGCCCGTACACTGGTCGAAGGGCTGGTGGCTGGCTTGCATCGCAGCCCATTAAAAGGCCATTCCGTCGAATTTGCACAACATCGGGAGTATGCGCCCGGTGATGATGTACGGCAGATCGATTGGAAAGTCTTCGCACGCAGCGACAAGGTGTATGTCAAACAGTACGAAGACGAAACCAATTTGCTTTGCTATTTCTTGTTGGATACCAGCGAAAGCATGACCTATCGGTCAGCCAATTCTCCGCTTAGTAAACTTCAATACAGTCAATTATTAGTTGCCAGTCTGACGTATTTAGTAATTTCTCAGCAAGATTCCGTAGCGCTTGGTGCATTTTCGTCACAATTGGATGCTTGGTTGCCACCCAGTAGCAGTCCTAGCCAATTCGATGACATGTTGCATGTGCTTGAAAATACACCGAGCAATCCCAGGACGAATTTGGGAGACGTACTCCGGCAACTCTCAGCTCGCATTTCGCGCCCAGGTGTTGTGGTGCTTGTCAGCGATTTGCTGGACGACCTTCAGCGATTGACCAGCGCGTTGAAATTGCTGAAATTCCAGCGACATGATGTGATTGTGTTGCAAGTATTGGATGCTGCCGAACTCGAATTTCCGTTTGACCAGGCCACGCGTTTTGTCGGTTTAGAGAATATGCCCGAGGTGATTGCCGATGCACGTTTGATTGCCTCGGCCTACCGCCGGGAAATGATGCAGTTCTGTGCCCGAATCGAAGCGACTTGCCGCGAAGCGGACATCGATTACTTTCGTCTCAAGACCAATCAGTCGCTGGCCCATTCACTCCCACCAATCCTCGCGCGGCGTCGCAGGCGGAGGAGCTGATGGGAACCAATTACATATGCCTTGGTGTGGTGGGCTTTGGCAGCGCCGGGATGCTTTTCTGGAGCCTCTGTGCCGCGATTCCGTTGATTTTGCACTTGCTCAAACGCCATCGCCAACAAATTGTCAAATGGGCGGCCATCGATTTGCTGATGAAGGTCATCCAACAGCAATCGCGGCGAGTAAGGATCGAACAACTAATCTTGCTGGCCCTGCGCATGCTGGCCTGTTGCTTACTTGCTCTGGCACTTGCGCGTCCGTTTTACCAGAGCGCCTCAGTGGCTGGAGATGTGGACTTGGTCGTGCCTCCGAGATTGTGGGTGGTGGTCCTCGATTGCTCATATTCTATGGGTTATCAACAGGCATCGGAAACTCGATTTGCGGCTGCGAAAGCTCGCGCTGCTGAATTGATTGCGACTAGCCAGCCAGGAGATTCGTTTGCGCTGATTTCGCTTGGCAAACCTTCGCGTGCCATCATCTCTAGAGTTACGTTTGATCGAGCTTCGATGGCCAGCCAGCTCAACGAACTGGAGTTGCTCGATACAGGCGCCGATTTGACTAGTTGTTTACAAGCGATCGAAGATATCGCACAAGATGACCGAAACTTCGATTCTAAACAACGCCGAGTTCAGATTGTCATATTGACGGATCTGGGAAGAGACACCTGGGAGAGCGCGACAGACTCAGTCGTCAAACAACGGTTTGCACGGTTGGCAGCCAAACACAAAGTGACGATTGAATCAGTGGTCAGCGGTGTGCCGGCTAATATGGCCGTTACTGACATCGTGGCGACCAGGGTGGGATCGAGTAACCCAGGCCGACTCCGCATTGAAGCTTCGGTGGCAAATTTCAGTTCAGCGTTCGCCAATGGTGTGCCCATTCAGTTCTTGATTGACGACCAAACCGTGCACAGCGAATTTCTTGACTTGGGAATTAGGCAAGTAAGAACTGTTCATGCTGAGGTGCCCTGCTCCAGCCCTGAAGAATGTGTTGTTGCAGTTGCGATTCCCCACGACCGTTTGGAAGTTGATAATCGCCGCGAAGTGGTGGTGCCAGAGCGAAAACAAATTCGTGTACTGTGCGTAGAACAGAATCCCGGCGACGCGCGCATGACTGCCCTAGCTGTTGCACCAACTGGTAAAGCTGACGAATTGATGACCACTCGAACGATTTCGTACCTCGAACTTACTTCACAGGATTTTACAAACTCTCATGCAATTGTACTTTGCGGAGCCAACGAACTTGCGGAAGCAACGGCCGTACGACTACGACAATTTGTTGATCGCGGTGGAGGCTTGGCTGTCTTCCTTGGACCAGCAACCCAAATTGAGGTTTGGAATCAACTGTCGCGCTATCCCGATCGCAATCTATTGGGTTTGCAATTGCTTGAACCCTCCAAAGAAGAAACTTGGCAAATAGATCCATTGGAGTATACCAGTCCTGTCGTGGCCCCTTTTGCCGACTTTCCGGACTCAGGCTTGTTAACGACTCCTATATTTCGTTACTGGCGCATCCAACCACAACCAACCGCCGAGTTGACAGTCGATGTGAGTTTACAGAATTCCGAGCCACTGATCGTACGCCGAAAGATTGGTCGAGGCTGGGTCGCGATTTGGCTGAGCATGCCTCAAGCATGGCAGCATACCTCTGCAGGAAACCAACCGTTATGGAACGCGATAGCCACTTGGCCCAGTTTCGTTCCCTTGTTGCGCCAATCAGTTCAAGTTATCACCAGCGGTGAAGCTCAAGCTCGCAATATTCTGGTGGGACAGTCGATGACTGGCATCGAGCCAGCCAATTCGCAACTGCGAGTCGTCTTTCCCAATGGACGCGAGTCGCCGATGGGGACAGTCGAATCCATGGAAGATGGCCATCTAAAGTGGAGACTCGACGATACCATGCGCCGCGGAATCTACCGCCTCGAGCGCGCGGACAAGACAACGTCAAAGGTCATTGCAAACATCGATCCGACGGAAAGTAGTCTTGAGTCTGTGGGCTTAGGATCATTACCAACATCGACGACAAGTCTTGACACCGATTTAGATCCAGCGAACATCGATGCCAATCACGAAATCCATGATCGCTTGGCTCGAATTCTACTGTCGACTCTATTGCTTGTGCTTGTTGCCGAATCTCTACTTGCCTGGTCGATGGGCAGGAGGCTGACGTGACGATCCTCAGGTTCGGCCAACCGTTAGAGATCATGAGCTGGGGAACGCACGTCGTTGCTGTGGCAGATACGGCTCCAGCTATCGAAAGCGTTTTGCAACGCAATTGGCCCTTACCGATTTGGTTGACTGTGTTGCTGGCCGCGACGATGACTGCCGCAATTGCCTATCTTTATGTGACCGATCGTGGCGATTCTAGCAAATCGCTGCGCGCGATCATGGCCCTATCAAGAATTGCTTTGCTGGGTTTAACGGTCTGGATGATTGCCGGCTGGAATTGGTTGAGGTTCAAAAGCGACAAGCCCGAGTTGGTTATCGTCGTTGATCGATCCGCGAGCATGGCGACGCGGGACTATGAAAGTACCAACAGCACACCACCTGTTCAAAGCAGTACGCCACAGCAAACTGACGGCCCGCCGACACGTTTCGAATCAGCCTTAGCGCTGCTCAAGAATTATTCGCCAGCCACATGGAAGACTCTTGAGCAGAGATACCAGGTGCGCTGGATGACAATGGCCGAATCGATGCAATTGCTGGACACTTCGGCAGGTTTCATGTCAGCCCTTCAATCGGTGCCACCGGATGCATTGCAAAGCCGTCTAGGCGAATCCCTGGGCTCTCTTCTAATTCAACAGCTCGGACGCCCGACTGCCGCGATTGTTCTATTGACCGACGGAATTACTACCTCCGGGCCTACGTTAGCTGAGGCGGCAGCGAAAGCGCGTTCGCAGACCATTCCAATCCACACGGTGGCGATAGGTCGCGAATTGGCTCAGCCCGATGTCCGTTTGAGCGATCTGTTGGTCGACGAAGGTGTATTCCTAGGTGATGAAGTCAGCTTGCAATTCACACTTTCGGGAACCGACATCGACCGTGCTTCGATCCGTGTACGTATGACCGATGTATCGACTGGTGAAGAACTCGATTCGACCAATATGGTACTGACCCGCGATGGGAGTCAGCATCAAGTTCGCTTGCGCTTCGTGCCCAACCGCATTGGCGAAATAGCTTTATCGATTGCCGCTTCACAAGTTCCTGGTGAGACCAACTTGGAAAACAATGTTCTCGAAAGGTCGCTCACGGTCAGTGACCAATCTATTCGAGTACTGATGGTATATAAGACGCCGAGTTTCGAATTTCGCTTCTTAAAGAACCTGTTGGAAAGAGTAAGGCAACCTGGAAACAAGCTTGTTCGAGCCTTTGAAATCGATTGCGTTCTCCAAGACGCCGATGTTGACTTTGTTAACCAAGACGATTCTGCCATGCGATTGGTACCTGGCGACCGCGAGACACTTTCCAAATACGATGTATTTGTTTTTGGTGACTTCAATCCTTCATTGATCAGTCGTGGAATTCAGTCGTCCATAGTGGAACAAGTATCCAGTGGCGGCAGCGGCATGATCTTGGCATGCAGTCCCGATTATTCACCTTCAGCATTAAGTGGTTGGCCACTGGCCGCGATCTTTCCTGTCGAGTTTGCAGCTCGCGGGACCAACCACGAGTCAAATCCTGAGCAAAAACGCTGGCAACCGACAAACATCGGCCAGTCTTCGCTGCCATTGCAATTGATTGCAGGAACTGAAGAAAATTCCAAGTTGTGGCGGTCACTCCCTGGTCCCGGTTGGACGCAGGATTTCTCCGCCATTAAACCAGCAGCACAGATTTTGGCGACCTTAGATTCGGCCGTAGGAAACTCTACCGATGGCCCGGGCAACGTGAAGCCGATTTTGATCAGCCATTTTGTGGGCGCTGGACGAGTGGTTGTTCAAGCAACGGATGAAACATATCGCTGGAGCAGCTACGGTGGGAATGACTTATACCACCAGCGTTATTGGATCCAAATGCTGCGCTGGCTTAGCCGCGGTCGCTTTTCGCAAAATGACAAATCAACCATTGTTGCCGAGCCGCGCCGAGTAAACTTGGGTAACCCCGTCAGAATTGTCGCGCGACTTAGGCCCCAGGATGCGCTCGCTGCCGGAGACGAATGCCGCGTCAGTATTGAGCGGGCCGACGGTGTGCGCACTGAGCTATCGTTGCCAAGAGTCGTTGGTGCGGCGAATTTATACCAAGCAACTAAACATGACTTTGTGGCCGGGAATCACCGCGTAATACTCAGTCACCCGGCAGTCAGCGAGCCACCCAGTACTTCGTTCAGCGTTACCGCGCCACCCGGCGAGCAAGCGAATTTGCGAGCAGATTGGGCCGGACTTCGTGCGACATCTGAGACTTCGCGAGGTAGATTCTATTTGCCTGATCAAGCCCAACAGCTATTTGACGAACTGCCACGCGGCACTGCAGTTCGCATGGGAGCTTTACCTCCACAACCCTTGTGGAACCATCCTCTGGTCGCATTAACATTCTTCGTCTTAATAACGCTCGAGTGGATATTGCGACGCAAGTGCCGCATGTTGTAATCAACAGATGATACAGCCTAGCATTATCCTGGCCTGTTAAAAATTTGGTATTGCATGGGTTTGTGTTTGCGCAAGTTCGTTCCACGTGCGTGGTCGCGGCGCTAGCTGCGCAACCGTCCCGTTAGGGACTGAATGCTGGTAGAAAAGGCATTCCCTAGCGTTATCTCTGCGCATTTAAACGGAAACATTGCTCAAGCGTAGGACTATTTTTGGCGAGCCAACTGGTGCTGTCCAACTAAGCGTAAGAATGTGGTGGTTATGCTGGTGTTGCAATTGGACTTTGATTTGAGAATCGATTTGCGATAGACTGAATCCAGATGCTTTGGCATCCGTTAGGGAAGCTGAATGCTACAGGTTTCTTGAGTGTCTTTGTCAGCTTAACCGCGTTTGCTCGTCAATTGAGGCCGCATGTACACGTTCCACTGGCGATCATCGAAGCACACTGTAATCGTCTTGAACGTGGCGGTTTGGCTGTCAGTTCTTTCGTCGTGCACGCACAGGACAGACGAACTTTCAGAACGCGGCACGAATCAGTCGCAAATAATGACGGAGAAAATCCTTCCGGGAGTTAATCGTCAGATAACCGCAAAGGATGATCCGGTTCCAAGTACACCTGCCGCCGCAACGGATAAAGATTCCTCCGTTGCTGGAGTACCTCAACATATTTCAGCTCCCATTGGCTCAGAGCAAAGGCCAGCGGATTCGTTATGCTTGCGCCAAGAGTCGTTAGCATTGGCGGACGAACTGATTAACGCGTTCCCTAGCAATCCTGATGCACTCGAAGTCAAGGCACGATTTAGCCTCTTATTCGGCGAGAGTGAAAATGCGGCTGCATGCTGGCGTTCCGCTCTCAAGGCAGCGCCTCAATATGCATACGCGACCCACGGATTGGGCAAGGTCGAGATGCTGAATTCAAACTTTGAGGCAGCGATTGAGTTGTTCCTACAAGCGGTTTCCACGCTCCCTGCGAACGTCGAATTGGTACACGATCTTGCTGACGCCTATACCAAACTTGGGCAGATCGACGAAGCAATAACAACGCTCAGCTCATTTGTGGCCAAGTATCCAGAATCAGCGACGACCTATTTGCGATTAGGGCAAAGTTATTTGGCGAACAGCCAATTCGAATTGGCGGAACCTGCGTTTCGCACTGCGTTGACGCTTGTACCTGGCTTACCACGCGCCGAACAGGGGTTGGCTACAGCACTTCTTCGACTTGGAAAACGCGACGAAGCAAAGGAGTTGTTGACGACACAACACGCGAGGCGAACGGCGGAACAAACCGAGCTTTCACCCCAAAGGACGTTTGATGAAGAACTAAAAGCCTGTGCCGATAGGTATTGCAATGCGGCGGAAGTCTACGTGGGGGCAGGTAGATTCAACCATGCCGAACGCGTTATCAAGCGTGCTTTAGTGCTTAGTCCTAACAACTCGCACGCGAGCAGTGTTTTAGTCTCAGTCCTGCGCAGTCAACGACGTCTCGCTGAAGCGATCTCAGTGGCTCAACAACAATCCAAACTGGCTCCGAACAATTCGAGTTGGCAGTTTACGATCGGTTTCTTAGCCTCCGAAATGGGTGACCATGCTGATGCGCAAGCCGCGTTTCGCGAAGTCGTGCGTTTGGCCCCCGACAGTCCTGTCGGATACGATTCACTAGTGCGAACGTTGATTCGCGCGCAGAGCAGTTTGCCAGAAACGATTAAGTTAGCGACGAAGTTGGTGCAGATGCGAGGTACGGCAGCGGATCACGAATTATTGGGCCAATCGTATGCTGTCAATGGCGATTTGAACCGTGCATATCAATCGCTAAGTGAAGCAATTCGCCTAGATCCTGAGAATCAGATCTATCGAGGAGCCATGCAGCATCTGAAAAATGCAATGGGGAATCAGTAGTGTCGAAAACTTGCCTGATGATTCAGTGCGTGGCGTTGATTCTGGGCACACGAACCAGTTTGTACGCTCAAGAGTCAATAGAATTAATGGACGTGACAGCCGCGACTGGAGTTGCGTTTCAACATTTTGCTGGCCGCACTGGTAAACACTTCTTGATCGAGACAGTGGCGTCGGGATTGGCCACTTTCGATTACGACAGCGACGGACTCGTCGACATTTATTTTCTTAACGGAGCTCCTTTGCAGGATGCTCATGAAGTGCCAATCCCGAAAAATCGATTGTTTCGAAACCTTGGGGACATGCGGTTCGCGGATGTCACCGATGCAGCCGGTTGTGGTGACATAGGCTTTGCTTTGGGGGTTGTCGCGGGGGACTATGACAATGATGGGGATACCGATCTAGCTATTGCCAACTATGGTCCCAATGTGTTGCTCGTAAATAACGGTGACGGAACTTTTGCACGTCGTGAGTTCGTCGAAACGGAGAAAAGGAATCGTGTGGCCGCCGGTGCGGCATTTCTTGATGCCGATGGAGACGGCAATTTGGACCTCTACTTTTCCAACTATATCGAATTCAGTTTCGACAAAGCTGTAAATCGCACTTTCTTCGGAGTGCCGGCTGCACCTGGTCCCAAAGAGTTTCCGCCCGATACGGATACACTGTATCGCAATTTGGGAGATGGCAATTTCAGTGACGTCAGTCTCAGTTCAGGCATTGCCAATGTGGCTGGACCAGGAATGGGAGTGGTCGCCTTTGATTTCGATAGCGACCGTGACACTGATATCTTTGTGTGCAATGATTCCGCAGCGAATTTTCTGTTCGAAAACAAAGGGAACTTCAGTTTCGAAGAGGTTGGACTCCTTGCCGGAGTAGCCTACGACGTGACAGGTTCACAACAAGCTTCGATGGGTGCCGATATAGCCGATTTCGACGGTGACGGAGATATGGACTTGGTGACCACAAATTTTATCGATGAAATCCCCACGCTGTACCGCAATTCAGGCATGGGGTACTTCGATGATATCGGGCCCAAAGTCGGTTTGGGTGTGGCGACAAGAAGCTTGACCTGGGGAGTTGGATTCTCCGATCTTGATAACGATACCTGGCCGGACTTATTCATCGCAACGGGACACTTGATCGATGGCAGCTCGCAGGTTAACGACACCGAGCGATTCGCGACTCGCAATCTGGTGTTGCGCAATATGCAGGGTAAGCGATTTCAGGATATTAGTACTCTGGTTGGCTCGGCAGGCAAGGCTGTGCAGGTCAGTCGCGGGACTGCGCACGATGACTTAGATGGTGATGGTCGTCTCGATGTTGTCGTGCTCAACCTGAACGATCGGCCTCAGATCATCAAGAACGATACCAAGGCACCTGGTCATTACATTCAGTTGCGACTGGTGGGCAGGAAATCGAATCGAGACGCGGTTGGTACGAAAGTGGAGATACGAACGAAAGACCGGACGCTTACTCAGGAGGTCGTTGCCGGACGCGGCTACCAAAGCCACTTCGGTACTCTTTTGCATTTTGGGCTTGGGCCGTTTAGCGGCACTGTCGACGTATCGATTCACTGGCATTCTGGTCAACAGCAAGAATTTAGCCAGTTGCCAACCGACGGCAGTTGGATAATGTGTGAAGGCGAACCTAAGCCGGTTCGTCTCTAATGGGCTCCAGGAATTCGAACGAGCGAATGGTCCGGATAGCCAGTGATTTGACCTTCACAGAAAAACGAGAACACGCTTTTCCATCTAAGCCCATTTCCAAATCGCGCAGGCACATGAACGACGCCACATACATACCTGCTTCTCCTCCTGTGCATCTTGCCGCCCTTGCGTGAGACAATCCTTTCCGGGTAGTGAGCGATTTTAGGACGATCATTGACTCACGCGACGATGCAAAGCAGAAAACGCTG